>NZ_AAXW01000002.1:0-190000 GCF_000169335.1 Crocosphaera chwakensis CCY0110
TTTATAAAGCTTTAAAGTCCGCAGAATTTTGTTATATTTTAAATGCCAGACAAATGGGTAAATCGAGTCTTCGTGTTCAAATTATGAAACGACTCCAATCTAAAAATTTTGCTTGTGTAGCTATCGATTTATCAGAAATTGGTAATCGACAATTAACTATAAAAAAATGGTATGCAGGATTTACTTATATACTACTAAGCGGTCTAAATTTATTGGATAAAGTGAATTTTAAAGAATGGTTAAAAGAATATGATTTTTTATCCCCTGTACAGTGTTTGGGCGAATTAATTCATCGGGTTGTTCTACCAAATATTTCTACAAATATTGTTATTTTTATAGATGAAGTTGATAGTGTATTAAGTTTAGATTTTCCGATAGATGACTTCTTTATTTTTTTGAGAAGTTGTTATAATAAAAGGGCTGATAATCCTGATTATAAACGACTTAGTTTTGCGTTATTAGGGGTTGCTACTCCTTCTCAACTATTAGAAGATAAACAACGAACTCCCTTCAACATTGGTCAAGTGATTCATTTAAAAGGGTTTCAATTTCATGAAGCACAACCTTTATTAGAAGGATTAAAATCTAAAGTGAAGCATCCCAAAGCGGTATTAAAAGCTGTTTTATATTGGACAAATGGTCAACCATTTTTAACTCAAAAAATTTGCCAGTTAATTCATAACTCTTCTGTAGAAATACCTGAAGATCAGGAATATCAATGGGTTACAGAATTTGTGCGATCGCAGATTATAGACAATTGGGAATGTCAAGATGAACCGGAACATTTAAGAACGATTCGCGATCGGATTTTAAAAAGTTCTCTTGATAAAAAACAACTGTTAAAACGGTATCAAGAAATATTACATAACCCTTATTATACCATTACTGACGATGAAGAAATTAGAGAACTTATTTTGTCAGGACTCATTATTAAAGATGACCAATATTTAAAGGTTCATAATCCCATTTATCAAGCTATTTTCAATGATAGTTGGATAGAATGGATGAATAATAAATAGATGTTATATTAGTTTATTATTCCAAATTATAGCTTAAGATTAAAGAGAAATTTTAAGCACAAAAGAGTAGCTATACTAAACTTTGTTACATTAGTTTACAAAGAAAACAATTACTGACGATAATAGCGTAATCTAATATCATATATACTATTCACTGTTCACTGATTCAATGTAATTACTTTTGTTTAACAAATAGTTTAATCTATGACATCTATTCACCCTCACAGCAAAGCAAAAGCCCTTAAACCTGGTAGTCGTCGTCCCGCAAAAGAACTCTGTAGTGAGTGTGGGTTATGTGATACCTATTATATTCATTATGTTAAAGAAGCTTGTGCATTTATAAATCAACAAATCGCAGAATTAGAAACAATTGCTCACGGAAAAAGTCGCAATTTAGAAGATGAAAATGACTGTTATTTTGGGGTTCATCAAGAGATGATGGCAGCCCGAAAAAAAGAACCCATTGAAGGCGCACAATGGACAGGAATAGTTAGTAGCATTGCTTGTGAAATGTTAGATAAGGGAATTGTTGAAGGGGTGGTTTGTGTCCAAAATACAAAAGAAGATAGATTTCAACCCATGCCAGTAATCGCTAGAACTTCTGAAGAAGTTTTGGCTGCTAGAGTAAATAAACCCACCTTATCACCCAATTTATCTATTTTAGAACAAATCAAAGAATCTAACTTAAAACGCTTATTAGTTATTGGAGTGGGCTGTCAAATACAAGCTTTACGGACAGTAGAAAAAGAATTAGGGTTAAAAAAATTGTATGTATTAGGAACCCCCTGTGTAGATAATGTGACTCGTGAGGGATTACAAAAATTCTTAGAAACCACCAGTCAATCTCCCGATACAGTGGTTCATTATGAGTTTATGCAGGATTTTCGAGTTCATTTTAAACATGAAGATGGTTCAATTGAAAAAGTCCCATTTTTTGGCTTAAAAACTAACAAATTAAAAGATGTTTTTGCCCCTTCTTGCATGAGTTGTTTTGATTATGTTAACTCCTTAGCTGACTTAGTAGTGGGCTATATGGGAGCAGAATTTGGTTGGCAATGGATTATGGTTCGTAATGATAAAGGAAAAGAAATGTTCGCCTTAGTAGAAGACCAAATAAATACTAAACCTGTTATTTCCCAGGGAGATAGAAAACAAGCCGTTCAACAAAGTATTCCGGCTTATGATAAAGGAGTAACCTTACCCATGTGGGCTGCTAAATTAATGGGAGTGGTCATTGAAAGAGTTGGACCTAAAGGATTAGAATATGCCCGTTTTTCTATTGATTCCCATTTCACTCGTAATTATTTATATGTAAAACGGAATCATCCTGAAAAGTTAGATAATCATGTTCCTAACTATGCAAAAAAAATTGTGTCTCAATATCAGTTACCTGATAAATAAACACAATTAAATAAGAGTATTAATCTCTATTGAAAACAAGATTTCGGGTCATTAAATCCACTTAAAAATGCCCTTCCTCGTTGTTCAGGGGTTCCATGATGATGAGTATGTTCATAGTCATAATCCCCTGTCATCATAGCAGTCATCGCCCCTTCCTTTAAATCTCCAGGTTCTAATATTCCCAACTCATCAGTAGCAGCAAAAAATGCCCCTGCTAAACAGTCAGCTTGCAATTCCAAAACCACAATAGGCAAATTCTTGTCAAGAATTCCTAAATGTTTTTGCACAGAATGACCATATTCGTGGGCTAAGGAGAAAAAACCAGCAGAATCACCGACTCTTTCAACTAATTTATCCATTTGAACCATATTTAGATGAATAGTGTTAGAATCAGAGCAATAATGGGCTAATAATGAAGGACCACAAGGAGTCAACTCAATATTTCGGTGGGAATAAACCATCGGATAAGTATAGCGTATCCCTAAACGGGTCAAAATTCCTCCCCAAAATGCGTCTAGTCCATTACTAACGGCTGATAAAGTTGGTGAGTCCCATGCTGCTTGGGTGGTTTGAAAGGGAAATAAACCCAAAGATAGGGCAAGAATGCTGACAGCAACCTGTTTTTTCATCTTAATTCACTTTGTTAGCTTTCGGCTGGTTATGCACCTTTGTGACATAACAATTAAAGGAATTAAGCAGAGATAATTTAGCCTACTTCCTTAATGATAGTTCAACTATAAGAAAAATTTATGCGACAATTATAAACTAATGATTAAGCCAGAATTAATTTAGTGAAGTAATAAGCGATTCAACATTTGTAATGAAACTGCTGATTCAGGAGGTTTTGCCAGAAAATCTATTGCCCCAGCTAATTTAGCACAAATGCAATCTATCATGGTATCTTGACTGGTTAAAATTATAATTAGGATCTTAATTTCTCTACACTGACTTTAATCACTCACTAATCGGTATGATTTGTATAAGAACATAACTAAATCATATCGTAAACGTTCTGAGAGTGCGTTTCTAACCACTCGAACCACAACTGTTTATAATCCTTTGAATTTCAATTAAAGGAGATGTCAAAGTTCTGTGTACTTGAAAATTTATACTGATTGATAACGCGATCGCAATTCCAAATAAACCAATAAAGCATTAATATCCGCAGGATTTACTCCACCGATACGAGAAGCTTGGCCAAGGGTCAAAGGACGAACTTTGGTCAATTTTTCTCTTGCTTCCATAGAAAGGGTATCTATCGCCATATAATCGAGGTCTGAGGGCAATTTTTTATTGCTATGTCGGGTAATTTGATCAATTTGAATTTGTTGCCGTTTCAAATAACCTGAATATTTAATATCAATTTCTGCTCCTTCTTTTTCTACTATTGTTAAGTTTTGATTTCCTAAGCCATACTTTTCTAAATGTTGATAATGAAACTTAGGACGACGTAATAAATCGGCTAAAGTTGCTGACCCTTTAATCTTCTGTTGAGTATCATTGACAATCTTAATTGCCACCTCATCCCTTTCTTTAATTCTTGTTTCATAAAGTCGTTCTTTTTCAGCCACAATATTGGCTTGTTTATGTTCAAATAATGCCCAACGACGATCATCAATTAAACCAATTTCTCGCCCTAACGGAGTCATTCTTTGATCTGCATTATCAGACCGTAAAATCAAACGATATTCTGACCGAGAGGTTAACATTCGGTAAGGTTCTCTTAGATCCTTTGTGCATAAATCATCAACTAAAGTCCCTAGATAACTTTCTTCTCTAGGAAAAATAATCATCTCTTCATTTTTAACAAATTTAACCGCATTTATCCCGGCAACAATACCCTGCGCTGCTGCTTCTTCATAACCCGTTGTTCCGTTAACTTGTCCAGCACAAAATAATCCTTGAATCTTCTTAGTCATCAAAGTTGGGTAACATTGGGTCGCAGGTAAATAATCGTACTCTACAGCATAAGCAGGGCGCAACATAACACAATTTTCTAACCCTGGTAGGGTTCTTAACATGGCTAATTGTATATTTTCCGGTAGCCCAGTAGAAAACCCTTGAATATATAATTCTGGAATTTCTCTTCCTTCGGGTTCGATAAAAATTTGATGGCTTTCTTTATCCGCAAACCTAACAATTTTATCCTCAATAGACGGACAATAACGAGGCCCTTTTGAATCAATAAAACCGCCATAAATAGGAGACAAATGTAAGTTATCTTTGATCAGTTGATGAGTTTTAGTAGTGGTTCGGGTTAAATAACAATTCATTTGTTCTTTTTCGACCCAAACTTCAGGATCAAAACTAAACCAGCGTACCTCTTCATCGGGGGGTTGGGGTTCTAACTTAGAATAGTCAACCGATCGCTTATCTACCCTGGCCGGGGTTCCGGTTTTCAGTCGTCCGGTTTCAAACCCCAAGTCATTAAGAGTATCCGTTAAACCCACCGCAGCAAACTCTCCGGCCCTACCTGCTTCCATGGACTTATTACCGATCCAAATGCGACCCCCTAAAAAGGTTCCGGTGGTCAAAATAACAGCTTTGGCCTGGAAACAAGTGCCGAAATAGGTTTGAATGCCGATCACTTCATCATTCTTACCTAATACCAGATCCGTGACCATTCCTTCACGGATGCTTAAATTTTCTTGATTTTCGACAATTTCCTTCATCACTGCCGAATATTCTCGCTTATCCGTCTGGGCCCGTAACGCCCATACTGCTGGTCCCCGTGAGGAGTTGAGAACCCGTTTTTGTAAATAGGTGCGATCAGCCATTTTTCCGATCTCTCCCCCCAAAGCGTCCACTTCATGGGTTAACTGAGACTTCGCTGGGCCTCCCACTGCGGGGTTACAGGGTTGCCAAGCAATGCGATCAAGGTTGAGGGTTAACATCAGGGTACGACACCCTAAACGGGCTGCTGCGAGGGCTGCTTCACACCCGGAATGGCCAGCACCCACTACGATGATATCAAAGCTATCCTGGAAGTCGACGGGAGTGGTAAGGGTCATAGTTTGGAAGTCAGAAGTTAGAAATTAGAAGTCAGAAGTACAAAAGTTTATAGGGTTTGTTTTTTTGACTACTCTGTTTTATTTTAGCGGATAGGTTCGATGGTTATTGTGATGTTAAATATTTATTTATCGTAATAAGGGTTGAAAACTTGCTCGAATAAAAACAGTTTTTAGAAAAAATCTCTTTTGAGTGATTAATCATTATCTTTTTTCAGTGTACCGTCTAATACTAGATCCGCTTTAGATAGTATAGTATTAACTTTCGGAGCAGGGAGCAGGGAGTGGGGAGAAAAAACGTTACTCTACTAAAATAAGCGGATTTGGTATAAATAATGATCGTGTTCACTTGATCAGTGTTCGGATGTTTCATAAGTTCCTGTCATTTCTTTGAGAAGATCCCAAGCATTTTTAGTTATTGTTTTTTGTGATTTTTCTTTAGAAATAATTTGAATGGTGTAATGAGTATTAGGTTCTAAATGTGATCTCGTCTTCTGGATAAAAAGCCGAACCATCATAAATTATTGTTAACTTTTCTTGCATTTTATTGGACAACCTAAACAACTAACCATTTCTATTTATCAGCTAATTGATGGAGAATATCAAGTGAAACAGTTTAGAGGAGAAGATACTATTCATCAATCTATTGTATTTCCTGAATTAAGTTTGACAGCTAAACAGATTTTTTAAGCTGAACGATGAATATTAATATTAATGAAGAAGGTGGGTAAAACCCACCCTACTAATTAAGTTAACACTAACTGTTTTTTCGTGTCTTTGATGGGTGCAGATAAAGCATCTTCTAAGTTTGCTTTGCCTAATCTTTCTTCTAAAATATCCATGACTTCCCTGCCAAAATCATTGGGGTTTCGTTGCCATGCTTGTAAGCAAACTTCCCCAAAAAATGATCCCAAAGGTTCAGGATTCCATAATAACTTTTTCGCTGTCCAAGGCATTAAACTCATGGGGTTATAATTAGGTTTTAAGATATCCTTTTCAAAAGCATATTCTTCTAGATGGGTATGAGGTTGTAACCCGATGAAAAAGATAGCAGGTTCAACTTTATCGGCCCCAAAAATAGCCTCTAACTCTCGATGATAAGTAATGGTTTGACGGATAGTATCAAAAGTTTCATCGATGACATTAAAAGAGTAATTAACGGAAACTAAATCATTAAACCCGGCTGCTTTTAAGTCTCGACAATTTTGCAAAACGGTGCGTAAGTTATAACCCATCCGCATTTTACGAACTAATTCTTGAGAACCGCTAGTAATACCAATTTCAAAATAATTCATCCCCGTTTGTGCCATCAATTTACACAAGTATGGGTTTAGATTATCAGCACGAATATAAGCAGCCCAATGAATGTCTGTCATTCCAGAAGCTAAGATTTTTTCTAATAACTCCTCTGCATCTTTCATAAAGCGACGCGCTGGAATAAATTGAGCATCGGTAAACCAAAAATTACGAATTCCTCTGTCATAAAGTTGACGCATTTCTTTAACAACTTCATCAGCAGGGTTAATTCTGACTTGTTTACCTTCTACAACTGTGTAAACACAATAACAACAATTATGTGGACAACCGCGCTTAGTTTGTACCCCAATATAAAAGTCATTTTCTTGGAAATAATAGTTAAATTCTGGCCAAATGGTTTTAATATAGTCGTAGTTACAAGCAGTTTTTTCTAGGGGAGTTGGAGACTCATGAATTAAGCGATCGCGTGGCTCATTGTCTCCCACAACATAACACCTTTCGTCAGAAAAATCTTGACCACTGAGCAATTTTTGTAGTAAAGTTTCTCCTTCCCCAACTGATACAATGGTTCCCGAAGGTAGCCCCGTTTTCAACTGTTCATAAAATACGCTAACTGCACCACCTCCAACCACTAAACGCGCGTCAGGTTGATACCGTTTGGCCCGCTTCAAACCCCGTTTAATTAGCCCTAAATTACGCCATAACTCACTGTAGTATGCAGTGGTGACTTTTAACCCTCCTAATGCTCCTCGCAGACGGATAAAAGGGTTTTTAGCATAGTAAAATTCAAAGGCGTTCTGTAGGGGGTTGCCTCCTCTTCCTCCCACTGGAGCATAAATTTGAATATCTCGCCAAGAAAAGACGAGTAAAGTGGGCTTAAATTCATCAATGCAATTATCTAAAGCTTTTTTGAAATCTAAAGGGGGAACAGTGCCTAAATCAAAGATTTTCTGCTCAATTTCAGGAAATAGCTTATGAACGTGATCGGCTAAATAGACGACCCCAATGGGAAAGATGGGGTTACAGGGAAGGCGACAATAGAGGATACGCTGTGTTTTGGTCATAATTATTTTAAAATTCAGCTTTGTTATCAGTTAAGGTTAGTAGCGATCGCCTTTAATACATAACTACCAATTCAGCTTAAGACTGGTCTGAAGGTAATTAAGCTTTGATTGCCTGTTGCCTTGTGCCTGTTGCCTTGTGCCTGTTGCGTAGCCAGCGATCCCCACTTTTGTAAAGTTATTTGTCCTTGCTCGGATAACTGAGAAGTTGTAATATATCTTAACTTTAACGATATTTTGACCAGCCAGCAAGTCGATTTTTGAAGAGGTGATCGGCTAACAGTGGCTAAAATAGGGCTTTTTGCTTAGGTCAGAATACTTGAAAAATGCTTTACAATTTGATAACATATTATATCATAATACCGCAGTAGTATGTCATAGTCTGCAAGAAAAATATTGAATGTAATATTGATTACAGCTAATGGGGATCGCTGAGTGTTAGGGTAAAGAAGAAATGAACAATCAGAAACTAAATTGCCTAAATTATTATGGCTCAGATCCTTGATCCCATTCCAACTGGGCAAAGAAACGTACTACTTTGCTGCTATGTAAATGCAACGAATCACATTCAAGTTGCTCGTATTACCAACATAGAAAACTGGTATTTTGAACGGGTTGTTTTTCCAGGACAACGCCTTGTATTTGAAGCTTTACCGAAAGCACAACTGGAAATTCATACAGGAATGATGGCTAGTGCCATTCTCTCAGATACTATTCCTTGTGAACGTCTTTGTATAAGCGATGGAAGCGATGACGAAATAGAGGAAGAATTTGTTTCTATCACTGCTTCTACTAATAAAAAACAAACCATACAACCCGATGATAAAAACAACTATCCATTCTCTAATTTAAAAGCTGCATTAGTTTAGAAGGTCGAATAATGACAATTCATCTTTGAAAAAAATCTAGCTGAGATTGCCCCATTGGGGCTTTTTTTTTCAGTTATAAAGTATCGGTGGCTAGTTAAAATATTTTACAATAAAATTCTGTAGGACAGAATAGCAGAGTCAATAACTATCAACTATGAATTTACCATCTTTTCTATGGCTATGGAAAATAGCTGCTTGGTCAATGGGTTTATCTTTATTTGCCTACGTCTTATTAGGGTTATCGGGAGGATGGATGTTTTATGGTCGTAATAGCAAAGCATCTTCTCCAGTATGGCTACGTTCGGTTCATTATATTATTGGTTCAATCATGGTAATTTTGGTGTTATTATTATTAGTCATTGGTCTAGTGGGAACCTTAGGACATTACGGAAGTTTAGGCCATTCTCCGCACTTATTTGTTGGATTATTAACTGTTGTTTTAGTGTTAATTTCTGCTACTGCTGCGACACAAATCAGTGCAGAAAAACCGAGAATGCGCTGGTTACATATTGGCACAAACATCCTACTTTTTTTGAGCTTTGCTATGGTAAGTTTAACCGGGTGGACTGTGGTTCAAAAATACCTTCCCTAACTATATAATGAGTGTTTAACTCTATTTAAAGCCACACAATTTTTATACGAATTACGATGGAAAAACCCTCAGTTGTTGGTCTTGATCTCGGTGGGACTGCCATTAAACTTGGACAGTTTCTAGAAGATGGTACTTGTATTAATTCCCTCACCGTTAACACCCCTCAACCCTCAACCCCTGAAGCAGTGGTTAAAACGATAATTGAAGCGATCGCTCAACTGACTCAGGAGCAAAATTGTCTGGCTTTAGGCATCGGAACCCCAGGGCCAGCCGATAAAGACGGTAGAATTGCTAAAGTTGCCATTAACCTAGCTGGATGGCAAGATGTACCCCTAGCAGACTGGTTAGAACAAAAAACAGGCATTTCCACCATCATTGCTAATGATGCTAACTGTGCAGGGTTAGGAGAAGCTTGGTTAGGTGCCGGAAAAGACTATGACAACCTGATTATGTTAACCTTGGGGACGGGAGTCGGAGGGGCAATTATCCTCAATGGTCATCTATTTACCGGTCATTTAGGAGCAGCAGGAGAGTTAGGATTAATTACCCTCAATTTTGATGGTCCGATGTGTAACAGTGGCAATAATGGATCGTTAGAACAATATGGGTCAATTCGAGCCATTCGTCGTATGACGGGGAAAGAACCAGCCGAACTGGGAAAATTAGCCGAAACAGGTGACAAAGAAGCTTTGAAATTTTGGGATAATTATGGTTGTTTATTAGGTGCCGGGTTAGCTAGTTTAATTTATGTCTTGACTCCAGAAGCCATTGTTATTGGTGGAGGTATTAGTGGTAGTACAAAGTTTTTTTTCCCAGCTACCTTACAAGAAATAGAGAGACGAGTTTTGTCCAGTTCCCGTGAAAATTTACAATTATTAACCGCTAAATTAGGAAATCAAGCGGGAATGGTAGGTGCAGCTAAATTAGCGTGGGAATTAGTAAATTAATTCTAGGAAGGCGACACTGAGGGTTTACAAGCCTTATATAATCAGGGGTTGAGCGAGCATTCCCATGCCGAGGAAACCTCGGCGGGGTCTCTCGTCAAGATGGGACAGCATTATCAATAACTTATATGAAATGGAAAAAAATGATTCAATTATAAGAAAAGAGCTATTCCTCTGTATTTTACGCTGCTCCCCAAAAATGGACTGGGTTTTACCTCAATTTACGTAACCCGAACTCAGGTTAAATTAGCAGTCCTAATAACCTAATGTCTAACAAAGTTATTTCTCCGTCATTATTCAAATCTCGTGGATCATAAAAGAATGTTCCTACTCCAGAAGCATTAACTGTAGACGCACCTTGAATGTTGGTCAAAGAAAGAGAAAATGTTTTGCTAATGTTTTGAGTGGAGTTGAAAGGTTCTCGGCGAGTAGCGACTAATAAATCAAAGTCAGTTCGGTTAACTTCACCATCTCCATTGATATCACCTCTTAAGGGTTCAAGGAGTGGAACTGATACTGTTTGAGTGATTTGTCCAGGGGTAAAGATTAACTGTCCTTGTTGCTGTGTATAATCTAATCCAGCTTTTGCTGTTCCATCAAGGGTAGTAAAATCTAACGTCACAGTCTCGTTAGAAGGTTGGTCAAGATTAATCGTAAAAATAGCCACATTGTTATCATCAACATTACGATCAATAACAATATCATCGATAGAAATATCGGGAATAATGTTATTAACAGTGATCAATTTACTAGCAACATTATAAGTGCCATCTTCATCGGTCAAACTCACTAAAATTGCTGGGTTACTATTCCCATTATTGTAAACATGAGTGACAGTGCGATCGCTATTTATTTCCTCAGCTAAAATCGTTTCAATATTACCATCACCCCAATCAATAATATAGTTAGTTACTGTATCATTTCCTGGGTCACTTACTTCACCTAACGTTAGAGTATAAACTGACCCTTCATCTACCATTTCATTCCCTGAAATGTCTAAACCAGGAGCCACATTATTAACGTTGACGGACTTACTTGCCACATTATTATAAGTTCTGTCTTCATCAGTTAAACTCACTAGAATTGTTGGATTACTATCATCTTCATAAATATGAGTAATGGTGCGATCGCTGTTAAGATCCTCAACTAAAATGGTTTCAATATTTCCATCACCCCAGTTAATCGTATAACTAATTAAAGTTGTGTTACTTGGATTATTCACTGTTCCTAAAGTTAAGGTATAAATCGAGCCTTCATCGACCATTTCATCCCCTAAAATTTCTAAATCAGGAGCCACATTATTAACGGTGATAGACTTACTCACTACATTATTATAAGTTCCGTCTTCATCAGTTAAACTCACTAGAATTGTTGGATTACTATCATCTTCATAAATATGAGTAATGGTGCGATCGCTGTTTAAATCTTCAGCTAAAATGGTTTCAATATTTCCATCACCCCAATCAATAATATAGTTAGTTACTGTATCATTTCCTGGGTCACTTACTTCACCTAACGTTAGAGTATAAACTGACCCTTCATCTACCATTTCATTCCCTGAAATGTCTAAACCAGGAGCCACATTATTAACAGTGATGGACTTACTTGCTACGTTATTATAAGTCCCTTCTTCATCAGTCAAATTAATCAGAATTGTTGGGTTACTATCCTCATCATTATAAATATGAGTTAGCGTGCGATCGCTATTAAGATTCTCAGCTAAAATCGTTTCAATATTTCCATCACCCCAGTTAATGGTATAACTAATTAAAGTTTCTTGACCAGGATCAGTTATGGTTCCTAAAGTTAGCGTATAAGTTCCACCTTCGTTAAGAGAATCATCCCCTGAAATGGTTAAACTAGGGGCAACATTATTAACATAAACTGTCAAAGTATCACTATTACTTTGTAAGCTATTATTATCAGTAACAGTAAGCCTTACAGTATAGATGCCATCACTGCTATATGTATGGTTGGGGGTTAAAGTACCGCTTGTACTACTACCATCTCCAAAGTTCCACTCAATCGTGTAGTTTTCCATCGGTTTAGAGACATTAAAGCTACCATTAAAGTTCATAGCGTCCCCTTCATTTCCAACTTGAATCGATCCTGCTTCGACATTTTGAGGAACGGATAATGCAGTAACCGTTACTGATAAAGTATCATTAGCATAAGCACCTTGTTCATCGGTAATAGTGAGAGTTACAGTATAGTCCCCATTTTGAGTATAGGTATGAGTAGGCGTTAAAGTACCCGTTGTACTATTGCCATCTCCAAAGTCCCAAACAATAGTATGAGTATCTAAGATACCAGGATCGTCGAAACTTCCCGTAAAGGTAACAGAGTCACCTTCATCAATTAGTTGATTGTCCCCTGCATTAACATTTTGGGGAGAAAGGTTATTAACTGTAACCACAATTTGATCGCTGTTACTCGCACCATCATTATCTGTCACAGTGAGAGTGGCGGTATAAACCCCATCTTGAGTATAGGTATGAGTGGGAGTTAAACTATCGGTGCTACTATTCCCATCTCCAAAGTCCCAAACAACCGTATGGGTATCGAGAGAACCTTGATCACTATAACTACCATTAAAGGCGACAGTTGCACCCTCATCACTGGTTTGATCTAAACCTGCATTAACCACTGGAGAAGCATTATTAACGGTAATAGAGCGAGTTTGAATCCTGGTTCCCCCATCTTCGTCTGTAACCGTTAAAGTAACGGTATAACTGCCATTATCGTCGTATTGATGGATTACAGTTTGTCCCTCAACAGCATCACTACCATCTCCAAAGTTCCAAGTATAAGTTAAAGTATCATCCCCTACATCTGTTGCAGTCGCAGTAAACTCGGCACTGACTCCTTCGCTGATGTTAGTCGGAATAGTAAGGGTGTTAATGGTGGGTGCTACATTATTAACGGTGATGGTTTGAGAGGTAATGGTTTCACCTCCATCCTCATCACTAACAGTTAGTTGAATTTCGTAACTACCGTTATCATCAGGAGTAAAGGTAAAGCTGGTTTGATCTATTCCTGACTCAGTAGCAAAGGTTGTGGTATCTCCATTCTTAAAGACTTCATAGAGATAGGTTAAAGTATCATTGTCTCCTGCTATATCATTAGCACTAGCTGTGACAATAATAGGCGTTCCTTCGCGTCGAATACTGGTAATATTGTCGATGGTTGCAGTCGGAGCAACATTGGTAACAGTGACGTTAACCGTATCAGTATCAACCCCACCGTCTCCATCAGTAACTTCTAACCCAACGGTGTATAATCCATTATCAGCAAAAGAATGGGATACAGTTTGGCCAGATGTTTCATAGGTTCCATTATTATCGAGATCCCAAGCATAGGTAAAGGTATCATTACCTACTTCTGTAGCACTTCCTGAAAGGGTGAAGGTTGAACCTTCTTCTGCGGTTATGTCATCACCTGCTTTAGCGATTGGATTAACATTATTAATAGTTAAATTAATGGATTTAGTGTCTGTTGTATCATCATCTTTTACGGTAAAGATCACGCTATAGTCACCATCATCTTCGTAAGTATGAAGAGGTTGCAACACATTATTTACAATCGTCCCGTCTCCAAAGTTCCAACTGTAGGTTAAAGTATCGCTACTGGGATCACTGGCACTTGCTTCAAATTGAATGTTATCACCTTCATTAAAGATCAAACTGCTAGGTTGAATAATCGTAGCGGTAGGGTTAGTATTATTGACGATCAGAGTGGTTGAATCATTAGCAACGGTTCCTGCACTATCGGTGACTTCTAGGGTAAGGACATAAACACCATCATTGCTGACTCCCAGACTTGATAAAGCATCCCAGTCGAGGGTTGTGCTAATATCAACGCTACCATCACTATTAGCGGTGGGAAGGGTAATAGCAATAGAGCGAGTTTCTGCACCGATAGTTAAGATCCAAACGGCTGACTCAATGGTAATATTACTGCTGCTTGATGTAGTGCCAGGTGTCGCTGATCCAACCAAGGTAACATTATCACCTTCATTGATGCTTAAGGAACTAGAGATAGTGGCAAACGTCGCTTCAAACCCTGGTATAGATTCAATATTGCTATATTTAATCAGTCCATTTCCATCAACTTTCACCTGTCCATCAGGGGTTACGGGGGTATTGTCAGCAACGGTACTACTATTGGCGTTGAAGGCTAAAATAGAGCCAGTACCTGAATTAAAGTTAAGGGTATCCTGACTACTTTGACTGCTTCCATTTAAGGTAATATTTGCGCCATCGACAATATTTTGTCCGGTCACTTGGAAGGTATCATCATTCCCTCCCCCATTAACTGTAATCTCATCTGTTGCGTTGGCACTTTGTAAGAAGATAGTATCCGTATCTCCTTGAGTATTCACCGTTACCTTATTCACCACAGTAGAACTCGATCGCACCGTAACTTGATCGCTTTGACTGCTGGTACTGATAGTCGTAACACCACTATCATTGTTAACCCCTGTAATCGTAACAGTGTCTTCATCGTCTTCAGTGTTAACGGTATCAAGTCCCGTAACATTAACTAAGGTAACGGTGTCATCGTCACTACCTGTTGTTACAGATCCAGTATTATTAATCGTTACTGCTAGTAACTCAACGGTATCAGCACCTTCATTAGTATCAATGGTTAAGTTATCGACAACACTGTTATTAACTGTCACTTCATCGGTTACTGTTCCACCGGTTACGGTAACATCCCCACCAACATCTTGTAAGATAACCTGATCAGTGCCGTTACTATTGGTAACATTGATGGTTCCTTGTACCTGAGTTAAGGTAACGGTATCATCATCATTGCCACTGTTGACGTTTAAGGTGACATCACTATCATCATCATCCGTTACCGTAACAATATCGTCTCCCCCTTCTGTATTAAGGTTAGTGGTGTTGGCGATCGCTTCTAGTTCAACGACATCAGATCCTTCTCCTGTATTAATGTTTAAAGTGGTAACATCAGCAGGATTAATTTGATTGATATAATCCCCTTGAGAACCAGTATTAACGGTTAATTCGTTAATATTATTGAAAGTAATGCTTAACTGTTCGGGTTCAAGGTTCGTTGTATCGTTAATGGTAAAGGAAGCAATTCCCCCTTGATCTAAGGCAAAACCATCGGTAGAAGCCACATAAACCTGATTTCCATCGCTTACCACATCACTAGAGAAGTCTAACCCTGGTAAGCTGCGTAAGATTTGTACAAAGGTGAGTTCGCCAGTAGTAGTATCGGCTTCAAATACGGTCAAACTCGATTCTACAGCACTGGTAACATAGACATAGGTTTGATCTCCAGACTGAGCAAAGGTTAAACCCGTAGCACCTGCTAACCCTTTAATTCCATCAACTCCCTCTTGTAGTAATTGAACAGGAGTATCATTTAATTGAGTTCCGTTGCGTTGATAAATGGCTAAAGTACCGCTATCTTCGCTCAATACATAAACAAACTGATCATCGTTACTAACCGTTATGTCTGTAATATCGATTAATCCTTTGTTTGTACCCGTAATGATTTGATTTTCACTGAGATCAGCAGCATTAATCACCCTTAACTCATTATTACTGGTAGCTGCGTAAATCAACGTTTCATCGCCACTAACGCTAAATTCAGTGATATCTGCATTACTATAAGACAATGCTGGAGTTGTTAGATTTCCCGTTGTATCCCGTCCAAACGCAAGAATACCGCTTGTTGTAGAGGTTTCTGGAGCAGTGGTTAACGGTTGTTGAGATTGACCAGAAATTTGATAATCAAGCTCGATACCAGCACCACCACCTCTTTCAAAGTATTCTACCCGAATATCATGGCTTCCTGGAGTGAGATTAACCGTTTGTGTTTCTGTGGTAAAACCGTGGATACCATCATGATTTAAGACTTCTACCCCATCAATATAGAGGATCGAGCCATCATCACTTCCTAAATGGAAAGTCACAGCAACATCACTATTAGAAGTGGGGTTAATAACATTGATCGCTCCTTCCCAAATGACTGCAAAATCATTACTAGGAGCAACCGACACATCCAACTCATCAAAGCTTCCATTCGTCGAATTAGTATCACCACTGGGTTGATCGATAGAAGTCATGACTTGGGTTGAAATAGGAGTCACCCCGTTAATATCGTCAAAACTGTCAATGGTTCCACCGGTAACATATAAACTAGCGGTTAACCCTTCCCCTGCAATACGAACTGAAGGGGTAGCATTCCCATTAACATAAATGCGATCGCTGGTTACTTCAAGATCATCGAGGTTGCCAGACGTAATAGGTGTTTCATCTAATAGCGTTAGATTTCCATTGCTGCTGTTGCGACTGAATACAGAAATAACTTGATCCTCTGCACTAGCGACATAAACATAGTTTCCGTCATCGCTAATAGAAATAGCACTGACCCCTTCTAACCCAGTTATGCCATTCTCTTCATCGGTGAATAATTGACGCTGAGACAGGTCATCCGCATTAACCACAACTAAAGCATTTTGTTCCGTATTGATGCCATAGAGATGATTTCCGTCGGGACTGAGAATAAGATTAGTAATCCCTGTCAAATCACTACGAGAAGCGGTTTGAGATTTGTCTGTAATGAAGGCAAACTGTCCATCAACCAGGTTAACGCCACTAATATTATTTGTCGGGCCATTGACTGTAGCATTGATGTATAAACTATCATCACTGGGAATTAAAGTTGCCCAAACGTCCCCAGATGCGAGAGAAGCAAGGGTAAGATCCCCGTCTCCACCGAAAATGGAATCTTGTGACCAACCACCAGTTAAAAGAGGGTTGAGGAAATTGGTATTTGTTTGATCAAGGTCGATGCCTAGTTGGGGGTTGAGTAAGGTTTGCTCCGATAGGTTCATAAATAGCACCATATCGAAATCAACATCACTATCGATATCGAAATAGTCATCAACGTATCCAGTGGGGCCTAAATCTAAACGATACACAGCAGCCACTGCATCCGTAGGAATGGGTTGATTTGTTGTATTAAAGAAACTGGGGAAGTTATTCGTTGTGCCATACAAAGAAGAATCTAATAAACCGTAAATCTCTGAACCCCCGACTAAATCAGCAATTAACGGCGTATCACTAACTGTTCCCCCACTGATAAAAGGATTGGTTTCCCGTGGTCCATCAAAGGTACTGGTACTAGCAGCACCGGTAACCGTATTAGGCGTTCCGGCCAGTTGATTGCCACTAATGGTATTACCTCCTAATATGAGGCGGCCATTGCCTCCAGTTTGCGCGCCAGTTCCACCAGAGGTATTGACAGTGGCATTATCGGCATCAAGCACTGAACCGTAAAGCTTAATCGTACCACCAGCACCGCCAGCACCAGTTCCTCCAGTACCCCCTGTTCCTCCAGTACCGCCAGCACCTCCAGTACCGCCAGCACCTCCAGCAGCCCCATCGCCTGCATCATCATTAACGTTTCCTGATCCACCATTTCCGACTGGACTACCTGCTGAACCAGCAGTACCGCTTCCTGAAGCGGTAGTGAGACCACCAGTACCGCCAGTACCACCAGTACCGCCAGCACCTCCAGTCCCACCAGCCAAGACAGGTTTATTTGAGCCACTACTGCCATTACCTCCTTGACTACCATTACTGCCACCAGTACCTGATTTTCCATTACCCCCAGTTCCTCCTGAAGTTCCTGACGTTCCATCACCGCCTTCTGCACTCAAGAGACTACTGCCAAAGATAACCTGTCCACTCGCCAGGATCTCTAAAGCACCACCACCAGCACCACCGTCACCGCCAGCACCGCCAGCACCGCCAGCACCGCCGCCGCCGCCGGCAGCACCACCACCGCCGCCGCCGCCACCGTCACCACTATCAACATCATAGTCGCTACCAGTATAAATACCTAAGAAGTAATTTCTTTCTTCATCTTCATCAGCAGCACCACCTCCACCGCCATCACCGCCTTCTCCACCGCCACCACCGGAACCACCGGAGGCACCACCGCCACCACCACCGGAACCACCAGAACCCCCACCAGAGATCACTAATCCTGTTCCTGTATTGCTACCCGCAGAACCGTTATTACCATCATCCCCCTTGTCTCCATTGACACCGTTGTTGCCATTATCACCAGCATCCCCAGGTGAACCATTCCCATCATCTAACTGGCCTCCTGCACCGCCTACCTGATTAGCGTCTCCGCCGGCACCACCAGTTCTTCCAGTTCCACCAGCACCTCCGCTACCTGCTGAACCGGCACTACTTGACGCATTGATGCCATTGTTTCCACTTTGACCGTTATTACCCGTAGTTGCGGTGGCACTAGAACCACCCCTTTCACCATCATCTCCAGCACTGCCTCGATCGCCACCATAACGAGAGTTACCGTCAGAGCGACCCCCCGCACCGCCAGTACCGCCAGTACCGCCATCACCACCAGCACCGCCATCACTACCAGCACCTCCTGTTCCTCCAGCAAATGCACTACCTCCACCCGCACCGGCTGTTGTGCCATCTCCTGCTACATCAAAGGTGACATTATCTCCCACAACCACATTATTTCCTGCGTAGATAGAGATTCCTTTACTACCCACACCTGTGATGGTGGTGTTATCGGGAATGACGATATTACCTGCAAAACGGAATTGAACAATGGTACCGTTTTCGATCAACTCGGTGGTAAAGATGCCTTCTGTACCAGATACCCCATTAATGGTAAGAGCATCGGTATCAATGATAATGGAAGTTGCATCAGCTAAAGAAAGATCGGGAGTAACTTCTGGGGTAACTGCTAATAACTGTCTCGACTGATAACCATCAATTTCATATTCGAGTTTAATTCCTGCGTTTCCTCCTCTCTCAAAGAAGTCTACTTCAATGTCATGTTCTCCTGGGGTGAGGTAGAAGGTTTGAGATTTTTCGCTGAACCCATGAATACCGCCATGATCTAAGGTAAAGTCTGAGTCTCCATCAATAATGAGTCGTGAACCATCATCGCTGGTGAGATAGAAGGTAACTTTAACCGCTTCTTGGTCCGGACTGGTGACGTTTAAAGTACCTTTCCATTGTGCTGCAAAATCATCAGTAGGAATACTACTTGCGGGGAAGAAACTAAACCCACCAGAACCATTGGTTTGATTAATACTGTTAAAGGTAGCGGTGGAAATATAACTTAAGCTGTCAAAATTAGGAAAATCACTAACGGTTCCTCCAGGTTCATATAATTTTCCTGTAAACCCATCTTGAGATAACGTAACGGTGGGAATATCTGGGAAGACTTCTTGAGCAACAATATTATCAACTAGGGTGGTTCCTGGTGTCCAAGTCACAGATACTAATTGTTTGAAGTCGGCAAAGACGGGGTTAACAGTTTCGTCTCCAAAGGTTTCAACGGTTTGACTATCGACGGTAACGCTGGTTGTTACGGTATCTCCATTTAGTTTCGTTCCTGTAAAGGTAATGCTTTGACTTCCTGCCATACTATTAGCTAAGTCAATGGAGGAGAGATCAAATACAGAAACTCCATCAATAGTTAAAGTAAACTGATCACTATTGGAGTTACTCTTAACAGAAGAACTTATGGTTTCATCTTGTAAAAATGACCCATTGGTAGAAAGAATAAACCCATTTTCTGCATAACTATTACTTCCGTTTTCTATTCCTTCAAAATTGATTTCATTTTCAAAATAATTATAATTTTCTGAACCATTACTGCTAAGAACATTCCCTCCTGTTTCTAAGGTAACGGTATCATCATCTAAGGTAACATCTGCTTGTCGGCTAGTTTCTGTGACAGTTAAAGTATTATTTGTTCCAGTTCCTGGTTGAATATCAACTTGATCAACCCCTTCGAGTTTAATTAATTCAACATCATCAACTGATAAACGATTATTTTCTACTTTCCAAGCTGCGTCTTGAGTGTAGTTACTGTTATTAACAGTTAATGTTTCTGCATTGATGGCTAAATTATCTAAGAAATTTTGGTATTTTGTCTGAGTGGGACTGCCTTCTAAATTAACTTCAACAGTATCATTACCTCCAAGTCCTTGAATATTGGTTGATGCTTGATCACTACCGATAATATCTCCAATTTCATTAACAGTAACGTTATCATCTCCATCATTGAGTTGAATATCCAGTTGTAAATCTTCAGTGGTTAAATCTAAGGTAATCTCATCGTCTCCTTGACCAAATCTTAATTCTGCTTCTTCAAAGTTGTTAAAAGTAACATCTGCGATCGCCCCAAAATTGCTTAAGATTGCCCCTTTATTATTATTAGGATTAGTGGCTAAACTAGAGGCGATCGCTACGATACTGTCTGACTGTTCAAAGATAATTTGATCGTCTTGTCCTCCTCCATCTATTTCTAAATCAACATTACTATCTTCGATGGTAATAGTATTCTCAACATCTCCTAAATTAACGATTACATTTTCAAAGTTTCGATAATTTAATCCTTGGGTTTCACTGGTAACAACACCAAATCCTTGTATGGTTTGATAGTTGTCTTCTTCATCGGCTTTTAATAACCCTTCAAATAGATTAGAAATATTTTCGTCATTAGTATCAACTGTATGATTAAAGGTGATCGTATCTCCATCCGATGAACCGTCTAATTCTACCAAACCTTTTAACTGAGATAAGTCATTATTTTCGGGCATTGTTAATGTTTGAGTACCAGAAGTAGGTAAATCGATATTAAATTGTTGTTCTCCTCCTCCGACAATAATATTATCGTCATCGCTTCCTGTATTAATTAGAATTTGTTGACCATTGAGAACACCATAAACATAAATCGTGTCACTTCCTGCACCGGTTAAGAGGATTAAACGTTCTACATTGGCAATATTTTCTACGTTTAAACCTGCTCCATACAGTCGTTGAACTTGGGTATTATTTTCGATTTCTGTATAGATATAAAAGGTATCATCAATGGCAGTTCCTGCTACCACTAAACTATCGAAACCACTACCCCCATCAATATTAACTTTATCGTTAGTGACGTAGCTAAATAAGGCGTTATTTTCGTCTTCGCTGTCTGCATCTCCTGCTGAAACTGTAATATCAGAAATATCTACTTCTTGGGTTCCTGAATCAGTTTTTTCTAAATGTGCTTTCAGATAGAAAATATCGTCTCCACTGTTACCATTTAAGAAGATTTCAGCTACATTATGATTTACTTCAAAGTAGTCATCTCCTTCTCCTCCATGAAAGCGTCCTTCAAAACTCACTCCATTGGTAATTTCAGTAACAAAAGTGATGCCATTTTCTTCTCCCGTTGCTAACACATTACCGATGAAAAATTGATCATTACCTTCTTCTCCGTAAACATCAATTTCGGCAGTCGTATCATCCATAATAAAGAGGTCATTTCCGCTACCTCCATACACTACAAAGGTTTCAGCAGAATCATAATAGACTCTAGGAAGGTTAGAACTGTTATTATTAATCGTTCTCGCTTCACTACTGGTTCCTGCATCACTATCTGCTTCTACATTGGCTAATAAAGCATCGACATCGAGGGATTGGAAATTATCAAACGCATCGCTTAAAACTTGATATTCAACATAACCACCTAAGTTTTCATCCACATCAAAATGGAAAACATCATCGACATTTTCTTGTCCCTCGATAATCACTAAATCACTACCCGTTGTCCCACTATCATAAATAAATACTCCCCCATTAATACGAGGTAACGTTTCATTCATTGCGACATAATAAGTGTCTTCTTGTCCTTTCCCATCTAATTCAATCCGTTGGCTAAAGTCTTCTACCCAGAAGCTACTACTACTATTCTCATCGCCGAACAATTTTATGGTTTCAAAGAGGTTATAAAGACTTTCGGTTTCTCCTGTATTTAAACTAACAGGAATACCATCTGCATTTAAGTTTAATGTACCAATATGTAACTGAGTATCACTAACAAAGAAACTAAGGTCACTGGTTTCAATTAATGTATCAATACTACCGTCATCTACTTCTGAATGTTCCTCATGAATAAAGCCATCAACGCCTTCATTTGCTGTGATAGTATCTGCCCCTGTTCCACCTATAATAGTTTCGTCATGATCACTACCTAAAATTTCATCATTTCCACTATTTCCTAATAGTCTGAGATCGTCGATCATGAAATCAGAAGCTTGAATACTGCTGGCATTGATAACATCATCTCCAGTATTTCCGTCGATAATAATCGTATCGTTACTACTACCTAACTCTTGTAACTGGAAGCTGACTCCATTGGTTTGAGTTAGGGTTAAAATATTGATCGCTTCTCCTGTTTCTCCATCTTCATCTTGATCAGAAGTTAGGGTTAACTCATCATTATTCGTACCTCCAATAATGGTAATGCGATCGCTGGCTGTATCAACAGTTTTGGATAGTACATTAAAGGTTTCAGTTATGGTTTCTCCGGCTAAATAGGTTACTTCTCGTAAGATTAAACTTTGATCGCCGTCTTCTTCTACCACAACCCAACCGTCTTCAATATCAGTGGTATTCACCCATTCTTTGATAGTGGTGGTAGTATCTTGACTATAGGTTTGCGTGTTGCCGTTAGCATCGAGAACCGGTAACACTTGGGAGACAATGGATCGACTTGAACCAGCAGACAACTCAACAGAAGTTAGGTTAGTTGCTTGAAGATCGTTGAAGGTAATACTATCACTGCCTTTACCGAGATCCACCCCTAAAGATTCGATGGTATTCTCTAAAGTAACGTTATCTCCATCCCAGTCAACGATAACCTTATCTTCATTGGCAGAAACGGTGACAGTATCAACAGAACCCGTATCAACCACATCCCCTTGATCGTCCCTTGTGTACCCTTGGAAATTGGCTGTATCGGCATCTTCTCCCCCATCTACGAGGCTGTCCACACCATCCCCAATAGACCACTCTATGGTGTCGTTTCCTGCCTCTCCTTGGACGTTATCACTATCCAAACCACCCACTAAATAGTCGTTATCTGTACCCCCTTGAATGGTGTCGTTACCAGCTTCTCCCAAGATGACATCTTCACCTGCATCTCCCTGAATCTGATCATCTCCTTCTCCTCCTAATATTTGATCGTCTCCCGTTCCTCCTGACACAGTATCGTTACCTTCTCCAGCGTTGATCAAGTCTTCCCCTGCGTCTCCATATATCTCGTCATCTCCTTCGCTACCTAAGATGAAGTCGCTACCTTCACCCCCTCTGAGAATACGAGTGCGATCGTTATCTCCTCCTATTAACATTAAGTTATCGTCATCATTGCCTCCTTCTACAGTAATATTGCCTTTACCGTTACTGTAGGTGACAGTTTCATAATTAACTTCAATACTATCGTTACCCTCTTCTCCTTGTACCAAGACATCCCCATTAACATCTGTCAAGAAGATCATGTCATTACCCGATCCACCCATGACAGTAACATCTCCTTGGCTTTCACTTATAAAGACAAGATCGCTACCGCCACCCGTTGCTAGATTAATATTAGTACCCGTTAACCCTGATATTTCATAGGTATCAGCTTGACTGGTTCCCGTTGCTTGGATAGTGTTAACCTCAGCTACAGCGAAATATTCAACATTACTACCACTGGCAACTTCAATATAGTCTCCGGCTGCAAAAAGAATCTCTCCACTGTTGTTAACGATGTCTTCTTCTAACAGTGATACTTCATACGCTACCCCAGTATCATCGGGTTGTTGTGTTTCACCCACAGGAAGATAACGCAGACTTAATAACCCATTTTCTAACTCAGCAATATCGACAACTTCGGGTTCGGGACAACTATGGTTAAAGGAGAAGAGAAGTTCATCCACAAACCGTTCTCGTTTTTCATACAATGTCTTCTCAATACCAAAGACACGGATACCCACCCATAAAAACGCTTCTACAAAAGCGCGTAACTCCCCACTGGTATCGAATAAACATAAGGGAGTGGGTTCTTGTTGCAAACGTTGGGCGATCTCATCAATAAATAATAAGCCATCTTCTTCCCCGGTAATGGGATCGGGTACATCATTGAGATCAAAGCCAATATTCGCTTCAATACCCCCTAATACGCCAGCTTCAGCTAACCCACTTAACCCTAACGAAGCCCCGGCTGCGATCGCCATATTAAAGGTAAGTTCATCTTTTTCGTTGCCGTTACTATCCCAGTCGTTGACATAGAAACCATCGAAAATTTTATCAATTTTACCAATGGCAAAATTATCATCTAACGCCCATTCTTGGATACCTGTCGTGTTAAACCCAAAGCTTAAATCAGTATAAGCCCCCACACTACCACTAAGAACCGCATTTACGCCAGTGAAAATGGGGAAAGATTGGGTATAGTCAAAGACTAAGTTCAACCCTGGCATATCGTAGCGGAACAGATCCACCCCTCGTCCAGTCATTAAACCCAGTAAGGAAGCAGGATCGCTTAGGAAGGGAAATTCAATCGATCCCGAAGTAGTGCCGATGCCTTTGGTGAAGTTACTGGCATTGGTATTTCCTGATGTTTGACTATCTAAGTCGGTTGAGGTTTTACCCCCTAAGTCAGCATCACTGATGGTTGCATTACTATCACTTAAGATAGAACTTCCCAAAGTAAAGTCGCCGAAGTTAATAACAATGGGTTCATCTTTGGCAGCTTTAACCGTATCAACAAACTCCCCAAACGTTACCAACGCATCGATCGCTTTTTCAAGGTTGCTAAACTCTGTTTCAGTTAGTTTCAGTTGCGCGAGATCCAATAAACGAATCTCGTCAAACCCAAGATTAATGGGAGTAGAAATAATATCGACTACTTCAATCACGGGATCGAGGAAGGGTTCAATGGCTTCGACAATAGGTAAAGCGATACCCGTTAAGAAACTCCCTAAGTCTAGTTCAACCCCTTCAAAGACAACAATAGGAGACTCTCCGAAGGTATTACTTGCATTGCTGTCGGTACTGGCATTGGCAAACAGTTGATCGTAACGAATAATCGTGTTAATTTTAGGTAAAGTAACCGCACTACCAGTAGGAATATCCACAGAAGCTACCAGATCGAGATCCGCTTCTGCTGTTAATGTCCCGACTAATGTTTCTCGAATAGACCCAATACTACCAATTTTTAACTTACCATTATCATTCCCATCTGTATCCCGTAGATCCAGCCCTAATGTGCCATAAAAGCCACTGTTGCGAGTATCATTATCGTCCGTTGATCCTGCGTCTATTTCATCGATATTGACCTGTAGGAACCCTAAACGGGCTTCAGCACTAAAGTCATCGGATAGAGTAGCATTTAACTGGATAACCAGTTCTTCCCCTGTGTCTGAAGTTCCTTCTGTATCGATATAGAAGCCATCGCTATTATTAAAGCCAAACCCTAAACTAAAGTCATAGAGTAGGTCAATATTAATCTGTGAGTCGTCTCCAAATTCTAACCCTAACCCTGGTACAGAAGCATTTAAGTCAATGGGTAGATTGAAACTGCCTAAACTACCGGACAAAGGTAAGTTAAATTGTAGGTTATCGTCTTCTAAGGAAACAGGAACATCTAAGGCATTAATTAAACCATCGCCATTTTCATCGCTTAAGGTTAAATAGCTACCTAAAACATCGTATAATCCCTCTTGAATCACTTCTACAGTCGTTTTCTTATCTTGGATCAGTTGCGACTGATCTCCAAAACTGGCAAAGGTGATCTGCCAGGGGTTGGCTTCCGTTCCAGCACCGGTTACAGTAACATCGGTAATAATAGTAAGATTTTCTAGGGCTGTTTCAATCTCGCTATTGCTGGCCGTTGAATCAATAAGAATGGTAGATTCATCATTAAAGGCTATTTGAAAGGTTCCTGAACCACCATCGGTATAAATGGTTTGTACTTCTTGGGTGGTGTCATCTCCTTCTATAAGGGTTGTAACCGTTAATTCTGGGGCTTGTAGTCGTCTTCTAAAGTCGGTAGGACTCGCTTCGGTTCCTAATAAGTCATTTTTCGCATCTTGGAAGAAAGTAATGTTACTGCCTAATGCGTCTCCAATAAGTGGAATAGGAACATTGGCAGCAGCTTGTACCCCGTCGTGTAAGGTATCGAATAAGGTTTCTAAACCAATAATAATATTATCGGGATCGTTGAGTAAGGCAAAGAGATCCGCCGCCGAAACTAAGTTAGGAACGGCGGTTTCGATGTCTGCAATGCCTCCCGGTTCAAAGTTGGCATCGATGTGAAGAACGTTATCAGCAATACCATCGTTATCGGTGTCTTCGGTGGTTCCCCCCATGGGTATGTCTTCGGTGGGGAAGTATAAAGGAAGATCAATTTTTGCGTAACCATCAGCCTCAAAGTTCATATTAGAATCATTAAGCTCGCTGATCAGATAACGTCCTTCGCTACTTTCGATAAAGCTTAAATGTCCCACAAGATCGATGTCTGCGGTTCCTTCTTTGATCCAGAAACCGAGAGGGGTTCCTCCGACATCTAACGCAACATTTGCATCCAAGGGTTGAATGGTTTCTAGTTCGAGATCGAAGTCAAATACGGTGTCATCATGAACATAAAATGTCGGGTTAAAGACATCGCTGAGATCCACATCTAACCCTAAGTTTAAAGAAGCCAACGCATCGATAAATATCTCCCCAGATGCCCCGGCTTCTAAACCGAGATCGTCTGCTTCTCCAATAAGCGTTTTAATTGTGTCAGGAATTCCTTCTAAATTCGCTAAATCTCGTAAATTGAGGGAAAATTCTTCTTGTCCTTCGATGTCAATTTCTTCTATATTTAATTCAAAGGTAAAGGTAGAGTCTCTGTAACCCAGTCCGATAATTTTTTGACTATCATAAAGGGCGAAGGTATCCCGATCGCCTTTTCTCGCTTCAAATTCGGTTAAATAATCCCTTTCAGCTAAGATAACATAAATGGCTTCGGCGGTACTATCTCCATCCACTCCTAACGCATCTAAACGGGTTTGTGCTTCATCAGGATCAATGTCGCTAGTTTGTAGAAGGCTGCGATCGCTACGAAGATCGTTGTAGTCGCTGCGATCGATCAAGGCAAATTTAATGTCGTCATCTTCTGAGTTACCATCTAACCCGTATTCTGCTAGGTTGTCGGCAGCCGTAATAATGGCTTCATCCGTGCTTTGTAGCGTCGTTAAGGCTTGTTTCGCTTCGTTAATAGCATCTGTATTATCAAAGGCAGTTTCGATGTCTTCTGTAGTGGAATTTGCGTCTAAACCGTAGGGGGTTAAGAAGTTGCGGGCGATCGCTTTTTCGTAGGTATCTGCATCGGCATCATTCAAAATAGCGACGGTTTCTTCGGCAAAGGCAATGTCATCACTATTATCTAAAGCTGTTTCAATATCGCTATCGCTGGCGGTTTCATCCAACCCTAATTGATTCAGTGTGCTTCTGGCGTTAATATAATCGGAGTTAGCAGCGACTAAATTGCGATCGCTAACTAAACTATTAAAAGTGGTTTGATCATCAAATAATACGTCAATAATCTGATCATCAGTTACAGTATCATCTAACCCATAACTGCTTAAATTATCCCTAGCGTCCACAATTGCTACATCTTCTAAAATATCCTGTACTTGAGTATCATCCACCAAAGCTTCTGCAATCTCACTATCACTAGAGTTACCATCTAATTCAATAGCTAAACTGACTAAATTATCAAAAGCGGTTTCTAACTCTGCTTTGGTTGCCCCAAAATCGTAGTTTAAGCCCAATGTTTCATTAATTTGAAAGTTGAGATCCCTCTCCAAACTCTGAATATCACTTAACCCATCTTGAACAATATCAATCGCTTGCTGCAACCCTTCAATAAAGCTAACAGAACCTGATCCCAACAGATCCACCATACTTTGATCCAAGATGGGAATATGTTGATAAGCGATACCATCGGGATCGACTAACTGTGTCAAGACACTATCTAAGCCTTCTAATAAAGTATCAAGATTGATCGCTTCAAACTCGAAGAGGCTATCAAGATTAATGGTACTTAAACTACTGGCTACTTCACTAAAGAAACCGGATAAAGTTGTCTGTTCATAGGGGTCGTTGCCATAGGATGCTTCAATAATACCGGGTTCATCTTGTAACCCTGATAATGCCCCTTGTAACCCAACTGGTAAATACACCTCAAAACTAGCATCGCCCCCTAAACTGGGATCACCGATGAGTAACCCTGTGGGATCACCTGTTATCTCATCAAAGGTCAATTTTCCATCGCTTCCTAAACTCACTGAAGCATTAAAATCTATGGTTCCATCGTCAATACCCACTCCTAACGGTCCAATATTCAACGACAGATCAAAGGGGTTTTCGTGGTTAAGGGAAACGCTACCCACTAAGGTAGGTTCATAAATATAGAAGTTATCGTCACTGTCTAACCCGAAAGCAAATTGTAGATCGATCCCCCCTGAAAAGAGTAAGGGTTCAGACTGAGTGACATCAAGCGGTATTTCTAAACCGAGATCCCCTAATAAACTGTCAGTCGAAAAGTCAAGACTAACTTCTTTGCTAAAGCTTGTCAGATCAATGGTAGTGACAAACTCACGGGGGTTACTACTAAAAGATTGTTCAATATTATCTAAAGCTGCGATGTCTGCGTTGGTAATGTCTCCTTCGCTGTTGGTAAAGACTTCATCGACTAAAACCGTAACTTGCTCATTAATCTTATCGCTGATGGTTCCCCCAGTGAGATTCCAAAGTTCGCTTAAAGATTCATCTAAGAAGGGAATTTTGCCCAGATCCCCAGTAATATCGCTGATGCTACTGCTGAAATTACCAGCCCAATCTGCAAAATTTGTCAACCCTTGGGATAATTTTTCTTGATCGCTGGTTTCGGTTTCAGTGTTTTGGGGTTCGATGGTTGCGTTGGTGGTGAAGGCTTGGGGTTGGCTACTACTGGTATCAACACTACGTCGGAAAGGAAGAAAAGCGGCTTCAAAACTAAAGTCAGCGTTAATATTAGCAGTCTCAAAGTCCCCATAAGCTAAGATTTCGTCATCTTCACCTTCTACGGTAATTCTAAATCCCCACTCTTCTTGTTTTATATCAAGCTTTTTAGTGACACCACTAAAGTCAAGGATGTTTTTACTATTATTGTTATTAAGATCAATAATGACATCTTTACCCCAATCATCACTGAAATAGTAGGTATTGGCTTCATCAAAGTCTCCAATCATCAGATCGTTCGTTGTACTCCCTGCGATCCCTTCAATACTGTAGAGTCGGGTGGTATTGAGGGTGGAGTTGGCTGCGGCGATCGCTTCTAAATCACTGTTAAGGGGTAAGGGGTTAACACCGCTATTGACACTATCATAGGCTAACTGCCAGATATCGCTTAATACAGTTTCATTACCTTGTACAGCAAAATCTTGGGATAGATCGACAATAATGGCTTTATCTAACCCGTCATAACTATAAGTATCGCTACCATCTACACTGTTTTTATCAGCAAACCCTGCACCAAAATCAATGCCTTCATCTAGTGAGAAACTAATTTCAAACAGATCGCGGTTAGGGGCTGCCCCATAGACTACATCATTACCCCCATTCCCCACAAATACCTCACTTACCGTATCTGCCCCCACAAAAATGTCATTTTCTGAGGTTCCTAAAACTTTACTGGTATTAGTAATGGCAGTATTATCTGAGAGTAAGCCAACAATGTCATTAAACCAGTCGGGGGTATCAACACCAAACTCATCGAGGTAACTGAGGGCTTCGGTGACGTTCCAAAAGCGGTTTCCTTGAACGCCCACTACATTTCCTAATTGATAGGTTCCCACAGGCGTATTAAACTGATAGCCACCAGCAAGATCAACATTAATACCGTTAAACTGGAAACCATCAGGAAGACTTATCCCATCAATTTCTATATCATCGGTGTTTTTATCATCATTTGAGTCGGTAGTATATTGACTGTAGTCCATGATAATCTGCCCACCGGTACTCGTCTGCAAAATGCCTTGCAGTTGAGCGTCCCCGTGCAGAACCACAGTATTAATGCCACGACCCCCGATAATATTTTCGATATCCATGGCCGCGACATAACCACCACTTAATGTCCCTGAGTTCCCATTAGCGATAATTTGCTCTAAAATGCTGTCTACATCCCCATCTAAGGGGCTGAAATCAGGTGTTACCAGAACAAAATTATTCCAACCTACTCCCACATCAAAAGAACTATCGATCTCAACGCCTATTTTTCTCAGGTCATCAACTGTGATCTCTGCCCCATCAAAGACATGGATAGAAAGATCGCTGAAAACGTTAGAGAAGTCTATAGTATCAAAAGATTCGGGAAGTAAATTTTCATCTTCATCCCCAATGAAGATATTAGGGGTTTCTACAATGGCCGTTGCGCCCCATTTTCCTTCAAAATTATAGGTATCGGCTCCGGTTCCTCCATAAATAAGATGAAGTCCTAAATCTCCTACTAAATTATCCAGAATTGCGTCCTCTAATCCTTCTTTAAATCCATTATTTACCAAGGGTGATAGGGTAGCTGAGACAGGATTTACGCCAATAGAGAAAGTATTGCTACCAAAAGTGCGATCAAAAATGCTTAATGGTTCGTCAAATGCACCAGGTTCACTGCTAAACCCATTACCGACTAAAATATTGATGCCTTTTCCATAATTAATGTTTTGAATGTAGCGCACATCTCCGGCTAAAAAGTCATCTCCAAGGGTTGTTAAACCAGTCAATAAACTACTTCTTATATCGCTGGTTTCTCTGTTTTGCAGTGTATTAACAATAGAGTTGCCCAGATTCACAAAGTTAGGAGAAAATAATTCTGCAAGATAATCTTTTTCTGAGGTACTTTCTCTGGTAGCTGATCGTCCTGAAATATCCAGCGTATTAATCACTTTTTCGGGGATAATAGCTTCAAAATCTCCTCCTAAAAATGAATCGGCTCGATCTAAGAAACCAGTAACCCCATCAGCAGTAAAATAGGGTCTAAATCCTTGTCCGCCGTAAATATTTCCTGAGAATAAAACGTCTTCTTCTGGCACAAAGCTATTTTCATTTCGTCCCCCATAAATTGTGGTGTTCGCATCAATATGAGTGATAACTATTTCGTTATATCCTAAGTCAAAGAACGAACTTCCAGCACTAGGAATATCTACCCCAACGGCAGTTAATGTTCCTAACCCAAAGCGATCTTCAATTTCGGCTGCTTTTTTGATGGTTAAACTGGTATGTCCATCTTCTTCTTGTTTAAAGACAAATTCTAATTCTTTATTAACCGCACGAAAATCTAATACTAAATTATGACCATTATCACTAATTGATTGAGTATCAATGGTTATGGTTTGATTTTTGTTAGCGAACGCAGTTAATGAGTTAAATATTCTATTAGTTGTTCCCCATTCGTTACCAAAAATAAAGGTATTATCCGCAGCACCTGCGACAATTTTTTCTATATGTTTTAAGGAGTCGTCCCCTGTTCCTGCTGTAATAGAATTGGTTAATTGGCCGAAGAGAAGTGCTTGGCTTGTTTCAGTCAGAACTTCCCCTGAAGAAATGGTAGTACCTTTGAGACTTTCTTGTGGTATTTCTAAGGCTAAAGCATCAAAGATAACGGCATTGGGATCAACTTCTGTGTTATTGTTATCTTTTAAGGAAAAGTTGGTTAATTCGGCAACAGAACTCCGATGAGCAATGGTTAAAATATTATTATTTTCACTGGCTTTTAATCCATTTCGTTTAAAGTTTTCATTCTTATTAAGAATAGTAATTAAACTATTAATATCGGTACTACTACTAATATTAACAGTAACAGTCGTACCATTCACTTTGAGGCTGAATGTCGATAGAGTAGGGAAAGGTGCATTCGGAATATTTAACTCAACTTTTGCCCATTCTCCTGTCCCTGCAATGAGGATGTTATTGCTTAAAACATGGGTGACTTTATCGGTAACGGCAGATAAATCGAGGGTATCTCGTTCTGCTGTCTTATTTTTAGTCGATTGAATAGCTTTTACTACGTCATGACCCCAATTATCTTCAAAAATATAGGTATCGCTACCAGTCTCTCCTTTCAGTTCATCGTTACCTGTCCCACCAATGATGGTGTCGTCATCATCTCCCCCCTTAATGGTATCATCCCCTTCTCCCCCTTCAAGACTATCCTCACCAGCCCCCCCATCTACACTATCATTATCGGCACCTGCGATCACGGTATCATCTCCACTACCACCTGCGATCGTATCATTACCGGCACCCCCATCTAAAGAGTCATTCTGATTACCTCCTTCTATATCATCATCTCCTTGATGTCCAAAAATAGTATCTAAACCAGCATCTCCAGACAAGACATCATCTTGGTTACTGCCTTCTAAATAATCATCGCCTCTATTCCCTGACAAGGTAACATTATTATCACTATCAGCTAGTAGGTGATCGTTGAAGCTACCTCCTTTAATTTCACTTATTTTGCCATTATTTTGAGGAATACCATCTGCCCCTCCATTTCCAAAGGGAAAGAATATCCCCGTAGCAGATTGTTTAAAAATATTTGTACTATCTAAGCTAACAGTTGCGTTTTTCAAGTTGACAGCAACATCAGCTTTATAAGCTGTGTAATCAAAGCTATTGGTACTTCCAACAGGATTTTCAATGGTTCCTTCTAAACGCCCGCTATTTTGGATAATATAACTATTGATTCCTGAACTACCGATGATATTTTTAACGCCGAGTGCAGTTATTTTATTGTTCTTCTTAGAAGTTTCAGAAGTTTTATCGATAATAATAATACCATCGCTATAAATTTCTATATCTAAGTTTCGATTAGCAATTGCACTTAAATCTAGGGTTGAATTGGTGTGATTCTCACTATTATCAAGGGTAAATTTTCCTTCCCAATTATCACTAATTTTATAGGTGTTATTACCTGAACTACCAATAACTTTTTCAATAGAATTAGCTTCTCCATTATTATTTCCTCGTACTTTATTTGTATTACTATCAACTAAAACATTCTTGCTACCAATCGTTACAGTAATATCTTGAGTTACAGAAGAAAAATCTAAGGTATCTGCTGTCCCTTCATTATCAAGTTCGACGACAGTATCCTCTCCCCAATCATCTTCAAACTGATACGTGTCACTATCATCTCCCCCCACTAAAGTATCATTTCCTGTACCCCCACTTAAGCTATCTTTTCCTACTTCTCCTGTTAAACTATCATTTCCAGTATTGCCGACTAAATTATCATTATCTTCTCCTCCAACAAAGTTATCATTACCACCAAAACCTGTTATATTGTCTTCACCTTTCCCTGTGGTTACTTTACCTATTTTAGTAAATCCTGAATTGATTAAACCATTTGCATTACCAGTTTTATCTCCTGTAAAAGTTATGGTTCTATCGGCTGAACCTTGATAAATAATTTCGTTAACAATATCATTATTCTGATTGGTTGCTCCTCCAGTTAATATACCTGCTAAAACGGCTCCATTTTCAAAAGTATAAGTATTTTTTCCTTGCCCACCTTTTAAGTTATCAATATTCTTAAAGGTAAGAGAATTTGTCCCGTACACTACAGCAATACTGTCATCACTTTTGAGAGTAAAAGTAATGTCTGAAGTCACATCAGATAGATCAAGGCTATTAGTATTACGGTATCCAGCTTCAATGTTTTTAATATCACTAACTGTTAAACTTTTTGGCGTACCTCCTATAATATAGTCAGTAATAATAGTGCCATCATTCTCTACCGTAAATGTTTTGTCAGTATTGAGATTAGATAGATCGATTTTTGTCTCATCTTTATCATTGCCAGTAAAGGTTAAAGTATTTCGTTCTTGAGCGGTAATTTGTTGACTATTATCTTGTCGAGTGAAGGCAAAGCTATTGACGTTGTTATCCCCATTTTGATAGTTAATTTCAACATCAGGGGTGACAGCAGAAAAATTAATGGTAGCATCGTCAATGATTTCGCCGTTAGTCCATTGTGCGCTGTTATTATTAATATTTACTAATACAGATTGATAACTATTAAGAGTCAGATCATCAAAGACTAATCCAGTTGCGATCGCTCCTGTGGTAACTTCTAAATCCCAATCTCCTCCTAATTCACTGTTCCCTGTCAAATCTTCAGAAGCAGCTACATCTGTCCTTGTCAGTTTGGCCAGTTGGTTAATAAATTGACTTCCTATTGTCCCCTCAGCTACATTACAGCCGTAAATAAGAATGTCTCCCTCGTCTGTAAAAGCATTTCCCCAACCAATTAATTCGTCATAATTATCGTTAAGATAATCGGTGTTTAAGTCATTATTTCCCAGTTGTAAAGTCCCTGAGTTACCATGTCCAATAAGGTGAATAGCTTCAATTTCTTGTTCATATTGACCTAAAGTTTCACTAATTTTTTCGATTCCATCTTCGGTTTCATCGAAGGTGACAACCATCATTTGATTATCTGGTTGGGAAGGAATTATCCCTGTAATCAAATCAGAAGACTCATTTAGAGAAGTATCAACGAAAACGATTTCGAGAGGATTGTTATTCATGGTAGCAACAACAGTTTGGTAACTAGAATCGGAATTGACCAAATGAAGGGGAAATTAGAATAATCTGGTATAAAGTTCACTAAAGATTGCCAAATAAGTAAATATACTTATTGAGTCCAAGGGTTAACCTGACTTTAAGTAAGCTTACGGATAGTATTCCCACTGATCACACAAAACATATCATTGTCTAAAAAAAATATCCCTCTTTCATCATTCTGGGGAAAACAGTTTAAAATCGTTATTGAAAAGCATCCAGATGGTTATAGTTTTTATCTTATTGGTGTTGTTGGTGCAATTGTTGGCCAAGGAGATACTTACGAAGAATTGTAGAAATATCCAAGAATCAATATTTAGTTCTAACCGATGATTTTAAATTGTTTAATTATCTACAAAAATTAGAAATTGATTCGATTAATTTTAATCATCTCCGATTTTACTTGTGGTAATAGTGCTATCTCGAAGAGATTCGTTTTGCGATCGCTTAAGTTAAAGTATATTAAATAGTTATGTGGTGCTAGAGGGAAAAAAATGACATCGACTATCGAAAAAGGATTTACTGTCTCAGGAATTGGCTTACATTCTGGAGTTGAAACAACAGTAAGGATTTTACCCACCGAAACGAAGCAAGGGCGTTATTTTGTTCGCGTTGATTTACCCGAAAAACCCATCATTCCGGCTGATGTTTCAGCAGTGCATCAAACTTTATTATCCACGGAATTAATGGCCAATGGTGTAACAGTTCGCACAGTAGAACACTTACTAGCTGCATTAACGGGATGCGGTATCGAAAACGCTTGCATTGAAATCGATGGGCCAGAAGTTCCTTTATTAGATGGCTCGGCCAAAAATTGGGTAGATGCTATCATTAAATCGGGTCTAAATCCCTCGGAAATTGTGCTAGGAATCCCCATAGAAGAAGCAATATGGGTTCGAGATGGAGATTCCTTTGTGGCTGCCATTCCTGCCTCAGAAATTCGCTTTAGCTATGGTATTGATTTTCCTTACGAAGCGATCGCTAATCAATGGGTGAGTTGGAATCCTAAAAAAGAACCTTTTCAAAACTTTATTGCCCCGGCCAGAACTTTCGGTTTTGCTGATCAAATCGAACAGTTAAAACAAGCAGGATTAATCAAAGGAGGCAGTTTAGAAAATGCCTTAGTCTGCGATCCCACAGGTTGGGTGAATCCTCCGTTACGCTTTGAGAATGAACCAGTACGCCATAAACTCTTAGATTTAATTGGGGATTTAAGTTTATTAGGCACTATCCCCCAAGCCCATTTTTTAGCCTATAAAGCGAGTCATAACCTTCATGTTCAACTAGCAAAAAAATTGCACTCAGTAGATAAATAAAGTTCCATAATGTAAAGATTTGTCAATAAAATTTCAACCTTACTCCTACCACATCCTAACCGTAACGTCTATTTTCCTTCAGATACTTATTAATGCACAGCTTGTATCAAAACAATGATACTTAATAATCAAATGTGCAATTGAATGAAAAATTTATTAATCTATATAATCTAATATTTTCATCTAACCTTTAGAAGTCCATCAAAAGTTGGAAAATTTATAAACTTCATGAAACAGCTTAATGGTGAGGTAGTAAGACACTCAACTGGCATTGCAGCCCTTGACAATATTACCTGTGGTGGTTTGCCCGAAGGAGAAATTTATGTTGTCAATGGTGCGCCTGGTACGGGAAAAACTATCCTAGGACTCCATTTTCTGCAAGCAGGGGTGCAAGTCGGTGAAAAAGTGTTGTGCATTGCCCTGTCTCAACGGGTAGAAACCCTGAAGCAGACAGCAGATTCAGTGGGAATTGATACGACGGGGATGGTTTTTGAAGAATTCAGCACGATGCAAGCGTTAGAGATAACAGCAAGGCAACAGACCGTTTTTGATACGTCTGAGATCGAGCTAGAAGAGACAATGACCCAGTTTACCAAGATCATCGAAGCGGTGCAGCCCCAACGAGTTGTATTTGACGGGATTTCCTATTTGCGGATGTTGGCCAACGACACTGTGGTTTATCGCCGTAACTTGCTACTGCTACGGGACTATATGTATAACCGCAACATCACCGTCCTATTGACGGATACCCCAGAAATGGCTCCTGGCGATCGCGAACTGGTCGCTATTACCCACGGCATTATTACCCTGTCTAAAGTGACCAGCCCTTACGGCCAAGACTACCGCTATGTGCAAGTCTCCAAAATTCGGGGGACTGGTTTTCAGTCTGGGGTTCACGATATGGAAATTACTAACCAGGGCATGAAAGTTTATCCGCTCTATCCCTTTACTCATCAGGACTCTGACTTCGTTCTCCACACTGGTAATGCCAGCAAGCGGACTCATCAGCGCATTTCGAGCGGTATTGAATCCCTAGACAAACTCATTGGAGGCCATCTATTGACAGGAACTTCTTGCTTGTTGATTGGTCCTTCTGGGACGGGTAAGACTACTGTGGCCACCTCATTTATTCATAACTTTATCCGTCAAGGTGGCAAAGCCAGCATCTTTCTGTTTGATGAATTAGCAAGTACCTTCTTAGAGCGATCGCAAGGACTCGGTATGCTCCCAAAACAGATAAGCGATTCAGGACAACTTCGGATTCATGAATTGGGACTGAGCAAAAGTAACCCAGGGAAATTTACCTATCTGATCGACCAAGAGATTAAGAAATGGGGAGCTAAGGTGGTTTTAATTGACAGTTTGACTGGCTATGGCAATTCTATGCCGAGCAATCAGAAACTGATCACCCAACTCCATGACTTGCTGATCGCACTCAATCAGCAAAATGTTTTGACCTTATTAGTGGTAGTAGCTCAACATGGGGTCATCGGTAATCAGCTACAGGAGGACATCGATATCAGCTACTTGGCTGACGCGGTGTTACTGCTACGGCATTTTGAATCCCAAGGAGCGTTGCATCGGGCGATCGGCGTGTATAAAAAACGCTACGGCGCACACGAAACGCGAATTCGTGAAGTGCAATTAAATTCCTCTGGCATTCATATCGGTCAACCCCTCGAACAATTTTCGGGAATACTCTCAGGTATTCCTAACTATGTTGGCGATACTCAAACCCTGATGAATAATACCCATGAACCAACTGACTGATACTCGACAGCTTTCTTCAAACACCATTGTCATTGCAACTCAGCTAAGGCAAAATGCTAAGGCCATGGGACAGGTTCTCGAAACCCAAGGGTTATCCTGGATAGAGATGGATTCCCTAGAAACAGTCAAAACTGCCATTCGAGCAGAAGTTGGCTTACTAATTATTACCGAAGAGATGTTATCTCTGGACAATAATTTTGAAAAGTTGGTGGAGTGCTTAAACGAGCAGCCTAACTGGTCTGATATTCCTGTAATTTTTTTGCTCAAGAACTGTCGCCACTTTCCAGTTTGCATGGCCATGTTGAAGTCTAGCTCCCATCAGGGCAGTCTTACTCTGCTTGAAATGCCCCTCAAACGTCGCGAGTTTAATTCAACGGTGCAAACTTGCTTGAAAAATCGTCAACGCCAGTTTCAACTACGGGACGCTCTGCTGCGACTTCACCAAAGTAATCAAGCCCTAGAGAATTTTAGCCATGTGGTAGCCCACGAGTTACGTAACCCACTCAATGTGGTGACGGGTAGCTTGGATTTACTTAAACTCAGTTCCCTAGAAAATAGGGAACAAAAAATCGTAGAGATGGGCCTGCGGACTTCCCACAAAATGAACAAAACTCTGAACACCCTATTAGAATTTAGCAAGCTTGAATCTCGACAAAATCTTATCTTTAAGCCTACCGACATGAATAGGGTTCTAGAAGAAGCGGTGAATGGGTTGCAAAATATCATCGATGTTCACCAAGCCTCAGTTAATTGGAATAATCTGCCCGTTGTACAAGGTAATGCAGATTTATTAGAGGAATTGGTCAGTAATTTAATTAAAAACGCCGTCATCCATAATGGGACGGCAGCCCCTATGATCATCGTTATGAGTGAGTTACGGGGCGATCGCTATTACTTTCAAATCGTTGATAATGGGCCTGGCATTTCATTAGAAGATCAGTCTGAAATTTTTAAGCTATTCTCCAGAGTCGGGAAAAGACGGGTTGAGGGTAGTGGTATTGGTTTGGCTCTGTGTCAGCGAATTGTTGATCAGCATGGTGGACATATCGGGGTTGACTCAGAGTTAGGCCAGGGTAGTACCTTTTATTTCGATTTACCAACAGCCTGAAGAAGGCAAAAGGGAACAAAGGATGCTTGCCTCTTGCCTCTCCGAAGGAAGTTAATTAAGACGGGAGTCGACCGTATAATTCAGTCATATAGCGTAAATATTCCGTTAATTCGGGGGTTAACATTTCGGGACGATACCGCCATGTCCAGTTCCCAGCAGCTAACCCTGGGGTATTCATACGGGAAGTGCTTTCTAAGCCTAAAATATCTTGTAGGGGAAAAACGGCTTGATTGGCTACTGAACCCATAGCACAACCAATTAAACTCCAGTGAATACCCTTATCCGAGATACCGCCTAAATAGTCTGTTACTCTTGCTTTTTCTTCAAAGTTGCGTTCAGCGAACCAGCCAACGGTTGTATTATTGTCGTGGGTTCCGGTGTAAGCAACACAGTTACGATTGTAATAATTGTAGGGTAAGAAAGGATTAGCGCGATCGGAGTCAAAGGCAAAGTGTAGTAACTTCATGCCAGGAAACTCATATCTATCCCGTAAAGCTTCCACTTCTGGGGTAATTACCCCTAAATCTTCAGCAACGATGGGTAAGGTTCCTAATACTTCTTTGAGACGGGCAAAGAAGGCATCTCCTGGGGCTTTTAACCATCTTCCATTCATGGCAGTCTTTTCCCCTTTAGGAACAGCCCAATAGCCTTCAAACCCTCGGAAATGGTCGATTCTAACGACATCGTAATATTCTAGGGTGCTTTTGATCCGTTCAATCCACCAACTAAAGTCATTTTCTTGGACTTTTTGCCAGTTATAGACAGGATTGCCCCATAACTGACCCGTCGAGCTAAAATAGTCTGGAGGAACTCCGGCCATTACATCTATTTCTAAGGTTTCTGGGTCAATACAGAAGATATCCGAGTGAGACCAAACGTCAGAGCCATCATAAGCGACATAAATGGGAATATCACCAAAAATTTTCACGTTGCGATCGTTGGCGTATTTTTTGACCCGTTTCCATTGACGAACGAATTCAAATTGAACAAACTTATGATAAAAAATGTCGTCTGCATATTTAGACCGATATGCGTCTAACGCTTGAGGTTCACGTTTAGCAATATCTTTATCCCATTGATGCCATCCTTTTTTGGGGTTATCGTCATGGATAGCCATGAATAAGGCGTAATCATCTAACCAGTAGCTATGACGGGAGCAAAATTGCTCAAATTCTCCTCTTAGTTGATGAAAATTACCATTTTTAAAAGTATCGCTGGCTTTTTTGAGTAAAGGTAATTTATGTTCAACCACTAAGTCATAATCAACATAATCATCAGGGAGATCAGGATAAGCATCTAACTCTGCTTGGGTGACTAAGCCATCTCCATAGAGAATATCAGGGCTAATTAATAAAGGGTTCCCTGCAAAGGCAGAGTAGGAAAGATAAGGAGAATTACCATATCCTGTGGGTCCCAAGGGCAACACTTGCCAGAGGGTTTGCCCCGTGGCTGCTAAAAAGTCAATGAAGCGATAGGGTCCTTCTCCCAAGTCACCAATACCAAAACGACTGGGTAAAGAGGTTGGGTGCAATAAAATCCCACTGGCTCTCTGATAAAATGTCATGGATATCTATGCCTTATCTGCTATGTAATAATACTCTGCTCAAAAGTATTATAAGACAAGAAGGTGGTTAAAATTGTCCTGAATTCTTAGAAAATGATGAATTTTAATGATACATCGTAATAACTTTGTTGCCTTTTGCCTGTACCAACTAGGAAATTAATTTTATAGACTCACTTATTTTTGTCTATAATTAAACAATTCTCACAGAAAAAGCTTAATGAATGAAGACGTTAATGTTAGTCAAGTTCAAGAACCTATTACCTCTGCATCCCCAGAAGTTTGTCAGATTATTGAACGAGTTTTATCCTTAGAAAAAAGTAAATTATCTCTGCGATCGCCCCGAAATATTAATGATGATATCGTTCAAATTATTAAAGAAGTGATTCAATGAAATTATTATCGATTAAATTATGTAATTTTAGACAGTTTTATGGTCAAACCCCAGAAATTGGCCTAGCTTCTGGGGAGCAAAATACAACGATTATTCATGGTAACAATGGCTCAGGAAAAACGACTTTATTAAATGCGTTTACTTGGGTTTTTTATGAAGAGTTTACGGCCGCTTTTACCTCTCCTGAATTACTCATTAATAAACGAGCAATTATGCAAGCGGATATAGGAACATCCGTGGACTGTTGGGTAGAAATTTATTTTGAACACGAATATAAACATTATCAAGTTAAACGAAAATGTTATGCTTGTTTAGATAAAAATGGTACAATTCAATACAGCAAAAATCAATTATTTATGTTGGTAGCAGAAGAGGATGGTCGTTGGTATCCACCGACACAACAACCTGATGATATTATTAACCGTATTTTACCAAAAAGTTTATATCAGTATTTCTTTTTTGATGGAGAACATATTGACCATATTTTTCGTAACAATGATAAAAGTCGTATTGCTGAAGATACAAAAGAACTGTTAGGGGTAAAGGTATTAGATCGTTCTATTGATCATCTTAAAAAAGCAGAAAAAATATTAGAAGAAGAACTTAAAATAATTGGAGATATTAACATCAAAAAAAAGCTAAAAGAAAAAACAAAATTAGAACAAGAAATAGAAAATTTACAAGATAAACAGGAAACTATTATAGAAACACTAAATTCTCAAATATTACAGCAGAAAGAAATATCAGATAAATTAATCACTTTAAATAGTAATGAGCAGTTAAAAAATTTAAAGATTAAACTTGATAAACAAGAAGCTAAATTAAAAAATGAGACAAGAGAATTAAAACAGCAAATTAAGCAGTTAATATCAAATCAAGGTTACTTAAACTTTTTGAGTAATATTATTCCTAAATTTAACACAATTATTACCGATTTACGCCAAAGGGGAGAATTACCCAGTGGAATCAAAAAACAATTTGTACAGCAATTATTAAACCGTCAAAGTTGTATTTGTGGTCAAGAATTAATCGAAGGAAATAATTATTATGAACAAGTTAAACAATGGATGGATAAAGCAGGAATAGCAGTCATAGAAGAATCTGCCATCCGCTTAGAATCTCAAGTTTATGAGATGGAAGAAAAAGTGATTAGTTTTTGGGAAAATGTAGATGAAAAACAAGCTAAACTCGAACAATCTAGATTAGAATTATCTAGGGTAGAAGTAGAATTAGATGAAATTAATCAAAAGTTTCGACATTATCCTGATGCAGATATCAGAAAATTACAAGAAAGTTTAGATCAAATCAATCAGAAAATTCGAGAATTTCAACTAGAACAAGGAGGAATTCAACAACAATTAATTACTTTAGAAAAACAATTAGATACCTTAGATAAAGAGATTACTAAACAGAAACAAAAAGAAGAAAAGCAAATATTAGCTAAACGTAGAAGGGACGCAGCTACAGAAGCAAGAGACAGACTTATTGAAGTTAGAAGTCGCCTAGAAAAACAGTTTCGTCTCTCGTTAGAAAAACGAGTTCAAGCTATTTTTACTGCTATTTCTTTTACCCCTTATATTCCTCGCTTAACCGCAAATTATGAATTAAACTTAATTGAAAATACGTCAGGAATAGCTGTTCCTGTGGCAGCCTCAACAGGAGAAAATCAAATTTTAAGTCTTTCTTTTATTGGGGGAATTATTGATAGTGTCAGAAAGTGGAGTCATAAAAATACTTTGATGGGGCCTGATAGTAGTACCTTTCCTATTGTTATGGACTCTCCCTTTGGTAGTTTAGACGAAATTTATCGCCGACAAGTAGCAAAATCAATTCCTAAATTAGCCAATCAATTAATTATTTTAGTAACTAAAACCCAATGGCGCGGTGAAGTTCAAGGAGAAACCAAAAATTATATCGGAAAAGAATATGTTTTAGTTTATTATTCTCCTAAACCTGACTGTAAACAAGATAGTATTTTACTTAATGGCGTTGATTATCCTTTAGTTCAACAAAGTCCTAATGAATTTGAATACACAGAAATTATAGAAGTTGGTAGAGATAATTGATGAATTATCCCTACACAGGTTATTAACTTAGACTTTTGCGAATATGCTCCTCAATTTTCTTCTTCTTATTATGATCTTCTAGGGAAAAGCTACCGAAATTTTGACTACTGGTGTTCACATGGGCCATAATTTTTTGCTTACGTTCCTGTTTAAGCGTGGGTTTTAGAACTGGTTTAGGTTCCGGTGTCGGTTCAGGGATAGGGGAAGGGGTTGGTGTGGGTTTAGAGGTCTTTTTTGGTGAAATATATTGAGTTCCGTTTGTACTGTGTTTTAAGTGTTCGAGAATACGTTTTTTACGATCATTCATGGCCATATTTTTAATGTGTGAAGTTTTGTAACTAACTCTAATTGTAAAAGATTTATTCATCCCTGACTACTCTAAATAGAGCATCTTTGCGTACAATGTTAAGAAGACAACAAAAAACTGAATGAGAGTGTACAGTTTATGTTAGAAGCAGTTTCTAAAACTGATATAATTTATCCCAGTTCAGACGGTGAACCTGTGGCAGAAACTTATATTCATTTATATGCTATTTTAACCACGTTAGAAGTCCTTAAACAGTATTTATCAGGCCAGCAAGCTACTGTTTTAGCGAATCAATTTATGTATTACAGTCAAGGACTTCCCAGAATGCGAGTTGCGCCGGATGTTATGGTTATTTTTAACGTGGAACCAGGGGGAAGAGATAATTATAAAATCTGGGAAGAAAAAGAGGTTCCTCAAGTTATTTTTGAAATGACCTCTCCAGGAACAAAAAATCAAGATCAAGAGTTTAAAAAGACATTATATGAACAATTAGGAGTGAAAGAATACTGGTTATTTGATCCTAAAGGAGAGTGGATTTCTGAAAAGTTAATCGGTTATCGTTTAAGAAATAACATTTATGAAATCATTGAAGATAATATTAGTGAACCTTTACAGTTACAGTTAACAGTTGAAGGGCAATTAATTGGCTTTTATCGAAACGATACAGGAGACAAATTATTAATTCCTGAAGAGTTGGCCGCAGCTTTACAACAAAAAGAAACGGAACTACAACAAAAAGAAACAGAACTACAAAAGGAAAAACAAAAGTTATCTGATGTCGAGTCTATGCTAGAAAAATATCGTCAACAGTTTGGAGATTTACCCGAATAAATTAACAATTATTATGTTCCTTACCACTGATTATTTTAGCGAAATTATTGCTTGTTGTAAAAAAAGTTCTATTGGTAAACAGTTACCCACTGCTTTATATGTTCATGTCAGTGCAATTAATTCTCTTGATATAAGATTACAGGAATACGAAAAAAAAGCTAGACTAACTGAAGATATTCAAGGGGCAACTATCATAAAATTTAATACAGATAGACCTCTTATCTCTTATTTATTTTATCCAGAATTTGATAACGATCCGCATCCTGTATTAACCTTAAGTATTGTTGTTAATTTAGATACAGAACAAGTTAATTATTGGGACTATAAAAAGAAAAAAAATCCACCCATTCTTCATAGAAAAGAAACGTTTATTACTTCTGATTATCCTTACTATGAAATCTTTAGCCATTTAACGAAGATGGAAGAAGAATTAGAACTATTAACCTTAAATGCGCCCATTGGCACTAAACAGGAATGGGAAAAAAGATTAAAGCGTAAACGGATTACTTTGGAGGGGCATTATTTAGCTTGTCATTGTCCTATTTTTCCAAAAGAAACAGTTAGTATTCAAATAGAAAGACATAAAGCAGCTATTGTTAGAAATACTTTATCTCGTCCTGTTCGTTTAGGGTTAGATTTATTATTATTCGAGGAAGAAACTACATTTTTTGACTATGGATGTGGTTATGGGGGTGATGTAGAAAGAATTGCCGAAGCCGGTTATAAAAGTCAAGGATGGGACCCTTATTATTGTCCCGATAATCAAAAAAGTATCGCTGATATTGTTAATTTAGGTTATGTCATTAATGTCATTGAAGATATTAATGAGAGACGAGAAGCTTTAGTAAATGCTTGGGAATTAACTAATAAAATTTTAATTGTTTCTGCACAAGTTTTAATTGATGATAGAGATAGGGGTGTTATTGCCTATGGAGATGGCATTATCACGAATCGTAATACCTTTCAAAAATATTATGAACAAGAAGAACTAAAATTTTACATTGATCAAGTTTTAGATGTTGATTCAATTCCCATCGGATTAGGTATTTATTTAGTCTTTCGGGATGAAAGAGAATCTCAAAAATTCCGTGCTTCTCGCTTCCATTCTAGGGCAAAAACTCCTAGATTAATTACCAAAGTAAGACGGTTTGAAGACTATGAACACCTCTTACAACCCCTAATGGAATTTTACACCGAACGGGGAAGATTACCAGCTAAAGGAGAACTTAAAAATGAGGCACAATTAAAAGAAGAATTTAGAAGTTTTCGTCAAGCATTTAAGGTTATTTTACAAGTTACTCAAGAAGATGATTGGGATATGATTACAGAAAAACGTCGTCAAGATTTATTATTATATTTGGCATTAAGTCAATTTGATCGCCGTCCAAAAATGCGGGAATTATCCCCAGAAGTTAAACAAGATATCAAGTCGTTATTTGGTAGTTACAATAGTGCTTGTGTTATTGCTGATACTATGTTGTATCAGGTAGGAAATTTAGAAATTATTTCCCAACTTTGTCAAAAGCAAACTGTTGGTAGAAAGCTAAGGAATTCCTTACTTATTCATATTAGTGCTTTAGAAAACTTAGAACCTTTATTACGTTTATACGAAGGTTGCGCCAGTCGTACCGTAGGAAGACTAGAAGAAGCAAATGTAATCCAATTTTCGTGGCGTATTCCTAAAATTACTTATTTATTGTATCCCGATTTTGATAATAATCCTCATCCTCCTCTTCACAGTCGGATGCAAATTCAATTAAGCAATTTACGGGTTAATTATTCTGACTATGCAGAAGATGACAACCCCCCGATTTTACATTATAAAGATAGTTTAGTTTCTCCTGATTATCCTTTGTATAAAACCTTTAAACAGTTAACGGAAAAAGAACAAGAATTAGGGTTATTAGATGACTATCGTAAAGTTAACCGTTTACTAGGATGGTTAGACTGTTTAAAAGAAAATAATTTAATTTTAGAAGGTCATGAATTAAAATCTAAGCCATCAACATAAATATTAACGGTTAGGAAAAATTTTGAAAAGATAAATTTGGGAACTATTTAGGTTTAATTGCTGTCTCTCTATTTTTGTGATCCGAATTTTATTGATTGACATATCAGAGTTTGTATTGTTATAGTTTTGAGAATCAAGAAAATTGCTCAATTGTGGTGTGTGGGAAGTCTAGAAAATGAAGTTATCTGTTGTTATTCCCTGTTTTAATGAAATTGGGACGATTGGTCAAGTTATTGAAGCGGTTAAAGCATCTCCTGTCAAAAATTGTGAGATTGTTATAGTAGATGATTGTTCAACGGATGGAACGAGAGAACTTCTACAATCTAAACTAGAATGTCAAGTTGATCAAGTTATTTATCATCACAAAAATAAGGGAAAAGGGGCTGCATTAAGAACAGGTTTTGCAGCAGTAACAGGGGATATTGTTATTGTTCAAGATGCTGATTTAGAATATGATCCACAAGAGTATCCTTTAATGATAGAACCGATTGTAAAACGGAAAGCGGATGTCGTTTTTGGTTCTCGTTTTCAGGGTAGTCGTCCCCATCGAGTTGTTTATTATTGGCACATGGTCGGTAATAAATTTTTAACTACTTTATCCAATATGTTGACTAATATTAACCTAACAGATATGGAAACCTGTTATAAAGCGTTTAAACGAGAAGTTATTCAATCTATTAAAATTAAAGAAAGTCGTTTTGGCTTTGAACCAGAAATTACCGCAAAAGTAGCAAAAATGGGATGTCGTATTTATGAAGTTGGGATTTCTTATTATGGTAGAACTTATAAAGAGGGAAAGAAAATCGGCTGGAAAGATGGATTTCGAGCAATTTATTGTATTTTAAAATATAATTTATTTGGTTAATATTACTAGATTAAAGACTTAATATAAAGGTAAAATGAGAGAGACTAAAAATGGTGACTACACCGCAGATCCAACCGATAAGTTTTGAAGATTTTTTAGAATGGTATCCAGACAATGGGAAAAGCTACGAATTAATTGAAGGTGTAATTGTTGAAATGCTTCCTACTGGTTCCCCTGAAGATATTAGTGGTTTTTTAATTGCTGAATTAAACTTGGAAATTCGTAAACAAAATCTGTCCTATTCTATTCCTAAAAACTGTCTGCTAAAACCCCTTGCCCCTCGTTCTGGATATTTACCCGATGTAGCAGTTATTAATCGAGAATACGTCAAAAATGAACCTCTTTGGGAAAAATCATCTGTGATTCAAAATGGCCAAACAATTCCTTTCGTTATTGAAGTTGTTAGTACGAACTGGCGAGATGATTATGGACATAAATTTGTTGAGTATGAAGCAATGGGAATTGTTGAATATTGGATTGTTGATTATCACGCTTTAGGGGCAGTTCGTTATATTGGTAAACCCAAGCAACCAACGATTACTATTTGTCAGTTAATTGAAGGAGAATATCAGATGGAAAAATATGTTAAAGGCGATCGCTTAAAATCGAGCATTTTTCCTGAATTGGAATTAACAACTGATGCAATTTTTCAAGCAGCAGAATAAAATTTATAAAAAAATAGTTAAATGAAATAGGATAAAAGAAAAAATACAATGACAAACAAAATAATGTAAGATAATATTTCTTTAAATTTGTCTTGTTTTGTTTTAGGTAATAAGCGTTTTTTCATCTTAGCACAAGGTATCCATACTCTATTGTCTGACCAAAATCCAGATGATCCAACTAAAGAGTAACCATTACTTTCATAAAATTTAATTGCATTCATCGATGACATTGTATAAAGCACTTTATACTTTTTCTCAATTGCTAATTCCTCTAGTCTTTTAATTAATTTTGTCCCAACTCCTTGACGAGAATAATAAGAATGGATATAAATACCATTGATTCGAGGTGAGACCATATCTAAACTAGCAAATCCTATATATGAGTGATTAAATTTTGCAACAATTACTTTTTCTCGATAATAGCATATCTTTCTTATACATTTTTGATTACTAACCAAAGATTCAATCTGTTGAGAATTATAAGAGTTACTACACAAAAATCTAAGTGAATCTTCTTGTATGGCGAGAATTTTATCTATATACTCTTCATGGGGATGATCAATTAAAATCTCCATAGCTAAATGATTAAATTAATAATGAATTAATCATATAATTCTCTTAAAATAGTTAAAAATATCAGCTTTTTTTGATAAATTATAAGAGGGTTAAAACAATAAGGAGACACAACATTGCTCACACTGGGTGTTAATATTGATCACGTTGCCACCATTCGCCAAGCCAGACGAACCGTAGAACCCGATCCCGTTGCTGCGGCTGTTTTAGCAGAACTAGGGGGCGCAAACGGCATTACCGCACATTTAAGGGAAGATCGCCGTCATATTCAAGATAGAGATATTCGCTTACTTAGAGAAACCGTTCGCACCCATCTCAACCTAGAAATGGCCGCCACTGAGGAAATGGTAGCGATCGCTCTAGATATTAAACCCGACTACATTACCCTCGTGCCGGAGAAACGGGAAGAAGTAACCACAGAAGGAGGCTTAGATATCGCTGGAAGCCTAGAAAAGTTAAAAAACGTGGTGGATCGACTTCAAAGCGCAAACATCCCTGTGAGCCTCTTTATCGACGCAGACGAAGCACAGATTAAAGCTTCGGCTGAGACTCAAGCCAAGTTTATAGAACTGCATACAGGAAAATATGCCGATGCACCGAATGCAGATATCCGTCAACAAGAATTAGACACATTAAAAATAGGCTGTGAGCAAGCATTAGACTTAGGTTTACGGGTGAATGCAGGTCATGGTTTAACCTATATCAATGTGTATCCTGTGGCTTGTTTACCAGGGATGGAAGAACTCAATATCGGTCACACTATTGTCAGTCGCGCGGTGTTGGTGGGGATGGAACGGGCGGTTAGAGAGATGAAACTAGCGATGAGAGGAGAATTATAATATTTGTAGATGGGCAATTCTGCCCGACATTTGGTTAAATTAATTGAGCAAGGTATGTCAACCCCGAATCAAAGTCCTCCTAAAAAGGGGAGGTTTTAACAACAATTTTCCGATAAACAAGTATCAATGAAACTCGATTTAGATCAACTTAACTTTGACCGCTGTGAAGACGAACCCATTCACATTCCGGAATTGATTCAAGGATATGGCTATCTGTTTGCCCTTGAGGAACAAAGCGGTGAAGTAAAAATTGTCAGCGATAATATCTCAACTCTGCTGCAACAGCATGAAGACATCTTGGGCAAAAACTTCTTTGAGCTGCTGGATATGGACGAAGAAGACTGGCAATTCATTCAAGAAACCTATGAGCGCGCCCGCACCCGCCAGACTCGGCTGCCACTGCAAGTCGTATTTAGAAATGAGGTGCTAATAGCAGGTAATCCGCAAGATTTTTATGCCGTGCTTTATAGCTCTGGCTCATATCAGGTGCTGGAAATCGAACCAGCGACCAAATTTCGGCAGACTTATTCGGCAAAACATTACATCAAACTCTATTCGATGAATGTCGCGCCCAAGTTCAAAACCTTCAAGAGTTTGGAGACGATGGCACGAGAAATCGTCGAGACGATTCGCTATATTTCTGAGATGGAGCGGGTGGTGCTGTACCGCTTCAATGAGGATGGCACGGGTAAAGTGATTGCCGAAACCAAACACGATGACTTAGATTCTTATCTAGACTTGTATTATCCAGCTTCAGACATTCCCCAGCAAGCGCGGGAGCTCTACAAAATTAACTGGGTACGATTGGTTCCCGATGTAGACTTACCTTCAGCCCGACTGATTCCCACAGTAGAAGACAGCGATCGCGAACCCCTCGACTTAACCCATTCGATTCTGCGGAGTTTGTCCCCTATCCATCAACAATATGTGAGAAACCAGGGGTTAAAAGCATCGATGTCGTTTTCCTTGGTAACCCATAACCAGCTTTGGGGCATGATCTCGTGTCATAGCCGAGAACCTCGCTACATTGAGCAAAACGTTCGCTTAGAATGTGAAAGTCTCTGCCAACTGTTTAGCTGGCATCTCTATGCCAAAGAAGAAGAAATTTACTTTGAAAAGCAACAAAACCTAGAGAGAGCTATCAACCAGATGCTCGAAAAAACTTCTCTAGATAATTCGGCGGTGAAGGTGTTTCAAGAAAACGAAGCCGAAGTCTTAGACCTAATGGATGCCGATGGGTTTATGTTCTTTTCCAAACCCCAGAATATTACTCTCGGCACTATCCCAGAAGCACAGATCCTCCCTGAGCTAATTCGGCTAATGAATCAACAAGAAGGCGAACCCTTTTACTCAGCTAAAATTACCGACGAAATTAGCGATGAGGCAGCATTAAACGGTATTAAAGGGGTCTTGCTGCTGCCCCTGTTCGAGCAGAAGAACTACTTTACCGCCTGGTTTCGCACCGAACGCCAAGAAAAGATGAAGTGGGCAGGGGTTCCGCAAGAAAAATCGGCGGTAGGGTCAAAACGAGAACGGCTTACCCCTAGAACCTCTTTTAAAATACACGAGCAGGTGATTACGGGTAAAAGCAAGGACTGGGATCAAAATGATGTGGACATGGCCGGGCGGTTTAACCGCGTCTTTATGGCTCATGCCCTAGATACCCAAGAGCAAATGAGTAACAATTTATCGGAGTTAGAGGAGAATGATCGCTACAAAAATGAGTTTTTAGCCACCCTCGCCCATGAGCTAAGAAATCCCCTCTCGCCACTCGCCACTGGGCTTTCTCTCCTAGAAAAAGGCCCATTACCCGCCCAACAGACCAAAGTGGTTAACACCATGAAACGGCAGGTCAACCACATGACTCAAATGATTGAGGATCTGATGGATATTTCTCGGATTACGCGGGGGAAGATTCGCCTAGAGAAAGAGCAGTTGACCGCCCAAGCAGTGGTACAGAATGCGGTAGAAGTTTGTGCCGAACTCATAGACGACAAACGCCATACTCTGAGCCTTGATCTGCCCGAAGATCCCCTGTGGGTGTACGGGGACGAAATGCGACTCACCCAGATACTGACTAATTTGTTGAACAATGCAGCCAAATATACCGATCCAGGGGGTGAGATTCAAGTAGCAGTACATCAGCAAGAGGATGCAGTTTGCTTCCGCGTGGTGGACAACGGGATCGGCATTCCCCCGGAACAGATTGACCTGATCTTTACGATGTTTACCCAGATGGATGCCTTTGCTAATCGCTCGAAAGGCGGTTTAGGGATTGGTCTACCTTTGGTGAAACGCTTGGTCAATCTCCATGATGGTGAAATCTTTGCCAAAAGTGTCGGTGCTGATCAAGGCAGTGCTTTTGAGGTGCTACTACCCTTGGCCGCTTCTCTCGATAAGGAATCGGCAGGGGACGTACCAACATCCAGCGATGCTCAGGAAACGGGTACGAAACTGTTGATTGTCGACGATAATGAAGACAACGTGCTGATGTTTGAGCTTCTGCTCGAATCCTTGGGATACGAAATCCGAACTGCCAGCAATGGAACGGAGGCGATCGCAGTTTTTCGAGAGTTTCAGCCGAATATTGCTCTGCTGGATATTGGTCTACCTGACATCAATGGTTATGAGCTATGCCAGCACCTTAGATCCTTGCCAGAAGGGAAAAATACGGTATTCTTTTCCCAGTCGGGTTGGGGTGATGAAAAAGCCTTTCAAACCGCTCGCGAGTCTGGTTTTGCCGCTCATTTTGTCAAACCTGTCGATCACGATGTCCTCATCAAAGCATTGCAAGAAGGGAGCCGAAGGCTACGCAGAGCTTGAAGGAGGCAGGAGTGGAAAGGCAGGAGGCAGAAGCCTCGTTAATTGCGTTACCCTAAGCCAACCTGAGTTCGACAGAAGGTAATTGTTGGAAAACTTATCCCATAAAGAAGTCCCAAACCCCGATTCTCTGGTTAACAAACTCAGAACTCCTAACTCACGTTAAGCCGTTGTGCATTTAAACAGGGAATATGAATTATTAATAAACCCTGACCTATAATGTCCCCTTGGGTTGAATAATAGTAATTGGGTAAATAGCAATTAATTATTCAGCAATGACCACCTACCATTACGTTTTAGCTAGTCAACGCTTTCTTTTAGAAGAAGAACCCCTGGATGAAGTGTTGAGAGAAAGAGTCAGAAACTACCAAGAACAAAACAAAGAAATTGATTTTTGGTTAGTTAAACAACCAGCATTTATTGAAGCTCCAGAATTTGCTGAAATTAAAGCAAAATGTCCTCAACCTTGTGCTGCTATTATTTCTAAGAATTCTGAATTTATCACCTGGTTGAAATTACGTTTAGAATACGTTGTTAAAGGAGAATTTGAAGCCCCTTCTTCTAGTATTCCCGATCCCATTGCCTCTTTAGAAGCGGTTTCATCCTAACAATAAATGTCAGAAAAAAAGACCTAAAAAGTTTATTTTTTCGACAAATAAAAGGGCGAACCACCGTTCGCCCCTAAGATTAACTATCGGGGGTCACTTCAACGGTTTTCACCTCACCTAACTCTCCAATAACTTCTGCTGGTTTATCATTAACGGATAATTTAACCGCTCCTGCATTTCCAGCACGAATGGTTAAGGTTTCTTGAGCATCCCAGCTTTGTTGCTCTCCTTCTTTTAAAATTCCCTCATATTCGACTTTACCATCGACACTAACTTGTAACCAGGAGTCTCCTTCTAGTTGTAATGCTGCCGTAATGACTTTTTCTGTAGCAGGTTGACTGATTGTATCCTCAACAGTTTCTGTGGGAGTTGGTGCGCTTGTTTCAGTCACTTCAGATGGACTGGTAGTTGCTTCTGGGGTTTCTTGGGGAGACTCCAAAATAGGGGAGGGTTCTTCAGAAGATATAATGGTTTCTGGTTGGGCAATAGAATCAGAATTTTCCGAGGTTTGAGTCGGTTCTTGTGGTTGAGTTGGTGGGGCAGTTGCAGTCGATTCGGTTACAGTAGAACTAGGTTCAATGGTTTCTTTGGGTTCCGTTGGTTCAGTTGTAGTGGGGCTGATTGTAATAGTTGCTTCTGGTTCAGTTGACTCAGTAACGGTTCCAGTCTCTTGAGTTTGTGCCGTTTGTTCGGTAGCTGGAGGACGAGAAAAGAGGTAAAATAATCCTACAATGGCTCCTCCTAAAACTACCAAGTAAATCCAGTATAATTTTAGTTGTTTGAGCAAGGAAACCTCAGAACGTTCGGGGATATCTTCCGAAGGATGAACTAAGGTTCGGGGCTTAGATTTAACGGCAACGGATTTATTATTATCTTCATTAACCAGGGTAGCAGGAACCTCTTGACCTACGTGAGATTCTTGAGGAGGAGAAGCGACTAAGTTAGGAGAAATAGTCGGTTTTTCTGCCTCAGACGCATTAATTTGATGGGATAAGCTATATCCATCAATACCTAAAGCTTCCCCGTAGCGACGAATAAACCCCTGTACATAAATTAATTCAGGTAACTGTTCAATATCAGTCTTTTCTAAGGCTTTTAGCATAGGTAAACGGATAAAAGTCATTGATGCTATTTGTTCAATACTTAATCCTTGTTTAACTCGTTGTTCCTTAAGATAAGTGGCAATTTTTCTAATTTGTTCAGCTTGTGTGGAACTATATTTACTCATTGGGATTTTTATGGTTAATAGGATTTTAAAAAGAGTGACGCATAATTATGGAAAGTAGATTCCATGTTAGGAAATGGTAACATTTGCTACGCTTACAATTTAACAGAATTTGAGGCAGTAGGGGATAGTGTGGTAGATGTGTGTAGCAACTTTGTAGGAAATTTAGGAGAAGATTTAACTTTCACTACTTATGGGACACTACAGGGAATTACTATAGTATCTTTAATGGACAAATATAGATATGAAAGTAACACTTAGGATTAGTGGGTACTAAATTTTTCAACTATAGGTATGAATTGATTAAGACCTAGTTTACCCATTGTTTCAATAAGTTCTGATTGAAATAAACTTAATGAACTTGATGAGAACTTTCTATTGCTAACTCTCATTTCCATCTCTTTATGAATCCAGTCCATTATGTCGTGGTCACGAGCCTCTAAGTAATCTTCATAGTTCCAAATAGATATTAATGAAGGAAAGACTAAGGAAAAATAATCTAAAAGTGCATCTTCATCAAGTATAGAAAGGCCACGGTTGTATATTATGTTATTTTTATCATTAACTTTGTAAAGAATTCCTTTGGTAATATCAAAATATGTCAAATTATCAGCACGAACATCAATAAAGTTTTTTGCTATCTTTGCTTTAGGTCTACGATTAAGAACTTGAACTTCATTAATACAACGTCCTAATAACTGTATTCCATGAATAGCTGAACCTTCTGAAAAAATTAAACGTTCTGATGATTCATATTCGGATAACTGAGTTTTAAGATTCATTGTTTCCGGACGAATAATTTTAACATTAATTTTTCTCAATAATTGTTCTAAATATACTTCTCCTGCAAACCGAATATTCATACCTGCTCGTGAAATGTAAATAGTTCCTTGTTTTGGTTTCTTGATTAGCTGTTTCTCAACAAGACAGTCAAGTAAATCAAGATATTCTTGTGATGGACCAAGGTTATTAAGTTGTTCTGATTGGGGAGCAACAGAAAGTTCTTTAGCAATACAAGGCTGACTAATAATTTTGACTTGATTAGGAGATATATTATACCAATTTAAAATTTCACGAAAAAAAGAAGGCGTATTAAAAAAATCAAAATAATAAGGATTTTTTGCAGAAAAAACAAATTTTGCTTTTGGTAGAATATGTTTACTATGCAAAAGACGTGTACTAAAGTCTGCAATTTGATGACCAAAATGGTCTACAATAGGTCCACACCATACTAAAGGTTCTTCTATAAAAGAATCTATTTTATAAGAAGGAAAAGACGGAATGTTATCAACTGGAATACCATTATTACATTGGCGAGCTTCCATTTGTTTAGACCAATCAGGCCAAATTGGTCCTCCCTTATGAAATAGACCGTTTTGATGTGCATCTAACAATTCACTATATGGAATAATTGGAACATTATTAAAAGTTAAAATATGTCCTAATCGTTTTTTATAAGATACATAACCTGATTGATTAAGTGTTTCTTTAACTGATAAAACTTGTGGATATAATTTAAGTTTATGCAAACTCCAAAAAATTTTTTTTTTCATATCATATAATTAAAATAATTTATATTAGGCTAATTATAGCATTTTGGGGACTCATGAGGTAAACTTAATATTTAACTCTATTGCTTTATTGAAATTATCAAGAGCCAATTGCATTTTTCCTTGATACTGATGAGGAATCCCACAATGCTATAGTGCTACGCACTGGGGAATAGGGAATGGGCAATGGGCAATCGTTGATTAGATAATGGTTTCAGCGTTAACAAGTGTCCTAATACCACATTCGGTTCTCAAACCTATCTTATCTTCTAGAAGAGGCAGAAGACAGAAGGGTTTTAACGCTTTAAGCTATTAATTTTAAAAGGGGGTATCTCAAGCGGATTTGGTATAACTCATATGTTGCACCTTCGCTAAAACTAGCTAGTTTAGGGAGGCAAGAGACAAGAGGCACTCATGCAAGAGTTTTTGATTTTGATGGTAACTTATTCAGAATTGATTACCTTATCGTAATTATTAAGTTTATCTCACTGGTGTCTTTCTGGAGATCGCCTTATCCTATCATAATTTAATACCCAAAACCTGAGTATAAGCTCCCCTCGCTTGAGTTACGCCGATAGTTCTTTGGGATGCTTCAATCATAGGACGACGTAAACTAACGACAATAAACTGTGCTTGTTGTGCTTGTTGTTGAATCATTTTTGAGAGTCTTTCGACATTTGCCCCATCTAAAAACATATCCACTTCATCAAAGGCGTAAAAAGGAGAAGGACGATATCTTTGTAGGGCAAATATAAAGCTTAACGCGGTTAATGATTTTTCTCCCCCTGACATAGAACTTAACCGTTGTACGGGCTTTCCTTTGGGGTGTGCGACGAGATTTAATCCCCCTTGAAAGGGGTCTTCTTCATTTTCTAATTGTAAGTATCCATCTCCTTGGGAAAGGGTCTCAAATATGTTTTTAAAGTTCTCATTAACTGCGTCGAAGGATTCTTTAAACGACCTAAATCTTAAGGTAGTAAAGTTTTCTATCCTTAATAATAGTTCGGTTCTTTCTCCTTGAATGGTGGTTAATTTTTCCGTGAGTTCGTTTAATCTTTCTTCAGTTTTTTGATGTTCTTCTAAGGCTAACATATTCACGGGTTCCATCGCTTCTAAGCGTTTTTGTCCGTTACGAATGTCTTTTTGCAGTTGTTCAATATGAGGGGTTAAGTCTGTGGTCGTTTCATCTATTTCTGACAGTAACGGAACTTCTGGTAAGGGGTCAGGTAATTCATTTTGTTGGCTTTCTTGTTCTTCTTTTAAACTAATTAGATTCTCTTTTCTTTCTTGTTGTGTGGTTTGCAATTTCTCTAAGTTCCATATTTTTTGTTGATGATTTTTTTGTACTGTTTTCAACTGTTCTTCAATGCGATCGCGTTCTTTTTTGGTTTCCCCTAATTTTTGGGTTAAGTCTTCTAATAGTTTTTCTAAGTTACTAATTTTATCATTGATGGTTTCTAGTTGCTGTTTAATATTAATTTTTTCATTATTTAAGTTGACAATATTAGTGTTTTGTGCTTTATTTTTATCTTGATTTTCTTTAATTTTTTCCTCTAAAGAAGATAATTGACGGTTAATTTCTTCTCGTTTATTTTCCCCTTGACGCAGTTCATTTTCCCTTTCTTGTAGTTGCTTTTCTTGACTTTTAATTAAGGTTTGAATTTCTTGCCATTCGCTGTGGGTGTGAGATTCTTCTAGTTTTCTTAGTCTTTCTTGTTTTTGTTGTAAGTCTGCGGTTAATGGGGGAATTTCAGCAGCAATAATTTTTAATTGACTATCTAAGGTTTCTGCTTCTTGTTTATGACGAGATACCTGCAAGCTTAACTTTTCTTGTTGTCCTTGTAATCGTTGAATTTCTTTTTCTAACTGTTCCCGTTTTAAGTGTTGTTCTCTTCCGCTTTGTCTTGCTTCGGTTAACTCATTAGATAGTTGTTTAATTTGCTCAGATTTTCGCTGTAGTTTTTCCTGGTTACGAGATAGTAACTCTTCTAAATCAGCTAATCTTTGTTTTAAGGATTTAATTTCATGGGATTCTCCTTGGACTAAGGTTCCAAAACGAATGGAAGAACGTTTAGGGCGACTTCCTCCTGTCATGGCTCCACTGGTTTCTAACAAGTCCCCGTCCAGGGTAACAATGCGCTGTTTTCCTAAGTGATGTCTGGCATCATTTAAGGTTTCAAAAACAACAGTATTACCAAAAACATAAGAAAATATTTTTTCATGTTCAGGGCGACAAAGCACTAAATTAACAGCTAAATCAACAAACCCTTGGGCATAGTTTAAACTATTATTGTTTTGTCCACGATAGGGCTTTATTTTTGTTAAAGGTAAAAAGGTTGCTCGTCCTGCTTTTGCTTGTTTTAAGAGCTTAATTCCTGCAGCAGCGATAGTATCGTCTTCGACCACAACATAACCCAAACGTGATCCGGCTGCAATTTCTAGGGCTAGTTGATAACTGGGTTTAACTTGTCCTAATTGTGCCACTAAACCACAAACCCCAGGTAAATCAGAGTTTAAAATTAGTTGAGTTGCGTAGGTTCCTTGAGCTTCTTGTTGTGCCTGTTGAGAGGCTTCTAAACGATCTAACTGTCGTTGTTTTTCTCGGTACTCTTTATCTAAACGGGTTTGGGTTTCTTCGAGGATACTTTTATCTTGTTCTGCGGTAGATAGTTGTTGAGCAAGCTGTTGTATTTTTTCTTCATGGGGAATAGATAAACCCTTAAATTCTTGTTGTTGTTCGTTTAATTCTATCTCAATACTTTCTAATTGCTGTGTTTCATCATTAATATTATTTTGTAACTGTTGAGAACGTTCTGTTAACTGTGCTTGTTGGGTTAATTGAGGGTTTAATGTATCTTGTAACGTAGAAATTTGACGGCTTAATTTTGCTTGTTCTTGTACCCAAGTATCAGACGCTTCTGCAACTGCTGCTGCTTGTTTTCTGACCATTTCTAGGGTTTGATAGGTGCGATTTCTTTGTTCTTTTAAAAGGGGTAATGTCTCTTGTTGCAGACTATTATTATCTTGAGTCAGTTGGGATAAAGTCTGTTTTTGTTGGGTAATAATTGTTTCAGTTTCTCTTATTTCTTGTTCAGTTTGTTGAATAAGATTATCTAATTCTTGTTGTTTTTGTTGTTTTTGGTTGCGTTGCGCTTTTTGAGTTGCTAACTGAGATGCAACGGTTAACTGCTCATCTTCTCCTAATGCTTTTACCTGACGGTTTAAGTCTTCCAGTTTAGTAGTATTTTCTCTTATCTTTTCAGTGAGTTCATTAATTCCTTGATTTAATTTTTGTTCTTCCTGTTCTCCTGTAGTAATTTGAGTTTGTAAACGAGATATTTTTTGCTGTAAGAATTTCCAACTTAAGACGGTTTCCCATCCTTGTTTTTCTTGAATTTGTTGTTTTAATTTTTTATATTTTTCTGCTTTTATCTTATCCGCAGCTAACCGTTCTAAAGACCGTTTTAACTCGGTTTCAATAATCTGACAGCGTTCTTCTCTTTCCCTAACTTCTTCTAGGGTTTCTTTTGTTTTCTCTATTTTCCGATCAAATTCTGCTACACCAGCTAATTCATCAATAATATTTCTTCTTTCTTTCCCATTCATACTAATAATGCGAGTAACATCCCCTTGTAAAACCACATTATAGCCTTCAGGATAAATTCTCAAACGATTTAATTGTTCATGAAGTTGACTGACATTACAAGGTTCATCATTAATATAATAAGTCGATGAATAACTACCCCCTTTTGTCACTCTTAAACGTCGAGTGACTGTCCATTCACTGCTAGTAATTAAACCATTTTCTTTGCTTATTTCTTCAGTATGATTCCCATTACCATTATTATTATTCTCTTCAGTTAATGCTATTTTAGTAACAGGAGGATTATCTCGACTAAATTCTTCTAAATCAGTTAAATCAGACACATCAAAAGTAACAGAAACATAAGCCTCTTGAGTCTTGCGATTATTGCTATGATTATGATTAATTAAATCTGGTAATCGTTCGGCCCGCATTCCCTTAGATGTAGCTAACCCCAAGCAAAATAACAAAGCATCGAGTATATTAGATTTACCCGATCCATTGGGGCCTGATACGACAGTAAACCCAGGCAAAAAAGGAATGGCAGTGGTGCCACCAAACGATTTAAAATGAGATAATTCGATGCGCTTAACATGAACCATAGGCGCGGTAGGGATAATCTAATTGCAGGCTATGATCATACCTGATCTATCTAGTTTAACAAGTTACGACTCTTTTATGCGTACAAAAGTTTCAAAAGAGCTAACATTGATTGATATAACGCTAAGTTGCGATCACTCGACTTGAACCGCGATTACAATCTCCTTCCAACACCAGAGCTTTTGATATGATAAAATAAATTTAGTCTATTATACCTTGAATAAAAAAGTAGATTTCAAACTAGCTCAACATACTGTTTAGCAAGAAAATATTTTTATGAGAAGTGTAGAAAAAGAAAATAAAACGTTATATAAATTAGACTTCGGAGAATGGATTGATCAACAAGTAATCGCACTCAAAAATAAAGATGTTACTGCTTTAGACTGGGTGAACTTACAAGAGGAAATAGAGTCATTGGGAGCTAGTGATAAGCGAGCAATTAACAGTCTGACTCGTCAATTATTAATTCATTTATTATTATATGCTTATTGGACTGTTAATCGAGATTTTTATCTCTCTGGTTGGAAAATTGAGATCAATAATTTCAGGAACGATTTATCTGATTTTTTAGATTCTAGAAACTATTATCAGCATTTTGAAAATAATCTTGACAAAAATTATAATAAAGCTTTGAAACAGGTAAACTTAAAAGCTGAAAATGCTAATTTATCTTTAAATTTACCCTTAAAATATCCATTCACAATTGAACAAATATTAGACGATGATTGGTATCCACCCTTACTTAACATTGATTCAAAATTGTGAATTTTCTATCTAAAGTAAAACTATTATGGGCTATGGGCATTCAGAAAAAGTTACATTTGTTTATCTGAGATTGAGTTGCGATCGCTCCTCTTTTTTAAGCTCTGTTCCTAACCCACAATATACTTAAACAATAGCAGTGACGGGACTCGAACCCGCGAGTTATCCATATATCTCCTCAACGCGCTTCCCTGGTTCAACTTTCCTGTCAAACTCGGTGCATCTGCAATATTGATACATGGCTCCCCGTTACTCCTCATTGGACTGGCGGGGTATCCTTCCCCTTCAACGTTGGGGGATGCTCTACCTCCTGAGCTACACTGCTTTGTAATATAAATGTAACACATAATTCAAAAAATGTCTTCAATTGAGATTTAAGAAGTTTAAGTTAACTTTTTGAATATAATATTACCCTTGACTCAAAATAACCTCTAAAGCTTGTTGATGTAAGTTTAGGTTAGAAGCGGCCAAAACTTCCGTAGAATGGCTATTAAGAGCATTTCCTGTCCAGTCTGTAATGATTCCGCCAACCCCTTCTATGATAGGAATTAAGGCACAAAAATCATAGTATTTTAAGTCTGATTCTAAAACAATAATAGGCATAGCAGACCACCCCATTGCTAAGGATACATAATTGTAACAATCTCCCCCAAAAGCAGTCCGACGACACACCGTTTGTAAACGAGAAGCGATCGCTTGTTGGCGAGGAGTAATAAACATCAGGGGAGTGGTGGAAGTTAGACACGCTTCTGATAAGGGATAATTATCATTATTTTTGTAAGGATTATTGATAGTTTTATCATTAAAAATACTAGGTTTCCCTCTTATTCCTAACCATTTTTCTTGTAAGATGGGTTGATTGACACACCCTAATAAGGGTAAGTTCTTGTTTAGGTCAACTAAACCAATCAATGTGCCAAAAATGGGTAAACCTTTGACAAAAGAAGAAGTCCCATCAATGGGATCAAGTACCCAAGCATAACCACTATTTGAATTTATATTCTCCCCTTCTTCTCTGATAATTCCATCATCAGGACATTCTTTTTTTATCAGATCCACCATAACGTTTTCTGCTAAGCGATCAGCAATGGTAACGATAGAAGAAACTTCTGTTATTTTCGTCTCTGACTCCAGATTACTTTGACGAAAATATTGTTTAATGATGTTCCCAGATACGTCAGCTAACTTGTTCGCTAATTTTACTCTTAATTCTAAGGTTTCATGCTTCATTTTTTAACTGTTCAATTACTTCTAATAAGCGATCAATTTCTGCATCAGTTCCTACCGTAATTCTGACATAGTTACTAATGCGAGGCTGTTTAAAATATCTCACTAATACTTTTCGTTCTTTTAACTTAGTATAGAGTTGTGATGCTTCCATCCATTGAGGAGAAGCAAGGACAAAATTTGCATCAGAGTCAAAAACAAAAAAATCTAGTTTTCTCAGAGAATTAATTAAACGAGTTCGGGTATTCCTGACTTGCTGCCAAACACCTTTAAAATAGTCTTTAAATTGAAAACAATTAGCTCCCAATGTCTGAGCAACTCTATCTAAATTATAAGAGTCTCTAACTTTATTCATTTGTCCAATGATTTCTACGGAACTAATAGCAAAACCCACCCGCATTCCTGCTAAACTATAGCTTTTTGACATAGTACGGGAAACAATAACATTATCATATTGTTTTATAAACTCCCAATGATCTTCATCCGAAAAGTCTACATAAGCTTCGTCAATTAAGACGATACCTGTTGCTTGCTCACAAGTTTCTTTAAGATATTGACGGTTTAAATGTTTACCTAAAGGAGGGTTAGGAGAAGCTACAAAAATTAGTTTCGCTTCAGGACAAACTAAAGGACTATCTAACTCAAAATTTTTATCAGTTGAAATGGTTTTAATGGTTGCTCCATGTACCTTAGCAATGGTTTCGTATAAGGAGTAAGTGGGATCTAAAAAAGCGACAGTTTCCCCAGGGTTAACAAAGGTTCTTAGAGCAATATTTAAGATATCATCTGACCCATTGCCGGCTAAAATTTGCTCAGGAGGAAATCCAAATACTTCGCCGGCTGCTTTACGGAGTTTTGTAGAAATGGGATCAGGGTATAACCGAACTTTCTTTAATTCTTCTTCTAAATTATCAAAAACTTCATCAGGAGGAGCATAGGGATTTTCGTTAGTATTTAATTTAATATAATCCGTAGTTTGGGGTTGTTCTCCAGGGACATAACCAGGGGTTTGTTGAACACAGTTTCTAATGGGTAACATATTAAGAAGTTAGAAGTTAGAAGTTAGAAGTCAGAAGTTTTTTGTCATTAAGAGTTTAAAACTTCTAACATCAGGTTTAATAAGCAGTTATCCAGCCTAAAGAATTTAAGTAGCTATGATTTATTATTATAACTTTAACCTAATAATAATCTTCTTAAGAAAAAATAAGTAATTTTTGCTAGTTACAAGTATTTAAAAACCATTTTCTGATACAATAAAAACAAATTTAAGACTTTTGATCGCTTTGTAGAATTCTAATTTTAACTTAATCATGTCTATGTCTTCTTTACCCCTCCATGAACGTACTTTATCCTTGGATCATGAAGAATTAATCAATGTATTAGCCAATGAACCCAATCTATTAATTATACAAGACCTAGATGGGGTTTGTATGGGGTTAGTTAAAGATCCTTTAACGAGAGTTATGGATACTCATTATATCGAAGCAACGCGATCATTTAACGGACATTTTTATGTGTTAACCAATGGGGAACATATCGGAAAACGTGGGGTGAATTTAATTATAGAACGTGCTTATGATGATCAGAATTTAGTTAAAGAAAAAGGGTTTTATTTACCTGGTTTAGCAGGGGGTGGAGTCCAATGGCAAGATCGTCATGGTAACGTTTCTCACCCTGGGGTTAGTGATAAAGAATTAGACTTTTTAGCAAGGGTTCCTCAGTATATTGAAGCAAGTTTTAAAAACTTTTTTGCTAATAATAATCCTAATCTAGATGATAAGGCGATCGCTAATTATATTCAAGCATCTATATTAGATAATAAAGTCTCTCCCACTGCTAACTTAAACGTCTTTCATGAGGTATTTATTGAACAAGAAGATTATTATTTTCAACTACAACAACACATTAAACAATTAATGGATGATTTATTAGCAAAAGCTACCGATGAAGGATTAGAAAATTCCTTTTTTGTTCATTATGCGCCCAACTTAGGAAGAGATGAAACAGGACAAGAAATAATGCAAGAAGCGAAAGGAAAAGATTCAGGAACCACAGACTTTCAATTTATGTTAAAAGGAGGTATTAAAGAGGTAGGTGTTTTAGGGATTTTGAACCGTTACTATTATCAACGAACGGGGAAATATCCCCTAAGGGAAGATTTTAGTGTGAGAAATGCCCCAAGAAATCATCATCAATTAGTTGCTTTAATTAAAGATAATTTTGATCCTGAACAAATGCCAACCATTGTCGGTGTAGGGGATACTGTTACCAGTAAAGCAGTAGAAAAAAATGGTAACTTAAGCTTTGGAAGAGGAGGAAGCGATCGCGGATTTTTACAACTTATTCAAGAAATTGGTCAAGAATTTAACACTGGTAATCTGATCGTTTATATTGATAGTAGCGCAGGGGAAGTTAAAAACAGAAAAGCCCTTAAACTTGAAGAAAATAACGGTCAAAATTATGTCGTTGAAGGGCCTGGCGATCCCAGAGATCAAGCTGATCCCTTAACTTTAAATGTTGCTTTTCCTGGAGGATATCAACAGTATATTCAGTGTTTCCAAGAAGCAGCTAAAAAGCGAAAACAATAATTAAATGATTGGGCTTAATATTATTAAGCCCCTACAGTAAGATTAAGCCATTAAAACCCCTTTTGAACTAGGAATAGAATGGGCGCGACGGGGATCAATTTCTAAAGCCATTCTCATAGACCTTGCAAAGGCTTTAAATGTCGCTTCTATGATATGATGAGAATTGATACCATCGAGTTGTTTAATATGTAAAGTCATCTGACTATGATTAACAATAGCAACGAAAAATTCTCTGACTAATTGTGTATCATAAGTCCCCACTCTTTCGGTAGGAATTTGTAAACCATAACTTAAATGAGGTCTTCCGGAAAAGTCTAAAGCAACTTGAACTAAAGCTTCATCTAAAGGGGCTAAAAAGTGACCAAACCGAACAATTCCTTTGCGATCGCCTAATGCTTTTCTTAATGCTTGACCTAAGGTTATTCCTACGTCTTCATTGGTGTGATGATCATCAATTTCAATATCTCCGGTTGCTTTAACTTCTAAATCAATTAAGCCATGAGAAGCAATTTGATGTAACATATGATCAAGAAAAGGAATACCTGTTTCTGCTGTACAATTACCCTGACCATCTAAATTTAAACTAACTTGTACATCGGTTTCTTTAGTGGTACGAGTAACTGTAGCTATTCTATCAGGAAAAGGTGAAATAATAGGAGAAGAATTGCTACGAGGATTGTGTTGAGTTTGCATAGATTTAGTTTTAATTGAAAACAATAATTTTAGAGTTAATTCTATTATGACATTTAACAAGGTTCTGTTTCAGGATCACACATAGTATCAGGATCTTCTCCTACACCCGAAACAGGATCAATATAATAGTTATAAAATTCCGTTCCTGTGGCAACATTAAACACCACTATATGACCACTATAAGGATCAAAAACCACACGAGATTGACGATCATTACCCATAAATTCTTTAGATCCAACCCGTTTTAATATACCTCTAAATCGATAGTCACCTTCGTCTATTTGCATCACTAAACTATTCATATCCTGAACTTTAACATAAGTTTCTGGATTTCTATTTTGAGCAATTTCTATGGGATTAATATTAACATTGGTTTCTAACCCAAGACTCGGAAAACTAAAAGGTAGAATGGTAGCAAATACACCAAGAAAAATAATTGATTTAAAGTAATTTATCAAAGTTTATCTCCTCCTCATTAATTAATTAATTTATCTTTAGGATAGCAATTTCTCTAGGGTTCGGGATACTTTTGACCAAAACAACCGTCGTCTATATCCAATGGGTAAAGACTATGATAGAATTGCTGCAATTTGTCTATTCCCTATAGGAAAGACAGTTGACTATCTTGTTATAACCCTACTTTTCACACAAACTGAAGTATATTTATGAAACTATTAGATTCTAAAGGCCGTCTATTTGGAAAAATTAGTATCCTAGATTTAGGGGCTGCTTTAGCCATTTTTTTAGTAATTGTGGGCATTTTTGTCGTTCCTGGTAAGTCTGGAACCAGTACCATTGCTCAAGTTGCTAGTAAACCTATCGAAGTCGATGTCATTGTACGGGGTTTAGGAGTCAGTGATCCCGATGCACTGATTAATCAGTTTAGTGAGGCGAAAAAGACGAATATCGTTATCCGTAATCAACCTTCTGGGGAGTTTGAAATCAAGGATATTAAACCTCTTCCTCGAACCACTGTCGTACCTCAGCCAGATGGCTCCGTTAAAGCTCTCCCTGATCCTAGACCAGAAGTTGTTTATTTTCAAGACATGATTCTTACCTTAAGAGGGGATGCACAAATAACCGATACTGGTGCTGTTGTCGGTCAACAAAAAGTTAAAATCGGTACTTTAATCGAGTTAGAAGGTAAAGATTATAACTTTAATACCAGTACCATTGCTGTCAGAATTATGAACTAAAAACATCACTATTTGCTGATCGTAAAGTCATGAACTTTCTACGGTTTATGACTTTTTTTATTGAACTAATAATACACTACAAGGGGCATGATGAACCACATAATTACTCACACTTCCTAATAACATTTCCTCTAAACCAGTTAGCCCTCTACGTCCCATAATAATCAAATCAGCATCCCAATTTTTTGCTAATTTAACAATAGAAGAACTAGGATTTCCCATTATACAATCCCATTCTGTGGAAATTCCTTCTAAGGATGCTTTTTGAGTGTATTCTGTTAACCATTGTTTTGTTTGTTTTTGTTCTCCTTCTAAACTATCTTGCCATTGAGGAAGTAATTGGGTGACTTCTTCTGTGGTAAAGGTTCCGTAAGGAGTAAAATAAACTTCTGAGTTAATACAATGAAATAGCTTTAAAAGACTATTATTATTTTTCGCTATTGTTAACGCTTTAGGAAAAAGTGTTTGACAGTCATCAGGAGAAGCTAACGCAACTAATATTTTTTTGTACATCATTATCCTCTTTTATCGTTTAACTTGAATAATTCAATTATATCTATTTTTGTTAGTTAAATATCAGTATTTAAGCAATAGCAAAGTCTGTATGTTTACGAGTTTCGGGATCATAAAAAGCTAAAACAATATCCTCTTTTGGGATACCTTCTCTTAATAATTCCGTAGCGATACCTTCTTCTGTCCAATCTTCTTCTATGTAGATTTTATTGTTTTTTATTCGTATATGAACATGAGTGTTGTTAATTCTTTTATGATTTACCCAAGCTATAGACATCCACAAATAATGATCATGATTTTCATCAAAGATTAAACAAGTTTCATACTTTTTTTTAGATGAACGATTAGCAATCTCATCATATTGTGTTAAAATTTTTTTGATAATTTGACGATAATTAACTAACTTATCCATTTAACAATCTCCTCTTTTAGTGTATATGTTTATTATAGGCGATCGCTTTTTTAATTTATTTCAACAGGTTTTCAATTTCTTCATCACTAAAACCAAACTGTCTAAAAATGCGTAAAACATAAGCAGGTGACATTTCTTTTGCACCGATATCGATAGGAACAATTCTACGCTGTTTATCAACTTCTCGAATATATAAGCGATGATCTCCTTTTCCTTCTCGATAAAATTGACAACCTCCTTTTTCAAGAATTTTAATAAGTTTTTTGGGTTTAAGAGAAGGAATATTTTTAGGCATAAACTTTTCTTAATTCGTAGATTTCAGAAGATTCTGAATCTTCAATCATTAAAAATTCATGGAGTTCATCAATATGAAGGGGACGAGAATAAACATTTTCTTCACTATTAGAAACTTCTAAAAAAGATTCAATGGCTTCTTTTAGTTTATCAATAGCTTGTTCTGGGGTTTCTCCTTGTCCCACTAATCCATTTTCGAGACATAGTGAAACCCAATAATTTGTACTTTTTCTAAGGATAATGGTGTAAAAGTTCATTTGATTTGTAATTTCTAATATTCAGTATTAATTATAACAAAATAATGGTATATTAACTTAATAAATCTTCAGATATTCCAAAATTATCTTCTAGTTGTTTCATATATTTATTGAGTTTTTTCAAAACATAATCAGCAAGATAACCTGGTGTACTGTTATTAGTATAACAAAACTCTAAGCAAACTAATTTTTCACCCATATCTACTAAAATATCAGGTTTAATATTTGTCAAATGAGGATGATTTATTTCTGACTTAAAATTAAGCTCATGTTTGGAGTACCGAAATACATCTTTTAAAGCTAAACATATAGCTTTATTGAACCTTTGATCACTAATTTTATTTTGAGATATATCTTCATTAATTTTTTCAAAGGCTTGTTTTGCATTTTTTAAACCTGTTGGTACAGCTCCACTTTTGCGTTTTCCTAATGTAATGGAAACACCGGATAATTGTAAATATAATGGTGTTGTTTGAAGTGTTTTTTTCGCATTATTTTTTTGTAACCAATTTCTTTTAATACTATACTGGTCTGGATCGAGCCAATCTTTATTAGTAATAGGAATTTCTGCGTCTCTTGCATAAGATGCAATACAGCTTACTAAAGAATTTGTCGGTAAATACATAATTTTAGTAGTTAACATACGACTACTTAAAGCTAAAGTTAGGCGTTGGGGACTCCAATCTGCTTTTCTTTGATTATTCTCACTAATATATACAAACAAAGATTTATAATCTGCATTCCATATTTCATTGATTATATCTGGAGTCTGTTTGGCAAAGCGTGCTACTACACTTTCTGCTACGGGATAAGAAAATATAAACCATACTTCTGTTGGTTTAGGAACATTTTTGGCAATTCGGGATATATAATCAGTTCTTTGCTCCCAAAGACTTCTTATATCTTTTAGATAATCTCTAATCAAATGTCTTTCTCGTGGTTTACTCTCATACTTTTTCTTTAAGTTTTCAAGATCATTATCAGTTAATTGAAATTCATAGCAATTTTTACCTTCATTAAAAAACATGATTGTTTTTTTAACAATGTTTGGATATTCATCTAAAGGAGGGCCAGTAAAATCTATAACAGGTCTTTTTCTATGAAACATAGTGCTAGAAAAGCTTTTAGCAAATTCTTGCATATTTTCTAAGTCTTCTCTAACTGTTACAGGCCAAATCATGAGAATCGGATACTTACGAAGCAATCCATTTAAGTCTCTAAAAAAAGCTTTTACATTATTATTATCTTCATCTTTTAAATTTTCTAAGTAATCAATAACAATACATAGCTTATCGTTTATATTATTATTTTTTGAAAAGAAATCAATTGCCTCTTTTTTTATTTTTTTAAGTAATTCCTTTAATTTTATGTCACCTTGATTTTCTTGTTCTAATTCACTAGCATCTATAGAGACTATTGATTGTATTGGAATATATTTTTGAAATTTAAGTGAACTAATAAAAGTTGATTTTCCAACTCCCGATACACCATATAGGAATAGCAAATAACCAGCATTTTCAATATCTAGAACAACTTGAATAATTTGTTCTTCAAAGTGAGTAACTGGAACAATTAAATCAACAAGTCTAGATTTATCTTTTCCAATTGTCTTCAAAATTTCTTCATATGTAAATGGTAAAAATAAATCATTAGTTTTCTTAGGTTTATTTGTTATTAGTTTTTCTTCGATTACTTCTGTTTCTTCTACCTCTTCTATTATTTTTGGCTCTTGTTTTGTTTTGGACAATTTTGATGATGTATTTTGATTAGTATTTTTGTGAGAAATATCCTTTAATTCTGTTATGGAGGTATTCCATAAATCTAGTTCTAATTGATTAGGATCTTGAGAACGATATTTTTTAGACATTTTTGATCTTTAATTTTGTATGCAAACTATAAAAAACTTGTGTATTAAAGAAAGTATCAATATCGAATAAGTTTTTAATCTTGGCTACTTTTTTTCTACTTAATCTTTAATATTCAACATTTCCTTTACTTCATCTAATGAATAAGAAGGACTATCTTTTTCTTCTTCTTTTGCTTGCCTTAAATCCTCTAAATCTTCTAAGTCTTCTAACAACTTTTGAACTTTAATAAATTCCTCATAAGATAAAACAGCAAATTCTTTTTTACCATTTTTAGTTAAAAATTCAGGATGTAATTCAATCATTTTTGTCTCCTTAGTTTAATTATAAGCATTTTGCCGATGTTTAACTCGATAAATTATTAAAGTATTATCTTCAATATCAAATAATACTCGATAATTACCGACTCGTAATCGATACTGTGGAAAAAAGTTGGTTAGCTTTTTAACATCTCCTTGTAAATTATCTATCATTGCTTCAATTTTAGCAATAATTCGAGTTTTGTCCTGGGATGACAATTTTCCCAATTTTTTGATAGCTTTGGGCTTAAATTTAACTTGATACTTCACATTTACTTTAACTCAAAAATTTAGGTTAAGGTGGGCATTGCCCACCTTACGATGTTAACTTAAAGCACCGGCTGGAATACCTAAAATATCTTCAATTTTGGGCATTTCATCTAACGGAATAACCCGTCCTTCGTCTTCAAATCCTGTCATTTGATCAAAGTTCAAATAACGGTACAATTCATCGGCAAAGGGATCAATTTTTTGGGTAACAATCTCCATATATTCTTCAACAGTGGGTATTTTTCCTAATAAGGCACATACCGCAGCTAACTCTGCCGAACCGAGGTAAACTTGCGCCCCTTTACCCATACGATTATTAAAGTTACGGGTAGAGGTAGAAAACACTGTCGCATTGTCTTCTACTCTTGCTTGGTTGCCCATACATAGAGAACATCCCGGCATTTCTGTCCTTGCCCCTGATGCAGCAAACACTCCATAAATACCTTCTTCTCGTAGCTGTTTTTCATCCATTCGGGTTGGGGGACAAATCCATAAAACAGATTTAATACGGCCTGCACCCTCTAAAATTTTGGCAGCCGCGCGGTAATGGCCAATATTAGTCATACAGGAACCGATGAACACCTCATCAACTTTATCCCCTGCACATTCTGACATTAATTTAACGTTATCAGGGTCATTAGGTGCAGCCACAATGGGTTCTTTAATCTCGTTTAAGTTGACTTCGATAACATCAGCATACTCTGCCGTTTCATCTGCTTCCATTAACACGGGATTTTTTAACCATTCCTCCATTTTTGCAGCCCGACGCATTAAGGTTCTAGAGTCTTGATAACCCCGTGCAACCATATTTTTAATTAAGGAAATATTGGAGCGTAAATATTCAGCGATGGTGTCTTTTCCTAACTTAATGGTTGACCCTGCACAGGACCTTTCTGCTGTTGCATCGGTTAATTCAAAAGCCTGTTCAACTTTTAAATCAGGTAATCCTTCCATCTCCATAATACGACCATTGAAAACATTAATTTTGTTCTCTTTGGCAACAGTTAATTTACCTTCTTGAATGGCAACCCAAGGGATAGCATTAACAATGTCTCTTAACGTTACACCGGGTTGCAACTTTCCAGTAAACTTAACTAATACTGATTCTGGCATATCCAAAGGCATCACCCCTAATGCTGCTGCAAACGCAACTAAACCGGAACCAGCAGGGAAGGAAATACCCAAAGGAAAACGAGTATGAGAGTCTCCCCCGGTTCCTACTGTATCGGGTAATAACATCCGGTTTAACCAAGAGTGAATAATACCGTCACCCGGTTTCAACGCCACACCACCACGGGTTGCAAAGAAGTCTGGTAAGTCTTTATGGGTGTTGATGTCGACGGGTTTGGGGTAAGCAGCAGTATGACAAAAACTTTGTAAGGTTAAGTCTGCATTGAACCCTAAACAAGCTAACTCTTTCAACTCATCTCTTGTCATGGGTCCTGTGGTATCTTGAGAACCAACAGTGGTCATCATCGGTTCACAAGACGTTCCCGGTCTAACCCCAGGTAAACCACAAGCTTTACCTACCATTTTCTGGGCTAACGTAAAGCCTTTGCCAGTATCTTCTGGCATACTAGGACGTACAAAAATGTCACTGGGTTCGAGTCCCAACGCTGCACGGGTTTTATCCGTTAACGCCCGTCCGATGAGTAAGGGAATGCGTCCTCCAGCCCGAACTTCATCTAAAATAGTTTCAGGTTTCGGGGTGAAGGTTGCAATAACGTCTCCTTCTTCGTTGGCGACTTCTCCTTTGTAGGGATAGATGATGATAACGTCGCCGGTTTCCATTTCTGAAACATCGCATTCAATGGGAAACGCGCCGGAGTCTTCTGCTGTATTGAAGAAAATAGGGGCTATTTTCCCGCCGATAATGTAGCCACCAGCCCGTTTATTGGGGACAAAGGGTATATCATGGCCAATGTGCCATAAAACCGAGTTAATGGCTGATTTACGAGAGGAACCGGTACCCACTACATCCCCGACATAGGCCACAGGATAGCCTTTTTCCTTGAGTCTAGCAATGGTTTCGATCCCTTCTGGCATGGTTGACTCTAACATGGCCAACGCATGGAGGGAAATATCGGGTCGGGTGGTTGCATGAGGTGCAGGAGATAGATCGTCTGTATTAGTTTCTCCTGGCACTTTAAAGACGGTGACGCGAATAGTTTCGGGGACTTTGGGTTTATTGATGAACCAAGCAGCATTGGCCCATGCGTCAATGACTTGTTTAGCGTAGGGGTTGCTTTCGGAAAGTTCTAAAACATCATTGAATGCGTCAAACACTAACAGGGTTTTGCTTAATGCGGTGGCTGCTTCTGAGGCAATATTACTATCCGAAGATTGGAGCAACTCTACTAAGGATTGTACATTATAGCCTCCCATCATGGTTCCTAATAAGTCTACTGCACCTTGAGGGGAGATGAGGGGACAGGTTATTTCACCTTTAGCGACTCCGGTTAAAAACCCTGCTTTAACATAAGCTGCTTCATCGACACCAGGGGGAACTCTATCCCGTAATAACATCAACAGTTCTTCTTTTTTGTCTTCTGGGGGGTTTTTTAAGAGTTCGCATAGTTGCGATGTTTGTTCTGCGGTTAAAGGTAAGGGGGGAATACCAAGTTTTGCTCTTTCTTCTGCGTGTTTGTGATAGTTTTCTAACATTGAGTGTCTCCTTCGGTTGTTTAGGGTTTGGCTATCATAACGTTTTGTTATCAGTTTACTGAGTTTCTGAGCGTTTGCGCTTTGTAACGTTAAGTATTTGTGTCAAGAGAAGTTGATAAATGTTGACAAACTCTATGGTATTCTCTGGACAATTCTATTTTTGAACTTGTTATAATTAAAATGGGAATCTTGAGAGGTTTTAAGAAAAAAAATGGCGTTTCCAGATATCATTAATCCAACAGATGACAAACGAGTATTTGAGTCTGCAAAGCAAATAATAATAACAAAAAACTCTGTTAAATTCGGTTCTTCTGTATATCAATTTAGGAATATGACGGGATTTAAGGTGGGTGAAATTCCAAAGGCTCGTTTATCTTGGTCAACAGTTATTGGAATAACCATAGTAGGTCTTTTTATTATTAATTTCAATAAGTTGGTGGGAATTGGATTACTTGCTCTAGCAATCTTTTTACTGTATAAGCATTTTACACAAATTCAATATTATGGATTAATAATATATTTTAACTCAGGACAATCCCACATTTTTACCAGTAATGATAAAAGCTTTTTGATGGATATCGTAAATGCTCTCTATGATTTAATGGAAACTTCTCAAGAAGGTACTATTTATATAGATATGAGTAATAGATCAGTTAATGTTGAAGGTGATCTTCAAGGTAATGCAGTTGCAGGAGATGGAAGCCACATTAATTAGAATATTCCTAAAATTATTTAAACATTTATAAGTTATTTATGGAGGTAGCAGTGTTATGAACGACAGAAAAATTACTGTAGATGGCTCACTTGTTGGAAATGCGATCGCAGGTGATCATTCAACTATTAAAATGGGTAAAAACTCAAGTATAAATAGTGGAAAAGAAAATGATCCAGTACAAGAATATTCTCAACTGGAAGACTTAATTAACAAATTAAAGGCAGTAATAATTGCAATTCCTGAAATTCAACAAGAAGATAAAAAAGAGGCAATCAAAGAACTAGAATCTATCTCAAAAATAGAACAACATCCTAAAAATGAGCAACTTAAAAAATCAGGGAAAAAGTCATTAAGATTTTTGAAGGGACTCATTTCTGAATTGCCAACAGCCACTCAATTAGTGGAAGAATGTCACAAGCTTTTGTCGGCGATAGTGTCTCTCTTAGGATTTTAGATTTATTTAAAGTTATCATTCTCTATCTTATAACTGCTATGACTATGTATTAGCATTTTATCTCATTATGCCTAAAAAAATTAGAGAGTTAAAACGCTTGCTAAAAAAAGCAGGTTTTGTGTATCGTTCTGCTAAAGGTAGTCATAGTCGCTGGTATCATCCTCTTTTACCAGAATATCCTATTACCATAGCAGGAAAAGATGGAGATGATGCTACACGTTATCTAGAAAAGCAAGTCGAAGAAACACTCATTAAATTAAAAGAAATTCAAAATAAGGAGTCTGAATGATGAAATCACCTTATACTATTGTTATTCTTTGGTCAGATGAAGATCAATGTTATTTAGTTCATTTACCAGAGTTTCCTACTCAGAAGTTTCATACTCATGGAGATACTTATGAAGAAGCATTAAAAAATGCTCAAGAAGTCTTAGAATTACTGATAGAAGAATACAAAGAAGATGGTAAAAGTTTACCTCAACCTTTATCAGTTAATCAACTAAACACTAATAAAGTGGTAATCGCTTGATAAATTTTAAGCTAAAATAGTTACATGGACTTTCAATGGGATGAAAAGAAACATCAAACTAATATCAAGAAACATGGTTTTGATTTTATTGATGCTTGGGAAATTTTTGAATCTCCAATGTTAATAGAATTAGATTCACGACAAAACTATGAAGAAGAGCGTTATATTGAAATCGGGTTCTTAAGACAGTATATTGTCGTTGTTGTCTTCATAGAACTTAATGATAGCGTTATCCGTATTATTTCATTAAGGAAAGCATTGAAACATGAACAAATCAAATTCACAAAATACATCAGAAACCAACTGGGAGAGAATTGAGAAAATGACAGATAATGACATTGACACCTCGGATATTCCTCCCTTAGATGATGATTTTTTTGCAAATGCAACCCTGAGAATGCCAAAGAAAAAAATATCAGTTACCTTAGAAATTGATCAAGATATTTGGGAATGGTTTGCTGCACATGGAGAACAATACCAAACAAAAATTAATACAGCTTTAAAAATGTATGCTAACGAAACAAGAAAACAGCAAAATTCATAAGAATTAATGATTATTTTTCGGATTTATGCTGATGACTAAACCTGATGTTAAAACAATGAATCTTAAAGATTTGAGAAAATATATTTTATCTCATCGAGAAGATAATGAAGCTTTTTATACTTTTGTTGATCGAGTTGACACAGAAAAAAAATGGATAAATAATCCGCCGCTAGATTCAATAGAAGACATGGATAATTATCCAGATTTTTTAGATAAGATTAAGAAAGATAAGGATAGGAAAGTTCCTGAAAGTTAAAGATATAATTGTAATTACAGTTTATTTATGGAGATCAATAACATGAAAATTAATGATTATTTACTTGATTCTCTTTTTCGACTGTTTAGGATCACGTTTAACATGAAAACAAGCGATAATGAAAATTAGATCATCTTCAACGATATAAAATAACCCATAAGGGAATCTAGATAATAATTTTCGCCTAACATTTTGATAAATAAGAGGATAAGCAAAAGGATTTTTTTGAATCGAACTTAAACTATCATCAACCTTACGAATAAACTCAGAACCCAGTTGATTGACTTGTGTTTCGTACCATTGATAAGCTTTCTCTAAATCTAATTCTGCTTCATCAGAAATCTTAACTTTGTAAATTATTTTCTATAATTCTTTGTTTAACTTCTTCCCAAGATGACCCTTGATTTTCAATATTTTGATAAGTTTCTAATCGTCTATCTAACTCTTGTTTTTGCGACTCAGTTAAAGGAACTTGATCAGCATCAATAATAATACTATCCCAAACATTTGCGATTAATTCAAGTTTTTCAGGAATGGTAAGAGAAGCAATTTGTGCAGATAGTAGTTTATTCATAGATTCATTAAAATATGTTTTTGATCTTATTCTAGTTTAACAAAAAAATATTGATCAGGTAGCGATCTTAATGGAAGAGATCCGCTTTTCGCTGTGCTTGATCAGTTTTTAAGCTAAAATAGTTATATCGAAATACAAAACCGTGACTATGAGTATAACCAAAGCAGAAATTAAAGAAATAATTATGAAACTTCCCGTAGAAGAAATAAAGCAACTAATTGATGAAATACAAGAAACTATGCAAACACAAGATTTGATGAAACTAGCAGAAACAGGGTTCCAAGAATGGAATGATCCAGAGGAAGATATTTATAATAATGAAACCGAAAATTAATGAAATTTGGTTAGTTTCTTTCCCATTTAGTAATTTACAAGCAACTAAACTTAGACCAGCTTTAGTTATTGCTATTCATCGAAAAGAAGCAATTATCTTAGGAATATTTTCAAAAATACCTAACGAAAATCTACGGGAGACTTGGGTATTAATTTCTGATAAAGATCCTGAATTTAAGCTAACTGGACTTAAGAAAACTTCCTTAATTAGAGCAGATAAGATAGCAACTGTCAATGAAACAGTATCTCAAAAAAAACTAGGTATTTTATCATCTAACTCTATCGAAAAAGTAAAATTTGCTCTTAGAAAGTCTCTTTATTTATTAGATTAACTACATACTAAAGATTAATAAATTTATTCTAGATTTTTTGATTGTCATTGCGAGGGGAATGAACGATTAGTATAGTTTTCTGTTTTGTTATCATTCCCCCGAAGCAATCTTTATTTTTCTGTTGACTGTTTTATAGATTGCTTCTGGGTGTTGTTAGTTAGACTTAAAACTAACTATTTATATTACCCCTCGCAATGACTGATGAGTTTGTCGTTGACTAAACTCAGGTTAATTAGAAGTTAACTTAAACTAAAAAATTTAGTTTAGTCATTATATTTTTCTAAAAAATAGTTATAAAAATGATCAACTTGTGATAGTTTGAGGGGCAAGCACCTACTTTTTAATCTTTTTCATGATGAAATCAATAGAATTTATAGAGGTTAAGCTATCGCTTAAACAAATCATAAAAAGTTTATGTGCGATCGCTTTAAGTATCACTTTTTTGTTAGTTGACGGCTTATCTTTAAGTCAGACTGCTGTAGCGCAAGTCTATGAACCTGCCCCCGCATTAGTGGAAAGCATGACCACGGGTAAACCGAATATTGTCGTTATCTGGGGGGATGATATCGGACAAAGTGACCTTAGTGTTTATACTAAAGGCATGATGGGCTTTAAAACTCCCAATATTGACCGCGTTGCCGAAGAAGGAATGTTATTCACTGACTATTACGCAGAACAAAGTTGTACTGCTGGTCGTTCTGCCTTTATTACCGGACAAAGTGTTTTTCGCACTGGTTTAAGTAAAGTCGGACTTCCTGGCGCAGATATCGGTTTAAGCGAAGAAGATCCCACCATTGCCGAAATGCTTAAGCCTTTGGGGTATGATACTGCTCAGTTTGGCAAAAACCATTTAGGAGATAAAGATAAATTTTTACCCACAAATCATGGGTTTGACGAATTTTATGGCAACCTCTACCATTTAAACGCTGAAGAAGAACCCGAACAGGCTGATTATCCTCCCCCTGAAGATTTTCCTAATTTTCGCAAAAAATACGGGCCCCGTGGTGTCATTCACAGTTTTGCTGACGGACGCATTGAAGATACTGGGCCATTAACTAAAAAGCGTATGGAAACTATTGATGACGACATTGCCAACCGATCTGTCGAATACATCAAAAAACACGCCAACGCTGCTGAACCTTTTTTCCTGTGGACCAACTTCACCCATATGCACTATCACACCCATACCAAACCCGAAAGTTTAGGGCAAGCAGGACGGTGGCAGTCTCCTTATCATGACACGATGATCGACCACGATAAAAATGTCGGTCAAGTGTTAGACGCATTAGACGAAGCAGGACTCACAGATAATACCATCGTTATCTATAGCACCGATAACGGGCCTCACATGAATAGCTGGCCTGATGCTGCTATGACTCCGTTTCGAGGAGAAAAAGACACCGGTTGGGAAGGGGCTTTCCGTGTTCCCTTTATGGTTCGTTGGCCGGGACATATTGAACCGGGTAGCATCTCCAATGACATTATGTCTCACCTGGACTGGATGCCGACTTTAGTGGCTGCAGCCGGTGATCCCGATGTTAAAGAAAAATTACTGAAAGGCTACCGAGTAGGACGCAAAACCTATAAAGTCCACTTGGACGGTTACAACTTCTTACCTTATTTAACTGGGGAAACAGAAGACAGTCCACGAGACGACTATTTCTACTTCTCCGACGATGGCGACTTACTCGCCATGCGTTACGACAACTGGAAAGTCCATTTTGCTCAGCAACGCACCGAAGGAACCGCAGCCCTCTGGGGTGAACCGTTTGTTAAAACCCGTATTCCCTGGCTGTATAACTTACGGACTGACCCTTACGAACGGGCAAGTATTACCTCCAATAGGTATTGGGACTGGTATCTCAATCATACTTATTTGTTAGTTCCGGCTCAAGGGTTTGTGGCTGAGTTCCTTGAAACCTTTAAGGAGTATCCACCCCGTCAAGAAGCAGCCAGTTTCACCATTGACCAAGTGTTAGACAAGTTAGTACCACCAAGTAGCTAAATATTCGTAGGGTGGGCATTGCCCACCTTACTAAAAATAAGGAAATGTTATCGACATTGAAATTTTAAACACTTCAAAAAAGATTCAGAATTTTAGTCCTGATGGAACAACAAGTAATATTTATCAATCACATTCTAGTTAATTAGAATACTTAAGAAAACTAATGAGGTTTTTTGATGAAATCTAAAGTTTTTCCCCATTTTCCATTGACACGGCGTTTCTTGATGCCGTTTATCTTATCTTTTATTGCTGTATTAACTCTCTGGTTTTCGGTAAACGCCCCTGTTGTTGCTACATCCCTAACCGATAGAGTAATAGAAACCCCAAACGCCCAAGAACAACTCCTTCTATTCGCTCAAGCTGACTCAGAAATGGAGTCCCCTGAACCAGATCCCGATAGATATCAAAGTTGGGAAAAGCAAAACCTAAGCGAGTTACAACAATTTCGTGGCGTTTTAGGGGCGCGTAATATTTTTATTATCTTCTTTGTCACTTTAGGGCCAGTTAAAATCATTCCCACTTTTATTAAACTAACCCAAACTGCCGATGATGACCTACGGAAAAGTTTAGCTCTTAATGGTGCAGGATTAGCAACCCTTATTATTGTTTTAGTGGTCTTACTCGGTGGCAATATTCTCACTAAATGGACAGTGAGTATGTCTGCTTTGCTCATGGCGGCCGGTATCATGCTATTCCTGGCCTCTTTACAAGCAGTGATGTCTCAATACAAAGGGTCAACAGCCAATGAACCAGTAATAGAACCCTCTATGAAACTGTTGATCAATCCCCTGGTATTTCCTACTATTTTGCCCCCTTATGGCATTGCCCTGGCCCTAATTTTAATGGTCTTTAATAATCGCATTTCCGATCGCCCGTTTATTGTTCCAATCATGCTAATTTTAGTTATGGTTTTAAATTTGTTGGCCATGTTGTTTGCTCGTCCCATCTTAAAAACCATTAAATTGCCCACATTACAAATTGCAGGATTGGTGTTAGGGGTAATGCAGTTAGCCTTAGGGATAGAGATCATTCTTATCGGTATTCATATCCAAGCACTCATTTTAGAAGACCTCTTACAATTTAATTAATATCAGTTCGACCAAACTAGGTTCTGGTGGCGTTGAGAGTCAGAATTTAAACGTCAGAATGAAGAATATAATTTAACTCAGGTTGATGGGTTGATCAAACCCATCAAATTACAATTGGATGACAACATTATTAAACTAAGTTTGTAGTCAGTACGTGAGGACGAGAAAGTTAGCTATTATGAAAGCTGAAACCTTGAGTACGAAGTTTTCTACCATGGTTCCTTAACCTAAAATAGATCATAAGCATCAGGAGGTGAACATGGCAGCAGTTGAAGAAAAAAGTATGGTTCCCACTGTCTTAGTAGGTGTTGGGGGAACAGGGGCTGAAATCTTATCAAGAATACGCAGGTTAGTTGAAGAAACCTACGGCAGTTTAGAGGCATTTCCTATCCTCAGTTTTTTAGTAGTTGATACCGATAAAGATTATAAAATTAGTAACCCAGAAGCCGGAGGGAGTAAATTTAAAGATCACGAAAAACATTGGGCTAGTGTTAGTGGAAAACAAGTCAGCGATATGGTTTCTAATATGGAACAATATCCTTGGATTGATCGTTGGTTTCCCAGAGAATTAGAAAGAAATATTACTTCTTTAGAAGCAGGCGCCGGACAAATCCGCGCTTGTGGAAGATTTGCTTTATTTTGTAATTATCATGATATTAGAGATAAATTTTTAGGGGCGGTAAATCGAGTTAAAGGCCGTGAAAATTTTATGTTAGATCGCTATGGTATTAAAGTCAGTACCAACGCGATCAATGTGTTTGTTACAGGGTCACTTTCTGGGGGAACAGGAAGTGGAATGCTGATCGATATCGGTTACTGTGTGCGTAAATGGTTAGAGGCAGAAGGCAGTCCTTTAGTTACTGCTATTGTTCCCATGCCTCAAGCCTTTGCAGGAATAAAAGTAGGCGATCGCGTCTTAGCAAATGGCTACGCAGCTATGATGGAATTAAGCTATTTTTCTGACTATCGAACTGAATACAATTCTCAATTTAGTAAGAATTTAGCCGATGAAGTTCGCAGCAACCGCGCCCCCTTTGATTTTACTTATTTAGTGGGAACTAAAAACGGAGAAAGCGACTTTAAACTGGATCAAATACGGGAAATGATCGCACAAAATATTTTCTTAGATTTGACTTCAGATTTCTCTCCTCATAAGCGATCAATTCGCGACAATATTAAGTCAGCTTGGGCGCAAGCCGATCCTGGCGGTAGAGGTTATCCCAAAAACTTTATGAGTTTTGGTTTATCTACTATTGAAATTCCCATTTTTCAGATTAGAAATTCTTTATGTTATCGGTTAGCCAAAGATATCGTTAATTGGTGGTTAAATGAACAGGTACAACTACCAGCCGATTCGATGGAATTTATCAAAAACGATATTCTTAAAAAAATGCGTTTAACCGATGTGGAGTTATTAGCTGATATGGGTGCTGCCCAAGATAAATCTTATATCGAAGAAGTATCGCAATGGGTTAACCAACTACGACAAACAATTAATCAAGAAAACTATTTACAGTGTACCGCAACAGGCATTAATATTTTTGGTAAAGAACAGGGAAAAATTAGAGACTTAGATCAATTTATTAAAGAAAAAGTTAATAGTTATAAACAAGATCATTTTCGAGAATTAAGTCCTGATGAACGGTTACATGGGGACTATTTTCAAAGAATATATGATAACCGCGATCGCACCATTAGCCAAGGAAGAAAAGCCCTAGAAGATGAACTGTATCGTATTATTGAAGATCGGAATTTAGGTCCTAAGTTTGCTCATACTTTTATTACTATGGTAAGACAAATTTTTGATGATACTAGACAAAGATTTAGCCAACAAAAAGAACAACTCTGGGAACCCAAAGAAACAGAAAGACAGAAAGAATACGAAAAAGCTTTAGAAGAATTTAATCAAATTAAATCTCAGTATGGTATTACCAAAAAAGATAGAATAACGTTGTGTTGTGATAGCATTTTAGAGAATCTTCAAGGTAGTTTAATCGCAACGATTCAACGAAAAACCCGTGCTGCTTCTTTAGTGGTTATTGATCGTTTAAAAGAAGAATTAGACAATTTAGAAAGACGTTTAAATCGTTTCCAACAGCGTTTAATACAGACAAGAGACGAATTTGCAAAAGAAGCGGATCATCAAGCCGAAAGTGCCGATGTCTTAACAATTAATGGTATTAAATTATATGATAGAGATAAGATGAATGAACTGTATCAAGACTTAATTGAAAAGTTGGGGTCAAACGTTCAAGGCAGTAAAAGTCGCTTTGAAATGGGACTGGATCAAATCTGTAGTACCCTTTCAGAAGATATTTTAAAAGAAGCGAGTCCTTTATGGAAGAAAAACCGCCTCGCTGATGAATATATGCGCTTATTTGATGTTCCTAAAATTCCTGATGTGCAGCAAGAGGATCTTGAAGAAATTATCTACAATTATAGTAAAGAAACGGTGGTGGATAAAACCCCAAAAAATTCCCATCTTTATACCGAAATGGCAGCCTGCGATCGCCTCTTTAAACTCTACAATGACGAAACCGAAATTACCGATAATATTCGTATTGCCTATCATAAATCTAAGCCCTTAATTATGATGAATCGGGCGATTTTATCAGGAAAAGATGCAGGTTTTGCCCCTTCAACTAACGTCAATGTGGGAATTTTAGGAGGAAGAAATACCGCCGATCCCGCAGCCCAAAAATTGCTTCCTTTACTGCAACAATTCCCTGATATTAAAGAGAGTGCCATTAAACCTTTAGGAGATTCTGAACGCCATCGTATCGTATTTGTACAAGAAACAGGAGGCTTTTCTTTACGTTGTATTGATGGGATGAAAGAATTAAGACAGTCCTATCAAGACTGGAAAGGGGATAGTATTGAAGCCAAACGCGCCCAACTACGAGGAGAACCGAGAGACTTACCTATTCCTGTTCACATTCAAAAAGAACCCCCTTTTTGGGATGTTTTTCCCGAAGATCCAACGATCTTTCAATTAGTCATTCAAGCAAGAGCATTAAACGTTTTATACTTATCAGAAAATAAAGCTACAAGAGAAAATACGATTCGTTATACTCGTAAAACCAATATAGGTTTAGAAAACGTTGACATTGCTTCAAGTTGGGAAGAAGCCTCACAAATACTAGAAGTTCGTGCCTGTCGTGAAGATAGAGAAGAAATACAACGACAAATTACCAAAAAGTTAGATCAAGCAGAAACCCCTCAACAAAAACGACAACTTTATCAAACTTTAATGGCTTATTTAGAACACCGTTCCTTAGAATTAGAAAAACAAGGAGGAAAAGATAGTCCTGAATACAAACGAGAGGCAGAAATCATTAAGAGATTGATCGATGATTATCAACTTTATGTCACTGAAACGGTTAGTCATATTCCAGAAACAACAACAGAAAAACCCCCTCAACCCCCTCAACCTCCTGCCCCTAAAAAATGGTATCTTTATAAGGAAAATCAACAAACTGGTCCCTTTTCTGCCGATGAATTATTAACCCAAGGCGTTACCCCTCAAACCTATATTTGGTGTGCCGGGATGGAAGGGTGGACAACCGTTTCAGAAGTGGCAGAGTTAGAACATTTGTTTTAAATCAAGGGAATAGGAATAACAGAAGATGAATATAGTAACGGGGGAATTAACAAACCCTACTGTTAAAAAGGAGGCTGAATGATTACCCTAGAAGTCTTAGAAGGTTGGTTAAACATCCCTCCTGAAGATGAAAGACTAGAATTCAAAGAAGCCAAAAATCAATACGATACAACCAAGCTAATGAAATATTGCGTCGCCCTCGCCAATGAAGGGGGCGGGTATTTCATCTTAGGTATTACTGATAAACGTCCCCGTCAAATTGTTGGTTCTCAAGCCTTTCCGACACCCGAAGCACTCAATAAAATTAAAGCCAAAATTGTCCAGCAACTTCGCCTACGGGTCGAAATCACAGAATTACCACACCCTAATGGGCGAGTATTGGTATTTGAAGTGCCAACCCGTCCGACAGGACAACCCATAGCCTTTGACGGTGCATATTTGATGCGAGCAGGGGAAGAACTTGTCCCCATGACCCCAGATATGCTTAAGCGTATCTTTGCCGAAGGAAGATCAACAAGATTGGTTTTGTCAACCTGCTTGTTCTCATATCAGTGCAGAGAAAGTCATCGACTTATTAGACACACAAACCTACTTTCAACTACTAAAATTTCCTTATCCTACTAATCGTAATGCTGTCCTAGAAAGATTACAAAGCGATCAACTTCTCAAAAAAACAGCAAAAGGTTGGACAATTCCCAATATATCAGCCATTCTTCTTGCCAAACAACTTGACAGCTTTTCGCCTACTTTAGCCCGTAAAGCTCCACGAGTCATTATTTACGAAGGAATAAATAAACTTAACACTCGTACAGATCAAACAGGACAGAAAGGCTATGCCGTAGGTTTTGAAGGTTTAGTGAAATTTGTTTATAACTTAGCTCCCCAAAATCGCATTATTGAAGAAGTTGTCAGAGAAGAAGTCAAAATGTTTCCCAGACAAGCTTTGCGAGAACTGATTGCTAACGCTTTGATTCATCAGGACTTTCTGGCCACAGGAACTTCAGTGGTAATTGAAATGTATGATGATCGAGTGGAAATATCTAATCCTGGTATTCCAACTATTCGAGTAGAACGCTTCATAGACGAGTATCGTTCCCGTAATGAACAACTAGCTGACATAATGCGTCGTTTTGGGATTTGTGAAGAAAAGGGAAGCGGTATCGATAAAGTTATTGGCGCTTCCGAAGTTTATCAACTCCCTGCCCCAGATTTTAGAGTAGGCGACATCCGAACCATTTCAGTTTTATTTGCTCATCAAAATTTTAATGACATGAGTCAATCTGACCGTATCCGAGCTTGCTATCAGCATTGTTGCCTTCTTTACATCAGCAATAGACGAATGTCTAACCAAAGCTTACGAGATCGCTTTCGTTTGAACAAGTCAAAAAGTGGTACAGTTTCTCAAATAATCGGAGCAACAAAAGAAGCTGGACTGATCAAATCTGATGAATCAGAATCTAATTCAACTCGTTACGCTCGCTATCTTCCGTTTTGGGCATAGACAAAAAGTGCTTTAACGCAAATCCATTTGAATTAGGTCAAATTCGCAAAACCCTTATATAGACAGAAAAAAAGTGCTTTAACGCAAATCCAGAGCTAGTACAAATCTATTAACTAAAAATCTTCCCTCCTGCCTCTTGCCTCCTGCCTTCTGCCTCCTTAAAAGGAATGCGCCATAATTGCTCTAATTCATTGGCTGGCATGGTTAGATATAGAATATCCCCAGGCTGTAACTGAGTCTCTAATAACTCCCAACTATGAATCGTTAAGGGGTTTCGTTCCAAATACAAAGGGACAAACCCCCCTTTCATCGCTGCCTCTTTCACGGTTTGCCCAGAAAAAGAATGTTTCGGGGTGATTAAAGTGGCTAAAGCTACCCATAATAAGTCTTCTGTCATGCCATTGCCCAAAATTTTGCCCCCCAACGCAGCAGCAGCAAAGGAAGGGGTGGCTAACTCCGAGGGACATAACACCGTTTCAAACTCAAATACCTCTTGAACCGACTGACCAAATTGGGGATCTTGCGATCGCAGAGTAATGTTAATCTGAGGAGCGATCGCTTTAGCAGTTAAGCCGATCTCAACATTTATCATATCGTTGCTAGTCACAACAATAATCGCCGTGGCTTTTTGAAGATTAGCTGTTTTTAAAGTGTCATTGACTCGCGCATCTTCTAAAATAATGGGAACCCTTAGCGATCGGGCTGTGTGTAAGAAGCGGTTATTCGCATCAGACTCGATTACCACCACTTCATGACCTTGTTTCTGAAGTTGACGGACAATTTGAATGCCAATGCCTCCTAAACCACAGACAATATAATGATGTTTGGTCGGAACTCTGGCCACATCCCAAAACTGTTTTAAACGACTCCCCAATATAAAATCATTGAGCAAGGCATAACATACGCCGATTACCCCTGCGCCCACAATCATCATAATAGCGGTAAATACTTTAATACTGGCCGGAGCTTTTTCAGCGACTTGTTCTTGTCCTCCAGCACCAGTAATCATACCCACAGAGAAGTATAAGGCATCCACCAAAGAGGTATTATAATTGACTGCCACATAGGTAAAAGTAGCAGCAAAAATCATCCCCAATAAACATAAAGTTACTGCAATGACAGGATTAACATAACGCTGATAACGCCGTAAATTGGCGATCGCTTTGACAAATTTCTGCCCCCAAAAGCGACGTTGAGAACGACTGCTTAAACGAGTACCAATAATCAAATGATCCCCTAATTGCAGGGTTTTTTCCTGCAATACCGCCGAAACTAAGTCCAATTCTCCATGAGCCGGTAAATAATAAATTAACATCCGTGAGGGACATTCCCACAATTCCCCTAAATTTAGCCCTAACCAAGGGTGATTTTCATCGATCACCACGTCTTCAATGGGCCAAATTTGGTTAAATAATTGTAGTTGGCCGATCGCTTTATTCCCCAAGGCTGCAAAGGAGAAAATAGGGGCAGCTAAGGCGGCCACGCTCATAGTATGGTGATGGGGAAGGGTTTGATCGAGTCTTTCCCCTAACGTATGGTTAAAGAGACGATTAATAATACGGATTTTAGGGTTGAGTATACGTGCTTGGGTTAGGGTTCCCAAATTAATGGCATCGTTATTACTGGCTAAAACGAGAGTATGAGCGTGATGAATACCTGCTTTAGCTAGGGTTGACGGGGAACATAATTCACCGACAACGACATTTTCAGAGGTTTCTCCTAAAATTAGGCGGTCGCTAATCCCCACTACAGCAGCCCCTTGTCGTCTTAATAAACGAAAGATTTTATATCCTGTTCGTCCTAACCCACAGACTATGATTTGTGGTTTCATGGAAAGTTTTGATTGTTTTTTAAACTTTAACTATGATAGATTCCTTTCCTCATTGTCTGTAGCATTCTTTACGATTTAGCAGATTTTAGACTATTTTAATGGTTAATGATCTCTCGAATAATGATGTATTCTAGAAACAGTTGCTATGACTCTAGCGTCTTGTGATGCTGAATATAGTTTTAGCAGACTTATAATGTTCCATTATTAGTTGAACACAAAAATAATAGTGTTGAGGAAGAAAATCTATGATGTTTAACCCATTTAAAACTAAAAAAATAGCGGTTATTCTCACCCTTTTAGGAACCACCCTAGGGTTAGCTCCTGTAACTGTAGCACAATCCATTGATCAAGTGGATAAGCCTTATCAGAGCAATGAAAGAGATCCTAATGGAAGCGAATTAGGGGATTTTATGAATCCGTTGGGATTAATGCACCGTGCTAATTTAGAAAGGAGTCGTAGTGGTGGCGAGTTTGCTGAGGATACACGCAATAACCTTAGCGAAGCAGCTAAGTCTTTTAAAGAAGCACAAAGACAAATGTTAGAAGCACAAGAAGCAGCTAACCAAAATCAAGAACCACAATAATGTTAACCTGAGTTCGGAATTATTCTTTTTTCAATGGGATAACAGGGGTTTGAGACTTCAAATTTGTTGTCAATTATCCATAAATTCCCTTTCGTTGAACTCACGTTAATTTTAGATTTAAAAAATTTAGATTTTAAAAAAATCCTCCTTAACCTAGGGGGATTTTTTGACTTTTTACCATATTTTAGCTAAATCTAAGATAATTATCATACCAAATCCGCTTATTTTAGTAGAGTAACATTTTTTCTCCCTGCTCCCTGCTTCAAGACTTAATACTATACTATCTAAAGCGGATCTAGTATTAGTTGCTATACTTTAGCTTACTAAATAACTATGGCAATATTTTTAATGTTTCTCTCTCCATTGCTGTGCTTGAGATTGTATTATTTCTAATTCTTCTGAGTCCATTTTTTTGAGATTAGCTAAGATAAGATTCATTCTTCCTAATGATTTTAATTTGTCTTGATGGCGAGATAAAAAATCCCAGTAAAAGAAGTTAAACGGACAAGCTTTTTCTCCCGTGCGTTTCGTCTGTTTATAAACACAATTTTTACAATAATCACTCATCTTATTAATATAATTAGCAGATGCTGCGTATGGTTTTGAAGCTAATATTCCCCCATCAGCAAACTGTCCCATTCCTATCACATTTGGAACCATAACCCAGTCATACCCATCAATAAAAGCACTATGAAACCAATCATTAATAGCTTGGGGAGATACCCCAACAATTAAAGCAAAATTGCTCAAAACCATTAATCTTTGAATATGATGACCATATCCGGTTTCTTCTACCTGTTGCAGAACTTGTTTTAAACAATTCATATCCGTTTGAGAACTATCCCAATAAAATTCGGGTAATTTTTCTTGATGATCGAACCAATTTTTATCCCTATAATCATCATCCATTAATTGATAAATTCCATACATATATTCTCGCCATCCTAAAATTTGACGAATTAAACCTTCTACACTATTTAAAGGATAATTAAAATCATGATAAGCTTTTTCAATTTTTTGAATGACTTCTAACGGTCTTAATAATCCAAGATTGATATAAGGAGAAATTAAACTATGCCACATCGTATATTCTCCTGTGATCATAGCATCTTGATAAGTGCCAAAATTGTTTAAATTATTCTCTAAAAAATGGTCTAATACTTGTAATGCTTGTGAGCGGGTTACTCCCCATTTAAAAGGTTCAATTTTACCGTAGGTTTTTATCTTATAAGATTTAACATCATCAATAACTTGTTGAGTAATATCATCTGGTTCAAACCATAAGGGAGTAGGAGGATTTAAGTTTTGTTTCGGAGGTTTACGATTTTGTTTATCAAAATTCCATTTCTTTCCAATGGGTTGATCTTCTTCCATTAAAACATTAAATCTTTTTCTTCCTTCTCGATAAAAATCTTCTAATAATAAGCGTTTACGCGAGTCATTCCATTGTTTAAACTCTTCTTGACTCCAAAGAAAATGATTATTAGGAATAAACTTAATTTTACAATCTAATTTAAAACTATTGATTAAGTTTAAAAATGGGCGATCATAGGGAGTTACCAGTCTTAATTCTGTGATTTGATTGCGATTAATCCAATCATTTAACGATGGTTTAAAATCTTGTGCTATTTTATAAGTAACTTGCCATCCTTGTGCGCTTAATTCTTCAGCAAAATGACGCATTGCTGAAAAAACTAACACTAACTTTTGTTGATGATAAGGTTTTTTTTGAATATAGTGATGAGACTCAATAAAAATAACAGGAGTTTCTTGTTTATTATTTTTGCGACTGAGTAAAGCAGCTTGTTCTGAATGTAATTGATTTCCTAAGATCCAAATACCAATAATCATAAATTATAAATTGATTTAATGAATAACAAACAATCTTATTAATTTTAACTAATTATTCGATGGTTTCCAAGTATTTTATCTTTATCTTTTTATTTCTATATCTATCTAAATTAAGATGTTATAAATATAATTGATTAATATAAACTTTAAATTCTTCAATTTTTTCTTTTTCTTCATCGGTCAACGTAATATTAGGGTGAAAAATAATCTTACCCTCTTCAGAAATATCAGCGATCGCACGATTTCTTAAACTTTCTCCTAACTGTTGTTCTGCTACTTTCCATAAAAAGACTTGAGGACTTTCTAAAAGGTCTAGATTTTGCTCTAAAAAATCTTTTTGATAATCATAAGGTATCCAACCTCTATCAGATTTTAAGGCTTGAATTAAGGTTTCTGATAAAATCTCAGGATTCGTTTTTTCTCCTTTGCTTTTTAACCATAAAACCCAAGAACAAAACGCCATTAAAGTATTCTCTAAATTATGAGAACAATAAATAATGGTTTCTAATAAGTCTTGAGAAAAATTAACCCCCAAGCGTCTGAGTCCCCATTTGTATCGGTCGAAAATTTCAATAACCCCATCATCTACATATTCATAAAATACTGCTTGTCTTAAGTTAATCATTTTCAAATTAAGAAGATACATTGCAACCATAGTATAAAAAATACGAAAATTGCACCATTTCGGCTACAATAGACAACGGCATAAATGTTCAAAAAAATTGCCTTTGCTATCATCAGCAACACCATTGATAACGCTTTAACATTACATTTGGGAAGGTCGCTCCATGATTCACGATATTTTCATGCCTGCATTAAGTTCTACCATGACCGAGGGTAAAATCGTCTCTTGGGTGAAGTCTCCAGGGGATAAAGTTGCCAAAGGCGAAACCGTGGTTGTTGTAGAATCGGATAAAGCAGATATGGATGTAGAATCTTTCTATGATGGCTATCTAGCAACTATTTTAGTTGAAGCTGGTCAAGAAGCTCCCGTCGGAGATGCGATCGCTTTAATCGCAGAAACAGAAGAAGAAATTGCACAAGCCAAACAAAAAAGCCCCTCTGGTTCATCTGGAACTCCCCCCCAATCTCCCCCTCGAAATGAGGAAGAACAGCCCTCTCAAGCACCGGCAACTACCGCTACAGCTACTGAAAGCTCTTCCCCCTCAAGTAACGGTAACAATGGCCAAAGTAACCGCATTGTTGCTTCTCCTAGAGCCAAAAAATTAGCCAAACAATTAGGGATCTCTCTCAACAGTGTTGAAGGGAGCGGACCCTATGGCAGAATTGTGGCAGAAGATATTGAAAAGGCAGCAGGAAAAACCCCCACACCCCCTGCTATTCCTACTCAAACCCCTCAATCTTCTCAAACCACTACTACCCCTCAAGTCGCTCCTACCCCTGCAGTTCCAGCACCAGTTACCGCAGGAGAAACTGTTCCCCTCAATACCCTACAAAAAGCAGTGGTGCAAAACATGGTGGCTACGCTACAGGTTCCTACCTTCCACGTGGGTTACACTATCACCACCGATGAGTTAGATAAGCTTTATAAGAAACTGAAGGCCAAAGGGGTAACCATGACAGCATTATTAGCGAAAGCAGTAGCTGTCACCCTGGAAAAACATCCTTTGGTCAATGCGAATTACAGCGATCAAGGCATTCGTTATCCTCAGTCTATCAATATTGCGATCGCTGTTGCTATGCCTGATGGCGGTTTAATTACTCCGGTCTTACAAAATGCTGACAAAGTTGACATCTATTCCCTGTCTCGTACCTGGAAAGATTTAGTTGACAGAGCAAGAGCCAAGCAGTTACAACCAGAAGAATATAATAGTGGCACCTTTACCCTATCGAATTTGGGAATGTTTGGGGTGGATCGCTTTGATGCCATTTTACCTCCCGGACAAGGATCGATTTTAGCGATCGGTGCATCCAGTCCCCAAGTGGTAGCCACGCCTGATGGTTTATTAGGAGTTAAACGTCAAATGGCTGTAAATATTACCTGCGATCATCGTGTTATTTATGGTTCCCATGCTGCTGCTTTCTTACAGGAGTTTGCTAACTTATTAGAAACAGATGTGCAATCTTTAACCATGTAAGTCATTGTACAAGGGGATATTAAGATAGAATATCCCCAAAACAATAATAGAGAAGGCATTAGCTAATCTTTGCAACCCTTCGAGTTGACTGAGATTTTTGAGACAAAGGAGCAGCCATCGCCGTAATTTGTTGCATCAACCAAGGTATTAATCGTTGACACCATAACGCTAAATGGCTTTGCCATCCGACAACAATTTCTGACATATCTTTTTGTAACCCTATCACTAAAGCTTGAGCCACTTTTTTCGGAACAACGGGTTTCATAAAACGAAACCGCTCTAAACCCTGCACCATATCCGTATCCGTTAAAGAAGGTAACAAAGCGATAACTCGAATCTTATAGGGAGCTAATTCGCTTCGTAACGCTTGGGTAAAGCCTAAAAGAGCGAATTTCGTAGCAGAATAGGTAGCCATAGTCGGGGCAGCAATTTTACCCATTAAACTAGAAACATTGATGATGGTTCCTTGTTTTTGAGCGGCCATGCGTCGTGCTACCACTCTTGTAATATGATAAGTCCCCATCAAATTAACGAAAAGTTCGTCTTCGACTTGAGATAATTTGGAATAAAGAAAAGAGCTTTGGTGAGCTACTCCTGCACAGTTGACTAAAATATCAATGGGGCCGTAATCTCGCCAAGCTTGAGCGATAGCAGTGGTAACACGAACAGAATCTCTGATATCTAAGGGAACAATAATCACTTCTATATTCGCTCCTATCCCTTGAATTTCTTCAGCAACCTCTGTTAGATTAACTCTGTTGCGAGCCACTAATAACAAGCGTTTAATCCCTTGCTGAGCTAATTCAAGGGCGATGGCACGGCCAATTCCACGAGACGCTCCGGTAACGAGGGCAGTTTTTCCTAATACTTTCACCTTTACTGTCTTCCTTTTTTAAGACTTCAAGGAATTTAGGTGCATTAATACTGCATCTTTCCTTTCTTTCTACTGTAGACAAAAAAAGTAAAGAAATCGGGTTGATTTTAATGATTCTTTTCCAAAAATCAAGTAAAATTACTTATTCCTTATTCCCCATTTTCCAAAATATGGAAAAAAGTCGATAACCCAGTTACCATGATCTTAATGAGATTAAACGCTTTTTCTTCAATCGCAACACCCAGACGAAAATAACAATGACAACCACACCCATTTCCCCATCCTCGACTCAAACCCAATACCCTGATGACATCGGACGCTTTGGCCAGTATGGGGGAAAATATGTGCCTGAAACCTTAATGCCGGCTTTGAGCGAACTAGAAACCGCTTACCGTCAATACAAGGATGATCCTGACTTTCAAGCGGAATTATCGCAATTATTAAAAGATTATGTTGGTCGTCCCAGTCCCCTCTACTTCGCTGAACGCTTAACCGCACATTACGCCCGTCCTGATGGTACTGGCCCACAGATTTACTTAAAACGAGAAGATTTAAACCATACCGGCGCACATAAAATTAATAACGCCCTCGGCCAAGTCTTATTAGCGAAACGCATGGGTAAACAGCGTGTAATCGCAGAAACGGGAGCAGGACAACATGGGGTGGCTACAGCAACGGTGTGCGCCCGTTTTGGTCTAGAATGCGTCATTTATATGGGCATTCATGATATGGAACGGCAAAAACTCAATGTCTTCCGCATGAAACTATTAGGGGCAACAGTGCAACCAGTAGAAGCAGGAACCGGAACCCTCAAAGATGCCACCTCAGAAGCCATTAGAGATTGGGTGACTAATGTAGAAACGACTCATTATATTCTCGGTTCGGTAGCTGGCCCCCATCCTTACCCCATGATTGTACGAGACTTTCATCATATTATTGGTCAAGAAACCCGTCGCCAATGTCAAGAAAAATGGGACAGTTTACCTGATATTTTATTGGCTTGTGTGGGCGGTGGTTCTAATGCGATGGGCTTATTTTATGAGTTTGTCAAGGATGCTGAGATTCGTCTTATTGGAGTAGAAGCAGCAGGGGAAAGTATTGCTTCTGGAAAACACGCTGCAACCCTTACAAAAGGTCGTCCAGGAGTATTACACGGGGCGATGAGTTATTTATTACAAGACGAAGAAGGACAGGTCATAGAAGCCCATTCTATTAGTGCAGGGTTAGATTATCCTGGGGTTGGACCGGAACATAGTTATCTTAAAGATAGTGGTCGTGCTGAATATTATAGTGTGACGGATGCTGAAGCAGTGGCAGCCTTTCAACGGTTATCTGAGTTAGAAGGGATTATTCCAGCTTTAGAAACCTCCCATGCGATCGCTTATTTAGAAACCCTTTGTCCCCAACTTGAAGGCAGTCCCCGTATTATTATTAATTGTTCAGGCCGAGGAGATAAGGATGTGCAAACAGTAGCTAAATATCTAGGCAATGAATAGGTTTTGGGGGAAGCAGAGGAGAAACATATTAGTATCTCATCTTTCCCCACACCCTACACCCCACACTAAAACTAAAATTATCAATGGTTTTTCTAGATAGTCGCAGAAAAAAACAATTAGAAACCTGCCTTCAAAAATTGGGTTTATCTGACACCTCAGTCGTTAATTTAGAATTGTTGGATTTAGCCTTAACTCATCCAACCATTTCTAGGGAAAATAACTATCAACAATTAGAGTTTGTGGGGGACTCGGTAATTAGATTAGTATCGGCTGAAATATTACTAGAAACCTATCCCGATGAATTGGTAGGAGAATTTGCTGCCATCCGTTCTATTTTAGTCAGCGATCGCACGTTAGCAGAGTTTGCTGAACAATATGGATTAGATCGTTATCTTCTGATGGCTGATAGTGTTGCTCAAGATACAATGGGTCGAGTTTCCTGGTTGGCTGATGCTTTTGAAGCGGTATTAGGGGCATTATATCTCAGTACAAAAAACATGACGTTAGTGCGTCCTTGGTTAGATCCTTTATTACTAAAAAAAGCAGCCGAAATTCGCTCTGATCCAGCCCGTCAAAATTATAAAGATGCTCTACAAGAATGGACTCAGGCTCAATACAAAATATTACCAGAGTATCGTGTTACTGAACAAGATAAAGATCGAGGCCATGATGAACGTTTTTTTGCTGAAGTTTCCCTCAAGGATCGTAAACTAGGATCAGGCTATGGTCGTTCTAAAAAAATGGCAGAACAAGCAGCGGCCAAAGATGCTTTTTTCTCTGTTGTTCATCAAAAAATTGAAGGTTAAATATGACACAATTAGACATTACTACCGAAGCCGTTGTTATCAAGAATGGTGACTTAAATATTGATGGTTATTTAGCAACTCCAAAGCAAAACGGCGAGTTTCCTGCGGTGATCGTTATTCAGGAAATTTTTGGGGTTAATGATCATATTAAAGATGTCACAAGACGCTTTGCTAAAGAGGGATATGTGGCTATTGCTCCTGCTATTTATCAACGGTTAGAGCCTGGTTTTGAAACCGGTTACACTCCTGAAGCAATTGAAATTGGTAGAAAGTATAAAAATCAAACCAAAGCATCTGAATTATTATCAGATATTCAAGCTACTATTGACCATCTTTATACTTTACCCCAAGTGAAAAAAACAGGGGTAGGAACCATCGGTTTTTGTTTTGGGGGTCATGTGGTTTATTTAGTTGCAACCTTACCTGAAATTAAAGCAACAGCTTCTTTTTATGGAGCAGGAGTTGCTAATTGGAAACCAGGAGAAGAAGGTAAAGCTACAGTCAATTGTACCCCAGATATTACAGGGACGTTATATGCCTTTTTCGGGAAAGAAGATGGGAGTATTCCTCAAGAACAAGTTGACATGATTGAACAAGCTTTAAAAGAGAATAATATTCCTCATAAAATATTTCGCTATGAAGGAGCAGAGCATGGCTTTTTCTGCGATCAACGAGGCAGTTATAATGCAGAAGCTGCTCAAGATGCTTGGCCAAAAGTCTTAGAATTATTCAAAAGCGAGTTATAGGTCTGATTCAATAGCAAAATGGTCTTAAGTCAATGGTTTTGCTTTATTTTTTAATAAAAATTAAAAACTGATCTAAGAAACCAATGGTATGATAAGGCAGAAGTGTTGGAGTTATGAAAAGATTATCATTTACGTTCTCTCTTTTGTAAGTATTAATCTTAATTCTTAACTTTGATACGATTGCCTTAACTTCAAAAAATCATACCTTCTTTCCTCAGTCATGAAAAAAAAATTATATTATTTACTGTGTAGTTTTTTAGGAATAATGGTTATGTTTTTAGTCTTTATTCCTTCTCACACAGTGGCTCAAAATTCTCCGATGGAAATTAAAATCGCCACAGGAAATGAAGCAGGAGAATATTACTCAGTTGCCAAAGATTTAGAAGAATTTGCTCTTACTAAAAACCTCGATATTGATCTCATTCCCACTAGAGGAGCATTAGATAATATTGATAGTGTTTTTCGCCATGAAACAATTTCTTTAGGGGTGACACAAAGCGATCTTTTAGCCTTTCTCAATACCTTTGCTAATAAGGATGAAATCGCACGGTTGCAAGCGGAATCTATTCGGGCTGTTCTACCTTTGTATGATGAAGAAGTCCATCTAAGTTACCCGAAAAGACATTAATTCTGCTTCAGAATTGACAGGAAAACGAGTTTCCATTGGAGAGTCAGGCAGTGGAACCAGTACCACCGCTTCTACATTAATGTATCACTTAGATATTCAACCGAAAGCCATAAAAGCCTTAGATATTAAGCGCAGTATTGATGCCCTTCGTAAACAAGAAATTGATGGCTTTTTCTATGTGGTTGGGGTTCCAGCGAAAGTGTTAGAAGAACAGATTTTACCAGAAGACAACTTTCAGGTTTTACCGTTAGCTTTACCCACCCAACCCAATGACGAATTTTTATCGAAAATTTACGCAAACGGGGTTCTTCCTGCTAATACTTATGACTGGCAAACAGAACCCGTTAATACCTTAAAAGTTAAATCCTATTTGTTTACCTTTGCTGATGAAAACTGTAACTATATCACTCCTGTAGCTAAATTAATCACAGAAAATTTAGCTTGGTTACAAGAAAACGGCGATCCTGTTTGGAAACAAGTTGATCCAAAAGATTTATCACAACTTAACTCTCAACGGGTGTCGAGTTGCGCTGTTATGTAAATTATATTTAAGGATAGAGAATAATGATCATTAATTGCCTAAACCGTCTAACTATTATTACTGGTATTAGTCTAGGACTTCTCTTACAAACTATTCCCGCAGAAGCAAGACGGACTATAACTTGTGAATCTTTTAAGTATCGTTATCAATTTTGTCGCACTAATACCCGTGGAGGGGTAAGACTCACCCAACAACTAAGTAATACCCGTTGTGTTGAAGGGGATACCTGGGGCTATGATCGAGAAGGGATATGGGTGGATAGAGGTTGCGCTGCTGAGTTTACTGTGCGTGGTCGAGACAGTGGTTATGATAATAGTAACAATAGTAGTGGCGGTAGTGATGCGGCCGCTATTGTGGGAGGTGCGTTGGTGGTTGGAGCGATCGCTGCTGCTTTAGCTGGTGGGTCTGATAATAATGATAATAGTAGCAATAATGGCCGAACCATTACTTGTAATTCAGACAGTAATCAATACACCACTTGTCCAGTGTCTCTGGATAGAGATGATTGGATCGTTCTTGATCGCCAGTTGAGTCAAGCGGGTTGTTGGGAAGGGGATACCTGGGGCTATGATAGTCAGAAAATTTGGGTTGATAATGGTTGTCGAGGTGTCTTTGAAATTAGACGTTAACTAATTATTGTGCTAAGCACTAAAAACTAGAGTGTAGACCCAATAATCATACTAGACTGTACGGTATGATTATTTACACATATAAAAATATTATTTAGCTTGTCCGAAAAGCTTAATTATGTTATTATCTCATCTATCTTTCTTTTGTCAATGCGAAATTCCTATCGTATTGTACTAATATCGTCGAAAATCGAGAGAAAAACCTCTAAAACTAATTAATAATACTAATGTTTTTTTCAAAAGTCTCTATCGTTTCTATTACCTTGGTTAGCTTGCTCATGCCAACGGCAGCATCAGCACTATCTTTCAGTAGCGTTATTGCTTTTGGGGATAGCTTAACCGATAACGGAAATATTGCTTTTCTTGATACCCCAGATTTTCAGGAAGTGCCTTTTGGTGGATTACAACCTTCAACTGCTTATGAAAATGGGCGTTTCACCAATGGGCCTACCTGGGTAGAAACCCTTGCTAACCGTCTAGGGGTTAGCATCTCTGCATCCTTAGAGGGGGGAACAAATTATGCTTATGGTGGGTCAAGAACTGGTCCTTTAGGGACTTTACCGCCAGCATCTCCTAGTTTATTAGATCAATTGGCATCGTTCCAAACTGATATAGGGGGTCTTGCCCCATCAGATGCTTTATATGTCATTTGGGGCGCAAGTAATGATGGCTTTGATGCTGGACTTCAAAAACTGCAAGGAAACGATCCAGGGGCAACAGCTATTATTAATCAAGCGGTTAATAATGTTACGACAATTATTACAGAATTGAAAAATGCAGGGGCAAAGACAATTGTTGTTCCTAACGTGATTGATTTGGGGAGTCTTCCCATTATTCCTAGAGTGGGTCTCTCGCCAGCTAACTATACTATGATCGCAGTTGAATATAATGCACTTTTAAGTAGTGCCTTAGAGCCATTTCGCAATGATCCTACTATGGATCTTATCGAAATTGATGCTTTTAGCTATTTTACTTCAATTTTTACTTCTCCAGAGAAGTTTGGGATAACCAATACTTCAGATCCTTGTGTTGATCTAGATATCGTCTGTTCTAATCCTAATGAATTTCTATTTTATGATGGACTTCATCCCACTGTTACTTTCCATCAGCAGTTTGGAGAGTTTGTTGCGTCTCAGGTAACTGTTCCCGAACCTAGTAGCACGATTGGGATCTGTATAGCAACGGGAATGGGTTTATTGTTCAGTAAACGTAAGATATTCCAATAAACATCTCGATAATTCAATTTCAATTTAATTGAAAAAACAGTATGATTTTTTGGAGATTAGCCTGAACTCCAAGAGATTAACCAAGTGTGGGGGTGAGGGGGGTAAGATATATCAATATCAATCATTTCTTCCCGTCTCCAAAGTGTTGCCCTGGCTCCCCTGCTTTGCCTAAATTGCATCTCTTATTGATATTGATTATTCTTCCCAGATGCCTAATTCTTTTAACCCATTGCGTAAATTTTCGGCTGCAACTTGATTATTTTGAGCGTTATAAAGACTAACTGCTTTTTTAAAGGCTTCGGAACTTTCAGGGAGTTTCTTCAACTTAAATAAAACAACTCCTAAGTTTTGATAAGCTGCTGCATAATTAGGACTTAAAGAGATTAATTTTTCGTAAATTGCTACTGAGTCAGCTAATTTTCCCATAGCACTCAATGTCATAGCAAAGTTATAGTATCCAGTGATAAAACTAGGGTCAATTTTTAAGGTCGTCTCGTAAGCTTGGGCTGCGTTTTTATAGTCTCCCATGCTTTGTAACACTACACCTATATTATTATAAGCTCCTAACTTTAAAGGTGCCATAATCGGCTGATCAATGGCTTTTTGAAAATGTTTAATTGCCTTTTCTTTTTCTTCTTCTTTACTGAGAAGGTTTCCTAAGTGATAATGAAGTTCATATAAAACATGAGTATCAGCTTTATTGGATTTTAAGCCTTGTTTAAATAATTTGATGGCTTGTTTTTCTTTACCAATTTGAGCATATAAAGCCCCTAATTTACTACAAGTATAAGGATCATTAGGATGTTCTTTAATAAAGTTTTCCATCGCCTGTTGAGCGCGATTATACTTATCCAATGAAGCGATCGCTCCTGGGGTATAACCGTAATGAAACACTGTGATAGCAGGAAGATCAACAATTTTCCAATGACTTTCTTTCTTTAATAATTCACTGACACTATCATCAATAATGGCATGATAAGGACGGGAAAAACTGACTTCTGGATGTTTACGAAATAAACGAGAAACTAAGGAATAAGGAGATTGAGAGGAACCAATTTCATGACGAACTAAATTAACCACTAAATTTTCATCTTTGTCGATGGCCTCTTTAATTTGTGAGCCAACTTTTTTATTTAAAACTTCATCAGCATCAAGCACTAAAACCCAATCGCCTGTTACATACTTTAGTGCTTCATTTCTGGCCTCTGCAAAATCATCACCCCATTCAAATGTCGGCACATTCGCTCCAAATTTTTGAGCAATTTCTACGGTTTTATCCGTTGATCCTGTGTCCATAACTACTATTTCGTCAACAATATCTTGGACACTTTCTAAACATTTAGTCAGGGTTGCTTCTTCATTTTTGACAATCATGCAGAGGCTTAATTTTGTCATGATGACTCCCAATATTTTTACTTCTTACGTTGAGGAAAGTGGTCAATTTTCGCAATACCGTAAAAGATAAGTTCATTTTTACGGATACGCACTCGATCCACTTTCAACTGTGTTCCATCTAAGGCAAATTTATCTAAGTCTAGCAAGTTATTTACATGATCAATCAAAGCTTTTCCTAAATTTTTCGCTTTGTCGTCCCCTTTATAGGTGACGTTGATAAATTGAATTTTGCGCCGGTCTAACACTTCAACTTCTGAAGTCATATCTAAGTCAACGGTTTCTCCGGTTTTTCCGAGTTGAATTTGACTTCTAAGGGTCAATGATTTATCTTCATTAACTAACATTTCAGTTTTCTTGAAGTTTAAGGCCTGTCCTTCGTACTGTAAGCGTTGTAACTTTTCTACCACAAATGGAGTGTTGAAAGAAGTGGTTAAGTCTTCTTCGGTGAGAACAACTCGCATGGTTGCTTGAGTGGGTTGTCTTAGTTTGACCTGACCTTTAAAAATAGCACTAAAATCAATTGACACTGCTTGTACATATAGTTCCATCCCGTCGATGCGTAGACCGTTGTACATCAGCATTCCATTACCGATGAAGTCAAAACCGTCCACACTACCTTGTAATAGCTTGGCAACGGGTTCGGCTCTAACCATCGCTTCTATTTTACCTGTTCGCTTGAATAAAGCCGCGATCGCGGTACTAACGGCTTTACTGACGATTTGATCGCCACCTTGATTGGGAAAAGGAAGGGTTCCAAACACAACTGCTGTCATCATCCATTACTGGGTTGTACGTTTTTTGATCTTAACATTACGAAATATTAAATGCTGTAACTTTTCTTTATGTTTTGTATTAGCTATCGTAAATCATAGATATAAATCTATTAAAAACATTTACTTATGCCTGGGTTAAGGTTAAGGGTTCTTAACGTAATTTAGTATCTTAAATCTATCCTAAATTTGACTTTCCATAACAAAAATGAACGTTAAGATTGCACCTGAAAGAGAAAATCTTAGACATTACAAAGAAAAGGACGATTAACAATGAAAAATTTAAGACTAACTCAATCAATTATCTTATTGACAGCTATGTTAGCTGGTGGCAGTATTGCTTCAAATGCTTATGCACAGGCTGATTCGCAAGATGAAATTCGCTATGTTCAAGAAACTGTTGAATATTTGTATGACGAAGATCCTAATCAAGCCTTTACCGTTCGGGAATTACTGCAAGATGGTTATAAAATGTGTAAAAAAATTGCTGATAATTCTAATAATGATAATAATGATTCCCTAGAAAATTTAGCAGAAGATGCGATTCGATCAGGATTAGGTTTAGGACGTGAGGATTCTGAAGAATCTCAAGACGATGTGGAAATGATGAGGCTTGCTGAACGGTATCTTTGTGATAGTTAGTTAATTTGATCTTATTAGTTGATTAATTAGCCTCAGCTTTTTTCGGTACTAATACTGAATTTAGTTGAGGCTTTGATCTAAGTAATTTTAGTGAAAATATATTATCTTTTTTATTTTTAATAGATTATTAAAAGATATTTACTTAGAAATTAAATTCTAAAATCTGTAATTTTACTCTTGATTATTTTGTAACAGTCTAATTATTGTTTGTATCTTTAAGATAATCACTGACTACTTCATGAAAACTTTAAAAACTTATTAGTTCAAACTCAAAAGAATGGATGAGTAAATACTTGCAGGATTAAAAAAAAAATGATAAATTGTTATTTACGAATACCCAAAATTTTGAATAAATTAATCTTATGAATATTAATAAAATCTTACCCCTTATCAAAGAAAAGAAACCTGATACTGGTTTTACCTTAATTGAATTATTACTAGGAAGTGCTTTAATGGCTTTGGTTGTTAGTATGGCTGGATGGGGGTTAGTGTACATCATAGGTACGGATCAAAAAGCAGCAGCAAAAGAGACCATTCAATATAATTCCAATCGAGCGGTAGAATTTCTCACAGATGAAGTCAAATTAGGAAGAAGAATTGAGTCCGATGCGGTTGCAGCTTTAGCTGAGGCTCCTGATTTCACCCTTCCCACTGGAGCAAGACCTATTCTAGTTTTTCAAGTTGCTGATGTACCTCAACGGATTATTTACTATACAAGACCCATTGGAGATACAGAGGTTTGGGAAGGGCCAGATGTAATTGAGCGATGGGGACCCCCTTTGGATGAGAATGGAGAGTACGATCCAGCAGAAATTAATAACCCTGGAAATTGGGAGTCTTCTATCTTAATTGATAGTATTGATAACACTGCACAAACCCCTACTTGTGACACAGGTTGGCAACCTAGTAACACGACTAATTCAACTGAAGGATTTAATGCTTGTGTTAACCCCGAAGGAAAACTGGTAAAGCTTAATTTAGCAACCACTACCAGTAATAAAACTTGGCAAGAAGATGTCAATTATCAAGTTGAAACAATGGCTTTTGCGAGGAGTAATATAGTCCAAGGTTTTACCGACGAAGATACACCTATATTTACAATTAATGGGAAAAAGTTAACCGTTGCACAATCAGCAGATATAAAATTTGAAATATTGGGGGGTGAGATTACCTGTGGTGCCGGAGGGGTAGATATTCCTGTAACCACGAATCTTTACATTAATGAAACTAAACAAACTTGGGATACTGATTCTCCTCTCAATTTACCTAATCAAGAATCAGGAACGACCTTTGATGTAGAATCGATCGCAGGAAACCGCTCAGTTTGTGGTAAATATTATCTAGAAACGTCTACTGCTGATGCAGACAACCAACAGGTTGAAGTTCTCGTGAATGGAGATCCGGTACCTGATGTTGCCCCTTTTGGTGATCAAAGTACCATCGAGTCCTTTTTGACAGACTATATTGAGGATGGAAAAATTAAACTTGCTGAAAATCAAGCTATTTATTTGTTTGAACTAGGATCAAAGGACAAAAGCTCTTCAGCTTTCGATCTACAAGATAATGTGGTCCTAGCAACTGTTGATAGTGCTGATTAACTCTCTTCTCCTGCATGATAAGAACTACGAACCAATGGACCAGAACGAACATGAGAAAAACCCAAAGAACGAGCGATATTCCCTAACTTTTCAAATTCTTCAGGAGTCCAATATTTCTGCACTGGAATATGATCTAAAGAAGGACGCATATATTGTCCTAACGTAATGCGATCGCATCGCACCCGTCTTAAATCCTTTAACGTTTTTATAATTTCCGCTTCAGTTTCCCCGTGACCTAACATTAACCCCGATTTTGTGGGAATGGTCGAATCTATTTCTTTAACCCATCTCAGTACATCGAGCGATCGTTCATATTTTGCTCCTCGTCTTACTGGAGCTTGTAAACGCTGCACTGTTTCAATATTGTGGTTATAGCAAGCTGGTTTTGCCTCTACAACGGTAGCAATTCGTTCTTTTTGACTTTTTTTACCTCCTTGTCCTCCCCAAAAGTCTGGAGTTAATATCTCGATTTGAGTTTGGGGGTTGAGGTTACGAATAGCAGTCATGGTTTTAACGAACCAGTTAGCTCCACCATCTTCTAAATCATCTCTTGCAACTGAGGTAAGGACAACGTAGCTTAATCCTAATAATTTAACGGATTCTGCTACTTTTTGGGGTTCTTGGGGGTCTAGAGTCATAGGTGCATGACCTTTATCCACTTGACAAAAAGCACAGGAACGGGTGCAAGTCGGCCCCATTAATAGAAAGGTTGCTGTTTTCTTACTGTAACATTCTCCACGATTGGGACAGCGACCTTCTTCGCAAATGGTATGAATATTACGAGTTTTAATAATTTTTTGAACGGTAGAAAGTTCACTTGCTTTTCCAATCGGACGTTTTAGCCAAGAGGGAATCGGAGTAATATTACTATCATTTTTAAGAGAACTTTTAGCCATTACCTATCAGCTTAATTTCAATTATTGTTAATTATAGTTGTTTCAAATAAGTTTAAGATAGAGAAATGCGAGATCATACTTCGATAAGCTCAGTACAAGTCTTTCTCACTACGCTAACAATATAGGAGGTAGATTTTGTCTTATTTCTATTTGAATTAACTATGTCTTTTGTTTATTATATAGCGTTTCTCTTAACGAGTGAGGTACACTTAACTCCTGCCTTCTGCCTCCTGCCTCTTGCCTCTTATTAATCCCATGTTTCAAATTCTTGCATCCAATGATTAATTAGGGTACTAATTTGAGTCCGTCTATTTTCAAAATTGGCAGCAATCCAAATGAACAGTAATCCTAATAATAAACCTACGATCCATTTTAACAGAGGATAAGTCAAACTAACAATCACTAATTGATAGAAAACAGTGATTAAAAATGTAACGGTTCCGCTAAATAAAAAACCACGAGTTTTTAACCCTAAACCAACAATAATTAAAGTAAGTCCTAATAACCCTGGAATCAGACCCGGTTCTCTATAAAATGAAAAAGAAACAGTACACAAAATTCCTGTTGCGACAAGACGAAGAGAATGTCTAATTAATTTTCCTTCTTCTCTTTGACAATAAGGTTCAAAAAAGATAATTGATAAAAGAGATAAACAAAATAAGCTTGAATATAATAAGGGAGATAGTTGAGGGACTATACGAATATTGTTATAGACAGCAACATTTAGTAATAGTAAACTTGGATATAATAAACGAGGTTTATTAGAAAGCTTAGACAGAATACCATAACAAATAGAAGCAAGAACCAAAGTAAGAAAATTGAAGCTACTTATAACTCCTATTAAGGGTAGTGTAAAAGCTAATCGATTCCAAGGTCTTTTTGACCATCCCCATTGTCTCCAAGGCAAAGTATAAATTACAATACTTGATAATGAAAGAATCGAGCCTATTATATTCGATAATAAAACAGATGGGAAATTCAAAATACCATAAATTGCTGTTCCCCCTGCTTCTAAAAATCCTAGATAAACCCAAATTTCTCCTTGTCTTTTGTCGAGAAAGTTTCGTCCTTCTAAAATAGCATATTGTGTTAAAAAGAAACTAGAAGTTAAGCCGATTAATTGTTGTGATTGAACAGGATATAACAAAGACAACCCTAAAGAAACACTACCTAAAATCCAGTGTAAATGAGCAACAATTTTTAACTCTCTGGGAGTTAAATGAAGATAGGAAGATAACCAAGTAGAAGCAAGGCGATAAAAATACATAATTGTTGTCGCTAATGCTGCCATACTTAAATACTTATCACCCCAAGATAAGTCTGAAATTTGATAAAACAATAGTTCATAAGCAGAACAGGAAATAATTGCCAGTGCTAAATAAATTAAGGGTTTAAACTGTTCTTTCCTACGTCCAACCCCAATAATAATTATGGCTAAACCAAAAGATGTTAAACCCGTGAAACTATTTAAAAAATTCCATCTTAATGCGGTTCCTAATGCTCCATATAAAAGAGGCAAAATATGTAAACTGCTTAAATATTGTGTTTGTCCTGTTCTTTTTTGCCACCATTCTCCAATTATTTGAAATAAAATACCTAGAAGAATATTGATAAAAGCTAATAAGATTAAAGATTGACTCAACTTAGTTGTAACATTAATTGTCAATAATTCTAATGTCCATCCTAATGTATAAAACGTCAAATTATTAGGACTTTTTCTAGCACGATAAATTATAGCTAAAAATAAAATAAATATGGCTAAAATAACGGTAATAGAAGAATTTATATAGTTCCAGTAAATAGCAACAGAATGTAAAGTTAAAGTAGTTAACATAAAACTACAGATTATCATTCCCCAGATATCAACCACTTTCCCATAAATCTTAACTAAAGGTTGAGGTTTTTCTTTTAAATAACTCCAAACCAACCAAAGAATCATTAGGGTAATACTATCGCTTACTATCCAGATAGGAATTATAGGTAAGTCAATAATTTGTATAGGTTTTAGGAGGATAAGAGAACGACAAAATAGTGTCATACCAACAGTGATAAATGCCGTAATAAAATAAGGCAAGAAGTAACTATAAGCAAAAAGTAATATAGTTCCTGTTGCTGATGTAATAATTCTCGCTATTAAAAAATTAGGAGTTAAAAATTGTATAGTTAAAATTACAATAATACTTGACCATAAAAAAATTTTTCTACTTTTATTGTGCCAACTTCCATAAGAGATACTTATCATAATTAAATTAAGAGTGATAAGTAAAATAAGATTATTATTTAAAAGATAATCCGTTGATAATCGAAGAATAGAAATAGTTATAACGGTTAACGTACATAAAGTTATTCCCCATAAGTTTAATGCTTTTTTATAATGATTCAGAAAATTAACTTGATAATGATCAACAAGATGATAAATTATCCAAACTATACAAGTAATGATTGATGAAAATAATAACCAATGTAGCCAAAATTGCTCTCCGTATTTAATGCCATTATCTTCTAAAATAACGACAATTAATTCTAGGAAAAATCCAATGGTAATAAATGCAGTATTAAGCTGCTTAAAAATCTGTGTTTGTACTACCATTAATATAGTAGCAATGGCTAACTCTACCCATCCCCATGATGATAATGATAAAGCAGGAATAGGGACAACTGCTAACACTAATATGCTGTACCATAATGGTAATTGATTTCTTCTAAAAGAGGGTTGCCAACTGCGATAAGTTACACTTCCCATTAAAATGACAGAAGAGATTAAAACATTAGTTGTCGAAGTATAAACCAAACCGACATCAAATAATCTAATTAAACCAATTAGAGATAAAAGATAAGCATAACCATCAAAAACTTGAGCATAAATGAATGTCAACTCTGATGTATTCTCACTCAAAACATGACGAATAAACCATAAAAGTAGAGTAATAATGACTCCTGAAAGTATCCATAAAGAAGTCGATAAATTAAGAATATATAAATAGAAGAAAACTGATGTTAATCCTAGACCAACAGTAATAATAACTGAATACAAATGACGTAAATATTGGGTATTAATAATCATTAAAATAGTACCAATGATTAGCCCCATCAATCTAGTTTCTGGGAAATAAATCGTTAATGCTTGTGTTAAACAGATGGCAATAACACTTAATTCACTTGCTAATTTTCTTCTGGGTAAATACCAAGTTGCGATCGCAGTCAATAATGAGGGAACTGTTAACCAAGCTAATCCCCAAAATGGCGAATTAACGGGTAATTGAAACCACAATAAACCATAGGATATTATGGCTAATAATAGCCCTAGATTCCAAGAGTTATTATTAATTAATTTAATTAAAGATTCTTCAGTAAAACTAATCAAAGATACTAAAATTTCGATAGTCCCTAATCCTAATAAAATCAGAAACCAAATATTAAGAGAAAGATGAGGTGAATAATAATTCATAGCAGAAAATAAAGTTAATAGTAAACTTACATGAGTTATGAGTGCTAATGGTTTAATAAAAAAACGTCGATTATATTTTAGTTTAGTTCTCGTTTCATAGGCTAATGTTAAACTAGATAACATTAAATTAATTGTTCTAATAAAAGGATTAATTAAACTAATACTTGTTAAAATAATACCGAAACAAAAAGTAAGCTGACTGGTGAAATTATACAATTTTATTTTATTGTTTTTGATTAAAAAATATCGTCCTAATACCATTAATAAGAGATAAGGAAAAAGAAATACACTACTTAAAACGAAAGGATAATCATTAGTGTTAGTAAAATTAATAATAGTAGCAACTATATTTTGAAGAATATCTAAACGGAAAATTAACCAATGAATTTGTAAACCAATGAGAAAAATCAAGATAATATCACGACGCAAACCAGACGTTTTTAAGCGTTTTCCTAACCAAATTATAGCCAATAAACTAATAGCGATCGCTTGTGCCGGAACCACAAAAACAGATAATAACCATCCGAGCATTAACGTAGCACTACCCAACCATTTCCAAGGAGTTTTTGGAGGCGATCGCCATGCCATTAACCACCCGCATAAACCAATAGCTAAACCCAAGTCAAAAACATTAATTTGAGTAATAAAAACAGCCCTAACCAAGAGAATAATTAAGGCATAAATAATAATTGCTTCACTGAGACTAAAAGGAAGAAAATTATTTTTATTAGTATTAGTATTATTAGGAGAAATCAAAGTAATAATTGTTGTGCCAATCACCCCCATATAAGTTGCGATTATAGGAATTCCTGGTAAAGTCCATCCCCAATGTAAATAGGTTAAGCCTAAATGATTGAGTAACGGTAAAGAATTAGAATGAGATCGAGACGTATCTTTAAATAAACTAATCGTTAATATAGTTAAAGATAGACTGCCTATAAACATTCCAATTAATCCTAAAAAAGTATGCCATAGAGGAAAACTATCCATAGCCAAAAAATTAATAGGAACTAATAATAAAGAAACAATTCGTAATGCTTGAGTTGTTAATCTTAAATTAGCTTGTTTTCCTGTCCACCAACTAGCCAACCCAAACCCTAGCGTATATAACCAAAGGATGCCATATTGTAAAACGGCTGGAAATGTTTCCCACCAACTTGCTGCTATTACCCCAGAAGAAACCACTACCATAAACACCCCTAACAACAGCAACCAAATGACACTTAATTCTGCCATTAAAGATTGAACCATTTGCGGAATATTGGGAATATTTCTACGTCGCTTAGGAGCCTTTGAAACGTTTGATTTAGTAACAGATAAAGACGAAGTTGAAGGCGTTGTTACAGGGGTGGCAGGTTGCAGAACAACATCAGGAATCTGACAACTTAAGTCTTTTTGGGCAATATTTTTAACTTGCTGATTATTTAATAACCCTAACCCTAACCAATGCTCTAATCCTTGTAAAATATAGGGATTATTTGCTTGAACTTTAACTGTTAAATTAAAGTGTGTTTCCTCAGAAACAGAATCAACCTCTTGTAAAAGCTGCAATTGTTCAATTAAATTACTGATACTTAGAGTTTTTTTAAAATTAACTTCAAACGAATCATTACTACTTATCAATCTAGCAGAAACTCTCTGTTCAGAAATCAAGCCTAAATCTAGCCAATATTGCCACCCTTCTAACAATTCAGAGATAGCTGTTTTTCTAGTTAGTTGAATAGAAATTGAATGATCCCTTGACGATGACATGAAAGAGTCCTAAATAATAATTATCTGCAAGTAATAGGGAGTAGAACGAGAAAAAAATATTACTGCAATTTTATCAAAAAAAAATGGGTGAGTTTTACTCACCCTAACACTTGACTTAATCAGATAAAAATACTATGGGGCTAACGCATTGCCTCGCAGTAAACTGCCGATGGTTTTAGCGGTAATTTTCATCTGCACTAAGGGGTTAGCCGGGACAACGGTTTTGTAGAGATAACTATCAAACGTCATCCGTTGTACATCCTTATCTGCACACATTTCTACAAACGCCTCACGGGTGGCATCGGTACGATAGAAGACCCGTTGTAGAATATCTAAGACTAGGTAGGTCATACCATATTGTTTATCCCAACGTTTGAGATATACTTTTAAATCATCTTCAGTGGGAATGCGTTGACCGGCGTTACTCATTTCTACAATGGTTTCAGCGCACATACGGGCTGATTTTGCAGCAAAGTAGATACCTTCCCCAGAGGACTTAGTAACGGTTCCTGCTGCGTCTCCTACCAAAGCCACACGACCCACAACACGACGGGGACGAGGATGTTCTGGGATAGGATGAGCTTCTACTTTAATGATCTCACCGCCTTCGAGTCTTCGGGCTGCACGAGCGCGAATTCCTGCTTGTAGGTCTTTGATAAGGGTTTTGTTGACCTTCATGGTTCCCGTTCCAACGGCCACATGGTCGTATTTGGGGAATACCCAAGCGTAGAAGTCAGGGGAAACATCATTACCCACATACATCTCTGCTAGGTCTTCATAGTAAGCCATTTTGTCTTGAGGTAAGCGAATACGCTCTTGGAAAGCGATCGCATAGTTGTAGTCTCCTGCATCAATGGCTTTGGCAATGCGAGAGTTAGCCCCATCCGCACCGATGACAACATCAACTTGCAGGGTTTTCTTTTCTCCTAGGGCATTACCGTTGGAATGATCGGCATAATGGAGCGTATAAGCACCATTGCTTGTTTTAGGAATATCTAATTGATAAACGGTTCCGTTGATCAGATTAGCCCCTAAACTTGCAGCGCGATCGCGTAAAAAGCCATCAAGCACTTCCCGACGACACATTCCAATATATTCGTCTTGGCGATCGAGATTAATATCAACTTCAATATTGGATGGGGAGATCATTTTCATCTTCCGCACCCGTCGATCAATAATTTCAGGGGGTAAATCAAATTCGCTCACCATACATAGGGGAATGGCACCCCCACAAGGTTTCGCGTTATCTAATTTTCGTTCAAATAAATATGTTTCTATGCCAGCTTTTGCTAATGTTTCGGCGGCGGAAGATCCGGCCGGCCCTGAACCGACAACAGCTACCCGTAAAACCAAGGCTATTCTCCTAATTCCAGAAGGGATTACGGATTGCATCGTATCATGGACGTTTGCTTTTATGGGGTCAATCTGCGAAAATTAGCCGATTTTGCAATACACCTTAACATCTCTCGTTACATTCCTTTACAGTTTATGAGAATAATCGCTCATTCTCAATAGAGTGAATAGGGAACAGGGAATGGATAGGTAACATTAACTTGTTAAAGAAAACAATAAATAATATAGGATTAGGGTAATTCTCAGCTAAAATCAAACAATAAAGTTATGACTATTAAGGGATTTCATCATGTTGCGATTATTTGCTCTAATTACGAAAAATCAAAACAATTTTATGTTGAAATTTTAGGGGTATTTATTATCAAAGAAACGTTCAGAAAAGAACGAAATTCTTATAAACTGGATCTCAAAATTCGTGACAGTTCTCAAATTGAATTATTTTCTTTTTGTGATCCTCCAAAAAGACCTAGTTATCCCGAAGCTTGTGGCTTGAGACATTTACATTTGGCTTTTGCTGTTGCAAATCTAGAGACAATGGTTACACAATTAACTTAAAAAGGAATAAAAATTGAACCCATTAGAATAGATGAATTGACAAACAAGAAATTTACGTTTTTTCAAGATCCTGATGGTCTTCCTTTAGAACTATATGAAGTATAAATAATTAAAATAAGGAGATTAAAATATGGGTTACGCTGTTGTTGTTGATCCGAGTAACTTTCACAAAGAAGTCATAGAAAATTCTTATAGTAAACCAGTGGTAATTGATTTTTTTGCCACTTGGTGTGGTCCTTGCAAACTATTAAAACCTATCTTAGAAAAATTACTGCAAGAATATGATTTTATTTTAGCAACTATTGACATTGATGCTCATCCTAACTTAGCTCAACAGTTCGCTGTCGAAGGAGTTCCTGATGTAAAAATTGCTTTTCAGGGAAACATTAATCAGGGGTTCGTTGGAGTTTTACCAGAAGCAGAAATTCGAGACTTACTCAAACAATACAATTTAACTTCTGAGTTAGATAAAAAAATTGAAGAAATGCGTCAAGCGATGACTGAGAAAGACGCAGCGAAAGCGAAACAATTATTAGATGAGTTATTCTCTAAATATCCTAATAACCCTCAGTTGATTATTGAAGCAGCTAACTTTTTAATCCGTCTTAACCGCTTAGAAGATGCAGACAAAATGTTATCAACTATCGGGGTTGAACAAAAAGACTATTATAGTAAAGCTCAAGGAATGAAAAGTTTAATTGAGTTTAAAAAAATGGCTAATATAGAAGGAGAAAATGAGTTAGATCAACAATTTTCTCAAGGTGCAAAATATACATTGAGTGAAAACTACGAAGAAGCTTTAAAATTATTTTTGAATATGGTAGAAAACCACCGACAGTATAAAAATGATGGTGCAAGGAAAGCCATGATTTCTATCTTTAATTTATTGGGTAATACTCACCCTTTAACTAAACAATATCAACAAGAATTAATGATGATACTTTATTAATTAATATCAATTCCTCTGAGTAATATCAACATTCTTCACACCATTGAGAAAAAGTTAAACGATACGGATGATAGATTGAATAATTAGTTATTATCGGATCAAGTGAAGGATTTGGATAATTTATTTTAATGATATCACTCTGACTAAACCAAGGTTCGTGATAATGATAATCACCTAAAGACCATAAAGTTCCTCGTTCTGGCCCAGTTAAAACTAAACCAACTCCATGACCACAACCTAAGTCAGCAATTTGCAGAATTCCAGTTTGATAACCTTTGTTCATATGAAAGTCAGGTATAAAAAGTGAATCGATAGATGTAGACCTATGTAACGAATTCTGTAAAGTTAATATTTTACAACAATTAACCCAACCTCCATTGGAAAATTCTAATAAAAATTCCCGATAATCTTGAGGAAGACTAATTTTAATTTTCTGTTCAATGCGTTCAAGTTCTTTCTCCTTCAGAGGTGAATTAAAATCAGAAGGATTTGATTTTTTTTCTCGGTTTAGTTTGTTTTTAGCTTGAAGTGATAAACCAAATCTATCAGAAAATTGTTCATCTTGTAATTGATTTTGTAAATTTAAAATTGTATTTATAGTTAAATTAATCAGAAATTCATCTTCTCCCTTATATTTGCATAAGTGTTCCCATAAGTAAGGAATCATAGTCAAATTTTTGGTTGTTCCTAATTGATAAATTAAGTTGAGTTGATCCCTTTCATATTTTTCTTCTAGAAAAACGTCTTTGATCGCTTTTTGAAAAATATCAAGATGAAGTTTAATATTTCTTTTTTTGAGTTTATTTTGTAATTTATTCCATCGCTTAGTAGCTAACATTTTCGAGTTATTTTGTTGTTGCTTTTCTTCTATTTGCCATGAATTGATAGATTTTATATGTTTTTTTTGTTCTATTTCTCTTAATAATTTTTGCGCTAAATTTTTAATCTCTTCTGTATAAAAAACTGACTGTTGTAAAGAATTAATTGCTTTGAGCGTACCAATTTTTCCGATTGCATAAATAGCACTTAAATGAACTTCTTTAAAAGGACATTCAATAGCATTTTGTAAATAATCCACAACTTCATCGGTTCCGATTTGTTCTAATGCTTTAATGACTAAGCAAAGCATTTTAGGAGAAGTATGATTGGTTAATAACTCATTTAAAGCTTGTCTTGCTTTTAGACTATCAATTATTCTGAGGGTTTCTGGAACTTGATAACGGGCTAATGAATTGTTATTCTTAGTAAGATTTATTAAATAAGGAATTCCATAATCTGACTTTATTAACTGGAGCAATTTCACCACTAGAAGCGGTGAAAGTTCAAGTTCAATTAATAATGGAATAGATTCATAAGTATCTTGTTGTAATTGATCAATTAAATTATGAAGTTTATTATTTATCATGGCTTAAAATAACTTGAGTTTGATTATCCTTATCGCTGTAAACTACCTTGAACTAAGAAGGAATTTTACAACTCAAATGAAAACCTTATATTTAACCGCCACTAACAGGAGGGATAAACACCAATTCATCCCCATCTTGTAATTTAGTATCAGCTTCAACAAATTGATAATTAACCGAAAAACGAGTGATGTCTTGCCATTTTTTCAATTGAGGATGTTCTTCAATCAACTCAGATAAAATATTACTCACCGTTGTTTCTTGAGGGACTTGTCGTGTTAATTCAGGAACCCCATAAACTTCTTGATAAATAGCAAATAGTTTAATAGTAATAGTAATGGAAGATTGAGCCATAATAATTAAATTTTAGTTTTGAGTATTGGCTTTCTAAGAAATTGAGCAACTAAACTCAATTAATTGTTTATTCTTTATAGACTTAAATATATTAACTTTTCTATCAAAATTGATACACATTAAGAAAAATATGTCAAGCTATAAATAAAAGAAGAGATAATAACAAAGGGGGGGCTATGACAAACCAAGTTGAAAGTCGAGAAGTCCTGAATTCAGAATCTTTAGAAACTAAAATAGTTACGCCCAAGTACAAAAAAATCTTAGTTGCTATAGAAGAAGAAGATAGCAGTCAAGAGGTTTTTGACGCTGCTTTGTACTTAGCAAAAGACCAGAATAGCCAGTTAATGATTTTAACGGTTGTTCAGGAAAATCTCAGAGGGAATATGGACTTACCCATTTACTCAGAAATGACAGGATATGGGGCAATTTATAATCAAGAAATGATCGAATTAGAAGAAAAATTAATCCAAGAAAGTTTAGAAGAACTACAGATTTGGTTAAAACGATTAACGCAAAAAGCGATTAATCAAGGAATTAAAGCAGAGTCAGACTATACTTATGGAGAACCAGGAAAACAAATCTGTACCTTAGCCAAAACATGGGAAGCCGATTTAATTGTAGTCGGTCGTCGAGGCCGTAATGGCTTATCAGAACTATTATTAGGCAGTGTGAGTAACTATGTGGTTCATCATGCACCTTGTTCTACTTTGGTCGTGCAACATTGAGACACGAAACCATACTCAATAGATAGAATATATTTCACTGGTGGTCACTGATAACTGATTTCGGCAAATGTCAACGGATTAGTTAAAATGGAACATAGGAGTTACATCAAAGTCATTAAAAGCCTAAGAGCAACTCCTAGAAAACCTTAATTATGATTAAACTCCGTAAAATTAATAACTAAACTCTATGGTAACTGAGATTAAGCTATCATTATCGATTAAGCTTGATCATCAAACCAAACTACCTGTTATTTAATTTTTCTATTGCTAGAAAGCCAAAATCTAACCTAAGATACAATGACCACAGATAACATCCGACTACGTAACGAATTTATTAATACACAAGTCATCACCCGTGAGGGAGGTAAAAAGTTAGGGGTTGTTAAAGACATTTTAGTGGATATCGATCAACGGGAAGTTGTTGCCCTGGGACTACGGGATAATATGCTTTCCTTATCAGGTATGCCCCAATATATCTACATTACCAGTATTCGGCAGATTGGTGATGTCATTTTAGTAGACAACGAAGATGCGATCGAAACCGTTGACGTTGATATGTACTCACCAGTTATTAATTCTGAAGTGATTACAGAAGCAGGGGAACCCTTAGGCCGCGTCAGAGACTTTCAATTTGATCTAGCAACAGGTCGAGTTTTGTCGATTATTATCGCTTCTTTAGGATATCCTCAAATTCCTGATCAAGTTCTCAGTACATACGAAATTTCTATTGAGGAAGTGGTTAGCAGTGGTCCGAACCGTCTCATTGTATTTGAAGGGGCCGAAGAACGACTAACCCAGTTGACGGTTGGTGTTCTTGAACGACTAGGTATTGGTCGTCCTCCTTGGGAAACAGAAGACGAAGATTACATCTATTCTCCCCCTACCGCTAAACCTGAAAATCAATTAGGGACTGGTATCCCCGTCAGAACTCCTGTCCAAGCAAAACAACCTGTCATGGAGGAACGTTGGGACGAAGATACCTGGGAACAACCGATTACTCCCCCTCCCCCCAGACGAAGAGAAGAATCTATTCGTTATGAAGAATATGAGGATGAGTACGAAGAAGACAACTGGGGAGAAACTCGACGGGAACAACCGGTGTCTTATGAACCTCCCCTTCGAGAAAAGGAATACGAATATGATGATGTTCAAGGGGATGTTTGGGACGATGATGTTGAAGCTGAACCCTATAACCCTCGTCCTGTCAATATTCCTCAAAAACAAAAACAAGCGGAATATTACGAAGAAGAAGCTTAAAACTTATTAGTCTAGAAGGTGGGAATACCCACCTTTTTTAACAGTTTGATTAAATTAGTCCAATGTTATTAAACTATAATCCTCTTATGTTAAAACTTGAATAATATCAGGTTTTTGAGAACTAATTACTTCATTAGGTAAATGTTTATGATGGGGAAAAGTCGACAGATTAGGAAAGTGAGGAGTGCTATCATAACGAAAAACTAGCTTATTTTCCTCATCTTGAAAATGATAACGATAGTCTAAAAATTTGACTTGATTATCTTTGATAATGATTGCTTCATTAATTTCTAATAAATGGGTTTGATTAAGACGTAATCTAATTCTTAAATTAACTCGTTTTGAAGTCAAAATTTCCTCTTGATACCGTTCTACATAAGTATTTTGAAGAAAAATAATTCTTTGTTCGATTTGATTAAGATAATCAGATAAGAGATTATGCAACATCGTTTAGTCTTTGTTCTAACCTGCATTATTCATGAGAGAATTGCGAAAAAGCCTGAAAGCCTTATGCCATCAGGAATATGGAGATTTGACCCCAATAACAGTCTGTGATTTTTATCTATTACTAATTATCGACTATTTAACTATCAAAAATAAGAGGTAAAAGTCGTTTACAAAAAGTTCATTTTAGCCTATAATAAATAAAGAAATAAAGGTTATATCAATCAATCAATAATTAATGAAAGAGTCTTCAGAAAAACTCCCCTTTAATTTTAAGACGAAGAAAACATTGGAGGTAAAGTTTTCAGGACTAGACCTAAGTTTGGATGCGGGATTATTGCTAATTAAGCAAGCAGAAGACAATCTGAAAGTTGGCCAAGGAATCTCAAATTGCTTGGAAGATAATAGAGAACAACATAAAGTCAAACATTCACTGTTTCAGTTAGTAAGTCAAAGAATCTATCAAATAGCAGCAGGATATGAAGATACCAATGATAGTAATTACTTACGACATGATCCAATTTTCAAAATTATTTGTGATAAAGTCCCCGAAATGGGAGCAGAATTATTAGCTAGTCAACCGACAATGAGTCGACTAGAAAATGGAATAACTAAACAAGAAATTAAAAGGATACGTCGTTTTTTTGTCGATAAATTTCTTCAAAATCATCTCTCAAACCCAGAACAAATAGTATTAGATATAGATGGATTTGATGCTTACACTCATGGACATCAACAGTTAAGCTTATTTCATGGTTATTATGGACATCAAATTTACTTTCCTGTATTAGTTAATGAAGCCAAAAGTGGTTATCCTTTAATTTTACACTTAAGACCAGGAAATTCTCACGCAGGAAAAGGAGTTTTAGGATTACTAAGATGGTTATTTTGGCGTTTAAGAAAAGCTTGGCCTGATGTCAAAATAATCTTACGAGGCGATGGAGGGTTTTCTTTACCTGAAATTATTAATCTGTGCGAACAAAAAAATGTAAAATATGTTTTTGGTTTTAGTAGTAATGCTGTTTTAAAACGGAAAATAAATTATCTTCTTGACTTAGCCAGATTACAGTATTTTCGGACTAAAGAGAAGGCTCGTTTGTTCGATGATGTATATTATGCTGCAAAAAGTTGGAAAAAACCTCGTCGACTTATTATGAAAGCAGAATGGTTAGAAAAAGGAGCAAATCCTCGATTTTTAGTAACTAATTTGGAGGCAGATGCACAAGAAATTTATGATAATTTTTATGTTCAAAGAGGAGCTACTTCTGAACATCGAATCAAGGAATTGAAACTAGGAATTAATGCAGATCGTCTCAGTTGCCATAAATTTATTGTTAATCAATTTCGCTTATTTTTATGCCAAGCAGCTTATATTTTAATGCTTGAACTTCGGGCTTCTGCGGAAGGGACACGATTGGGGAAGGCTCAAGTTTCTCGTTTGAGGGAAACCATCATAAAAATAGCTGCCAAAGTGACTGTTTCTGTTAGAAGAACTTTAGTAGAATTAGCTGCTCATTGTCCTTTTCGTGAGGAAATACTCTGCATAATACAACGATTATCTTCGGGTAAACAATTGATTTTTTCCTAACATTCATCTCTCATAGGATTGGTGTATCCATCTAACGTTAAATTAGTCTTTTTTCTGTTCTTCCATTAATTTTCTGTGATTGAATTACGCCAATTCACTACTTTTTAAGAATCTATTTAATAAAAAATCGCTTTTGATGCTAATTTCTTATGTTTTTGGTTTTGTTTTTTCTTCATGAATAATGCAGGTTAAGCAACGGCACAACTAAATTAGCACGGATCTGAAACTGGCTCAGAACACTTATATGGCAGTCTTTTAGTTGAGCATCATGAATATCAGCAACGGCTTGGACTTTACCATTTTCGTATTCCACCGCATACTGTTCCCCAAAACAGTGATCTTGTACTCGTTTCGCTAGAACTGAATCCCATAACTCATCCACATCTTCAGAGATGAATTCACCATCATCCCACCCACTATCGGGTTGAAAACGAAAAACTGCCACGCGATCGCACTTTAGTAATTCTCTCACTTCGATTGCCGTAGCTTGGAAAATGTTGTCGAGATCCAGAGATTCTCGAATTCGTGCAATAACCCCTGTTAGTGCTTTTTGCTGTTCGAGTTGATGCAAGCATTCAGAAGAGATAGAATTAGTTGTTTCTGGTTTAGGAGTCGGTTCATGGGAGTCAATAATTTGCTGCATCTGCTTCCTGGACGATTAATCTGGATCTAACGGCTAATACTGCCCTAATTGAAGTATTCCCAGAACGATGTGAAATCTAACAATTGCCGTTTTAACGAAATCAGAAATCAAATTATCTGTTACCTTGAATCAAAAATTCCCGATTTCCTCCCGATTTCCTCCCGATTTCCTCCCGATTTCCTCCCCGATTTCTTCTCTTAATTAGTTTATTCTGTATCTTATCAACAACAAAAAACAGCCCGCAATAATTTACCGAGTCCTTTCAATTTAAGCTAAAATTGAGGATAATTGATATGATCACCCTTGAGAGTATTGAAGAAAAATACACATTTTCCAAAGAAAGAGAGTTTCCAGGAATCGACCTAAAAGGTGCTAATCTCAGAGGAGTTAATCTGAGTTTTGCTAATTTAGAAGGTGCAAATTTAACAGAAGCAGATTTATCTGGAGCTATTTTAATAGGAGTCAATCTAAAAGGAGCTAATCTTAGTAGAGCCAATTTGAATGGAGCTAATCTACAAGGATCTAATCTTAGTGAAACAGAGATTATTTGCGGATCGTTAGTTGATAGTAATTTAAGAGGAGTTAATCTTCAAAAAAGTCATCTTGATGCTACTATTGTAACTCGCGCTAATCTACAAGGAGCTAATTTAAGTCAAGCTTTTTTGTATGGTGTTAATTTAGAAGAAGCAATTTTAACGGGAGCTTACTATGACTCTCAAACTCAATTTGGTGACATGGATAACTTGATTAAAACCCAATTACAAACCCAAGTTGAAGTTACTGTAGAAGAGTCTTTAGCCAAGTTCAATCGGATTTGCCAGTTAGTAAGTAGGTACTTAGGAGAATTATTGACTAAAAAGTTTCTTACTTCCTCTTGTCCTAATACTGAAAAGTTAAAAAGATTTCAATTAGTAAATTCATCAATTAAAATGAATAATGTTAATTCATCTCATTACTTTTTAAGTATTTCAGAATTGAGTAATTTACAATTTTGGCTTAATAATTTCATTAGAAACAGTTCTAAAATTGTTCATACTTTACCAAAAATAATAATAAAAGATATAGAATATCCTGATTCTTGTTTATCATAAAAGCTAAAGAAAAAGGGATTTTTTATCTGAAATAATCAAAAGTAAAAATTCTCTTATCTACAAAAACCCATAGATGACTATACCTATGGGTTGTTTAATTGACCTAAACGTTGATTAACGGAAACTCAAAGGATAGCGACTGTTTTGATAGTTGCGATTAGAAGCAATGGAGAAACTAGACTGTAACGTGAGGAGAAAATCTTGCTCAGGTTCGATCGCAATAACGGTTGCTTCTCCACCGCCGATAATTCCAGCTTCAGGTAAACCCCATCCAGCTAAGGTTCCCACGGCAGCCCCGGCTAACACTTCTAAGGCATCAATACGGCGATCGCCTGTTACCCCGGCAATAATAGCAGCAGCCCCGGCACCTGCTACAGTACCCCCTAAAATTTCTCCAACATTAGCCCCTTCTCGGATGGTTTCAGTTCGGCTGACCACTCTTGAGGTAGCATTGAAAGGATACCGTTGACCATTAACAATGATTTCACGGGCAAAAAATTGAGATCCACCACGAACGGGGCGAATTTCTCCATTGACTTCACTACCAGCCGGAATTAATACGTTACGGTTACTATCACGGATGGTTGCTGCGGTTTCTAGGGTGATAGCTAAGGTTTCTTCCGGACTCACTAAAATTCTTTCACCGTTTTGAAATTGCATCGGAATGCGGGTTCCCGCAGGAATGGTGACACTGGTATTACCATAATTGTTACTGGGGAAGGAGGGTTGAGAGGGCCGCGGTAATAATTGGGCGGTTGCCGGTTTTAAGTTGTAAAATGGCGATAATGCGGTAATTCCCATTAATAAAGCGATCGCACTAGCCATTCCTGATTTAGCATAGTTTAAGTTCAACATAATACACCCTCAATATTAAAAGTTACAAGTTAGAAGTCAGAAATTTTTGTAAGATAAGACTGAATTCATCCTTAATTTCATCATAGGACAAGGTTTCCTAGGATGTCAGTCCCATCTTTTTAGATAAAGTTCCCTCATGAAGTGGAAAAAAAGGGAAGTTAACAAAATCGATTCTTGTAGCTAACTATAAATTAGTAATCAAACACCTTGAGAGTGTTGTAGCGTGAACTTTAATGACTATTTGAGTTAAGATAGCAAAAAATAGCTTTAATGAGAGCAATATTAATGAGTCATTCTATTTTAACCAATATTCTCGAACCATTAGACTCTCTTAAGTTTATAAGAATAGAAGGTTATTAGATTTGGGAGGTTTATTAGAAAATTTACGGGAATTATTAAATTTTGATGTTGTGGTATTTACTGGAAAAATGATCAAAGAACAGTATAAAGAGTTGATTATTAATAATATAGCAAAGTTATGAGAAGTGATAAAATACGCTAAAAAAAACAGTACAAAAAATGTTAGTTAAGTTATCCTAATTACTGGTTCAATTTTTGTCATCTATTTTAACATTTATAAAGATTCAAAACACTGATAACTACCTTTAGATTTGAAATTTTGACGGCATTGATTATTATTTTATAACAACTTTTGGCTTAAGAAGTTGATGATTATCACTAAAGATTATTTGGCTAATTCCCAAGAATTCCCCTAGTTCATTATGAACCTGAATCATATCCGAAGAGGTAACAAGATTAATAGGATCGATAACTATTTTTTGACCCTGACACCATCGTTTCCCTTCTTCTTCAGAAAGGGTGATTTTAGGTAAATGGTTTAACAATAATTCTGGTTTAAGTAAGGAAAATGTTCCTTGTTGAGTTTGTTTTTCTAACTCTTCTAATGTAATCGTTTCTGATAGCATCATGCCACAACTTTTAGTGCGAGTTAATGCTGCTAAAGTTCCCCCAACGCCCAACTTGTCCCCTATATCTCTGGCGATCGCTCGAATATAAGTCCCCGATCCACATTCAATATTAACCACCAATTCGGGAAATTCCCCTGCATACCAGTCTAAAACGTCTATTTTGTCAACTCTAACCGTTCTTACAGGAACCTCTACCGTTTCCCCTTTTCTAGCTAACTCATACAACCGTTTACCGTCCCGTTGAATGGCACTATACATGGGAGGAATTTGTTCAATTTCCCCTAAAAACTGGCTGAATAACGGTTTAATTTGCTCTATACTTAAATTAGGAACAGGTTGACATTTAATTACTTCTCCTTGAAGATCATCGGTTGTCGTTTGGACACCAAAGCGAATTATGGCTTTATACGCCTTATTTTCAGGCAAAAAGGGTAATAAACGAGTCGCTTTACCCACTGCGATCGGTAAAACCCCAGTTGCTGCTGGATCAAGAGTTCCCCCATGTCCTACCTTTTTCATATTTAAGCATCGTCTGACTTTAGCAACGCAGTCATGAGACGTAAACCCTGAGGGTTTATTCAAAGCAATAAATCCAAACATAGACTAACTTATAAGTGATAACTGACAAAGGTTTTGCTATGATAAAACTTAAAGAATAGTAAAGTTTTATTAAGAACCTTGACTGCTAACTTGAAACCTTATCATAAAACCACTTTAGCCCATCAATGGAACGCCTTAGATATTATTTGGCAAGGAGATGAAGACGTTGTTAAGCGTGGACTTCCCCATGATAAGCTATCCCCTGCGTGGCAAATATTATTACTCGGTGATGGTTCCCCTACTCGTCATTTACAATTGTTAACAACGGAAAAAACAGAAGTTGATCTCATTGATATGTCTCCCATTGGGGATGAAGACGACGGCGCACCACCCCAGATAGAAATCGTTCCCGAACCCCGTTTAAGACGACAGGTGTGGTTAAGAACAGCATCTGGACAAAGATTAGCTTATGCAACTTCTTGGTGGGATGCGAATCATGTGGATGAGTATCTACAAAATCGTTCTTTACCTATTTGGGATAGTTTATCACGGTTACATACGGAATTATATCGTGATATTCAAGGGATTTATTATGGTCATTCTCCTGCATTAGAAGAAGCGTTTCAAGAAACGGGGCCGTTTTGGGGAAGACATTATTTATTTTGGCACGATCGCAAACCATTAACTTTGATTTATGAGGTATTTTCTCCCTATTTAAGTAAATATTTAGGCCCGATATCACTACAGGAAAAGCAATATTAAAGCTAATAGGATAAGGAGGGAATCAGCAAAATTCTGACTCCTGACTCCTCCTTTAACTCACATCTTGCACCAGAACAAGTAAACTTAATAATTACCGAGAAGACAATCAATTTGTAATAAGTTAGCGTCAAAATAAAACACTCTTGCCTCTTGCCTCCCTAAACTAGCTAGTTTGAGCGAAGGTGCAAGATATGAGTTTAAGATACGCCAAGATAATCACGCTTACCCACTTCTACCCCACAATGGCGGAGAATATCGTAAGCTGTGGTAACGTGAAAATAAACATTAGGTAAGACGAAATACAATAAGAATGATTGTCCGTCAAAGGTAAAGGTTTCTGAGCCTACTGGTAGTTCAATTGTTTTAGTTTCGGTGCCGTCTATTTGTTCTGGAGTTAAGGTTTCTAGATAGGTAACCGTCTCTTTCAGTCGAGTCATGAGTTCAGGAAAAGTTATTTCTTTATCTTCCATTGCGGGTGCTTCTACTCCAGCGAGTCTTGCTGAACCCTGTCTGGCTATATCTGAGGCAATTTGCACTTGCTTAGAGAGAGGATACATATCGGGGTAGAGACGAAAGTTAATCAGCACTTGAGGCTCAATTTTTTTTGCTTCAGCGTAGGCTGCACCTTTTTCTAAAATACCGACTAAACTATTTAAACTGCGGATCATGGGAGGAATGGCTGCTTGATACATTGAAAGTGTCATTGTTGCCTCTAAATCTTTGACTAATCTCAATGATTTCTAGTGTACAATTTCTAGGAACAAAGCTCGGAAAAATGAGTAAAATAAATTGATTAAGGGAGTGATTAAAGGAATGATCTCAAAATTCTTAGGATTAACTACATTAAGCTTTATTAGTGTTTCAAGTGGTATGATAATAACTTCAACTGCTAATGCACAACAAGCTTTATATTTAGCTTATCCTCCCCAAAATCATAAAACTACGTCTGATAAAATTTTCTTAATTGGAACTGCTTCCCCTCAAGGAAAAATTACTGTAAACGGACAAACAATACAGCGTAGTAACCAGGGACATTTTGCCCCATCTTTTCCTTTAAAATTAGGGGTTAATCGCTTTGTTATACGCCATAATAATAAAACCATTAATGTAACGGTTACTCGGAATTCTATTACTCCGAATATTCCTCAAAGTGGTGGATTTGCTGATAATTCTTTAATTCCGAAGCAATCAATTTCTGCGTTACCGAATACCCCTGTTTGTTTTAGTGCGATCGCTTCTCCAAATGCTCAAGTTTCTGTTAATATTGCTAATCAAACCATTCCCTTATTCCCACAACCTGACTTAGTCGAACTTCCTGCAAATTCTGCTATTTTAACGGATTCTAATGAACCAATTATTAACTCAATTACTCAATATCAAGGCTGTACCAAATTTAATACAATTGGTAACTTAGGAACTCCCAATTTTCAATTAAAATTAAATAATAAAACCATTGCCCAAAGAGGAGAAGGAAGCGTTAATATTATTAATCCCGATCAATTAAAAATTGTTGAAATCGTTGTAGATGCTGGTGTCACTAGAACAGGACCGAGTACCAATCATTCTCGTTTAACCCCTTTACCTAAAGGAACTATCGTATCAGTTATTGGTCAAGAGGGAGACTGGTTAAAGCTTGATTATGGTGCCTGGATTAAGGAAAATGAAACAAGAACTCTTCCTAATTTATCCTCTGCAAAAGCAACTATTAGAAGTGCAAAATTTGATAAAAATAATGAAGAAACTAAAATAACTTTTCCTTTGACGTTACCCGTTCCTGTTTCCATCAATCAAATGGGAAATAAAGTTACATTAACTTTATATAATACGACAGCAGAAACTGACACGATACGTTTAGAATACGATCCCTTAGTTAAAAGCTTCTATTGGCAACAAGTGAGTCCTGATAAAATTGAATATTACTTGGAATTAAACCCAGATCAACAGTGGGGATATGATCTAAACTATGAAGGTACAAATCTAGTTTTTACCTTACGTCATCCGCCAAAAATTGAAAGTCAAAATAGTCAACCTTTGAAAAATATTAAAATACTTTTAGATCCTGGTCATGGTGGAGATGAATGGGGGGCAAAAGGTCCGAATGGGTATCCTGAAAAGTCCGTTAATTTGGTAGTTTCTACGTTATTAAAACAAGAATTATTAAAGCGTGGAGCAACAGTTTATATGACAAGAGAAACAGATAAAGATGTTTCTTTGCAAGACAGAGTTACGATGATTAATAAGGTAAAACCTGACATAGCATTATCGGTTCATTATAATGCTTTACCTGATAATGGAGATGCTATTAATACCGCAGGAATTGGAATGTTTTGGTATCATCCCCAAGCGGAAGATTTATCAAAATTTTTGCATGATTATTTAGTAGAAAAAGCTAACCGTCCTTCCTATGGAGTCTTCTGGAATAACCTCGCTTTAACTCGTCCTCATATTACTCCTTCCGTATTATTAGAATTAGGTTTTATGATTAATCCTACCGAGTTTGAATGGATAACAGATGCACAACAACAAAAAAACTTGGCAGCAACTTTAGCTAATGGAATCACAGAATGGTTTAATCAAAAAAAATAAAATAAATAATTATTTGTTTTGATTTAATCCTTCTTTTTTAAACAATCAAATGTAATTGATAACTGTTCACTGATTACTGATCACTACTCACTGGTAACTGAATTTTTAGTAAAGTTGATATACTAAAGATAGACTTGTTGCTTACCTAATCCCTAAAAGATGAATAGAGTTGATTATCTTCGTATTAGCCTCATTGATCGCTGTAACTTTCGTTGTCAATATTGTATGCCAGAAGGGGCAGAATTAGACTATATTTTACGTCAAGAATTACTCACTCATGAAGAAATTATAACCCTACTAGAAGAGGTATTTATACCTTTAGGATTCTCTAAATTTCGCTTAACAGGAGGAGAACCTTTATTACGGCCTGATATTGTAGATTTAGTAAAAGATATCGCTTCATTAACAGCAACAGAAGACCTATCTATGACAACTAATGGTTTTCTACTATCATCCTTAGCAGAAAATTTATATAAAGCAGGATTAAACCGTATTAATATTAGTTTGGATTCTTTAAATCCAGATACATTTAAAACAATTATTGGTCATAAAAAAGCCGATCTATGGCAACAAACTTGGTTAGGTATTCAAGCTGCTTATAAAGTCGGTTTTAATCCCTTAAAATTAAATGTAGTTGTTATTCCTGGGGTCAATGAATCGGAAATTGAAGCATTAGCAGAACTGAGTATTGATAAAAATTGGCACATTCGTTTTATTGAATTTATGCCCATTGGAAACCCTGAATTATTTAGCGATCTCGAAGAGATCCGCTTTGCGGGGCGCGCTTGGGTTCCTTCCGAAGAAATAAGAGAAAAAATAAGACAAAAATGGGGATTAGTAGAAAGTAATATTAAAGGAAACGGACCAGCAGATGTCTTTAAAATTCCTGGTGCAAAAGGAACATTAGGGTTTATTAGTCAAATGTCAGAATGTTTCTGCGATCGCTGTAATAGAATGCGTTTATCGGCTGATGGTTGGTTACGCCCTTGCTTATTAAATGAAACGGGACAAATTGATCTAAAAACTCTTTTACGAAACAAGATTAAAACAACAGAAATCAAAGAAAAAGTTGCTCATTTATTAAACATTAAACCTGAAATAAATTATAAACAAAGAGACTCAGGAAATGATACCGGAATATATAACCGTACTATGTCACAAATTGGAGGATAAGATCATTTATTTTTAATAATAAAATTAATTAAAATAAATAGTAAAAGTAACATGATAACCAACACATAAAAAGGAAAAATAATCGTATAGATGACAGTATAGAAAAAGAGATATTCAGCTACTGTTTGCCTAAAAGAAGAACATTGATTGACAGTTGACATAATAGGGCAGTCTCCAAAGCCGAATATCCCATAAAAAATAATAGGGAATGAAGCAATTCCTAGGATAAGAACCAACCCAAGTATGAATTTCAGGTCTTTGATTGGTGAAACTTGCCTTTTTTGAATCGCTTCATTTTCCTCTTGTAAAATACGCCTTTTAGTCATTCATTAATAACTGTAATCTTTGTAATCTTTCCATAGCTTTTTGATAGCCGAGTTGATTTCTTTGGGTTTGAAAAAGTTGGGCTGCTTCTTGAAAATCGTCTTTTGCTGTTTTAAACTCTCTTTTGAACATATAACCTGTACCTCGATTAAAATAAGCCCAAGCAAAGTTAGAATTAAGTTCAATGGCTTTTGTATAATCTGCTATAGCTAAATCATGTTTTTGTTGTCTTGAATAAACTAGCCCTCGATTATAATAAGCAGATTCATAGTCAGGATTCAATTGAATGGCTTTATCGAAGTCGCTTAGAGCTAAATTCCATTTTTTTTGTTGAGCATAGAGATTGCCTCGATTATAGTAAACTATGGGATCATTAGGCTCTAACTGAATTGTTTTGCCGTAATCAGCCAAAGCTAAATTCCATTTTCCTAGCTCACTATATGTCAATCCTCGATTACCGTAAGCACTGGCGTAATTAGGATTAACTTCAATGGCTTTTGTAAAATCAGCGATCGCTAATTCTGGTTTTTGCTGCATCTTATAAGCAATGCCACGATTATGGTAAGCTTGGGGAAATTCAGGCTGATATTGAATTGCTTTTGTGTAGTCAGTAATGGCTAAATCTAATTTTCCCTGACCTTCATAAATCATTGCTCGATTATTGTAGGCGATCGCATTGTCTGGAGCTAGATCAATCAATTTGTTATAATCAGCTAAAGCCAGTGGTAATTGCTGTTGTTTGTGATAAACAATAGCCCTATTTTGATAAGCAGAAGCGTAATTAGGACTCAATTCGATAGCCTTTGTATAGTCAGCTACCGCTAAATCTAATTTACCTTGATTTTGATAAACCACACCTCGATTATTGTAAGCTTCAAGCAAGGTAGGTTCAAGAGTGATCGCCTGATTATAGCTAGAGATGGCCAAATCCCATTTTTCTTGCTTAAGATACTCCCCCCCTTGTTTATAATAAGTGATAGCTTCTTTCTGGCGATCGCTTGGTTCATTCTGTTGGCGGTTGCTTGGCTCATAAGGATAACTAGGAATGGCAATGAAAGGAAAAAAGGCTATTTGAGCATTGGTTTGATCAGAAAATATCAACGTTGTCAACAAAGAAGTAGCAGCAATGGTTACTACAGAGAAAATAGAAGTTAAACCTTGTGTTTTCATTTAAAGTTTTCCTTATTTGTTATATGGTTGGTTTAAAATTTTCCTCATTTTAGCTGATCAACTCGCTTTATTATTCAAGAATAAAAAGAACCAGAGAGAAAGGTAGTTTAAAATAAGAGAGTGGATCTCGACGAAAACAAAAGAGACAAGATCATGACACAACCCTTAATTTCTCATGCTTTAGGGCTACATATGCACCAGCCCCCAGGGAATCTTAAACTTTTAATTGATCATCATGAGTCAGACGCAGAATTAATTATACGTTGTTATGAAAGAGCAGTAAGATATGCTCAGCAATTTAAAGATTCAGGTAACATTCACGTCGGTTTTTCAGGTATTTTGTTAGAGCAGTTTCTTGATCCTGAAATAATTGACCGTTATCGAAAATTTATCGATATTCCGGCCATGTTAGAGAGTTATCGGACGGCTCACAATGTAGAATTAATTGGCATGGGATATTATCATCCTGTTTTTCCTCTCATTCCTCAAGAAGACTGGAAAGAACATTTAACTCGTGGTCGTCAAATTATCGAAGAAGTGTTCGGTCGTGCGCCGAAAGGGTTTTGGCCCCCTGAAATGGCCTTTTGTATGGAAATGATCCCTGCGATCGCAGATGCAGGGTATGAATATGTTATTGTTGATGGGGTTCATGTCCAACCCGACAACAAACCAGTGGATATTTATCAACCCTATCAAGCCACTTATGAAGGTTCAACTATAACCATTATTCCCCGTGAACGGGATGTGTCTAACGCGCAAGAAAGTGGGATGGATGCTATCTGGTTTACTCAAGAAGTGCAACATAAAGTCAAAAGTTCCCCCAACCCCGAACAACCTCGCTTAGTTACCACCTGGTCCGATGGAGAAAATGGCGGATGGTTCCGTCAAATGTCCGAAGAATCAGCTTTTTACGGTCATTTTTGGAGTCCCTTAATCAACAAAATTAAGAATGGGGAGGTTCCCATTCGTTCCGTTTCCCTGTCTGAATATATTAAAGAACATCCTCCCACAGAGTCAGCTTTTGTGCGTACTGGGGCTTGGAATGTGGGGACAACCTCTGGCTTTGATTTTAGTCAATGGGCAGGTTCAGAGCAACAAAAAGAAGGAGCCGAAACCATTCGTCAAGTTAGTCAACGGTATTGGCAGTTATCAGAGTCAGAAGCGCAATTATCCGAAGAAGACAAAAAAACCCTCAAAGATGCTAGGGAACTGATTTTAGAAGGGGAAACCAGTTGTTTTCTATTCTGGGGAGATGACTGGGTTCCCAAACTCTATGAAAGAACAGAACCTGCATTAACTCTTCTCAATAAATTACAAGGATCACTAAATTCTTAAATTCTATATTTACCATTTACCGAAAATCGGAGCATGAAAGCCCCTGGGTTCCGAATGGTTGAGGTACGACCGTAACATCTACCTCGACCTACTGGAGTGTCAAATCATTCCACAATGATGCAACGCTACAAAAAGAGACGCTAGTTATAGCGTCTCTTGCAAGGTGTTATGGTGAATAGACAGATGAACGAAGGATAAAAGCTTTTAGAAGCCCATACCCATACCGCCCATACCACCCATACCACCCATGCCACCCATGCCGCCCATGCCACCCATACCGCCCATGTCAGGCATAGCAGGGGCTTCGGGTTCGGGTTTTTCTACCACTAGGGCTTCTGTGGTTAAGACCATACCGGCAATAGAAGCAGCATTTTGTAAGGCAGAACGAACTACTTTAGCAGGGTCAATAATACCGGCCGCGATCATGTCTTCAAACTCGCCAGTCATGGCATTGAAACCAACATTAAAGTCCGTTTCTCTGACTCGTTCAACAATAACCGAACCTTCTAAACCAGCATTATTAGCTAATTGACGTAAGGGGGCTTCTAAAGCCTTGGCTACGAGATCAGCAGCTACTTTTTCTTCAGCATTGGTTAGTTGGTTTTTGTAGTCAGCTACTTTAGATGCTAAGTGAATTAAAGTTGTACCACCGCCAGGAACGATCCCTTCATCTACTGCTGCTTTGGTGGCATTGAGGGCATCTTCAATACGGAGTTTACGATCCTTTAATTCCGTTTCAGTAGCAGCCCCAACTTTAATAACCGCTACCCCACCAGCTAATTTAGCGATGCGTTCTTGTAACTTTTCGCTATCATAGTCGGAATCAGTTTCGGCTGCTTGTTTCCGTAACTGTTCAATCCGTTTTTGTACCGCAGCTTTTGTTCTATCGTCAGTGGTGGCGACGATGGTGGTGTTATCTTTAACAATATTGATTTTGGTGGCTTGACCTAACATATCTAAGTCCACCGTGTCTAAGCTTAAGCCCACTTCTTCGGAAATAACGCTACCACCAGTCAAAATGGCAATATCTTGTAAAACCGCTTTGCGTCTTTCTCCGAAAGCCGGAGCTTTGATAGCAGCCACATTTAAAACCCCTCTAGCCTTATTAACGACTAAAGTGGCTAAAGCTTCCCCTTCTACATCTTCAGCGATGATTAAGAGGGGTTTACCAGCGCGAGCAACGTTTTCTAAGATAGGAACTAAATCCGCGATCGCACTAATCTTTTTATCGGTGATTAAGATTAAAGCATCGTCAAATTCGACTTGTTGCCGTTCTTGATCGGTGATGAAATAAGGAGAGACATAACCGCGATCGATCTGCATCCCTTCAACGACATCTAATTCGGTACTCAGAGACTTTGATTCTTCTACGGTAATAACACCATCTTTGGTCACTTTATCCATGGCCAAAGCAATCATTTTACCCACTTCTTGGTCATTACCAGCAGATACACTGGCGACTTGGGCAATCGCGTCTCCTTCGACAGGTTTGGCTACAGTTTCGATCTCTTTGATGAGAAAGTTGATGGTTTTTTCAATCCCACGGCGTAAGGCCACAGGGTTAGCCCCTGCAATGACGTTTTTCAGCCCTTCTTTGATTAACGCTTGACCAATAACTGTAGCGGTTGTGGTACCGTCTCCAGCGACTTCTTTAGTTTTAGAAGCAATTTCTTGGATTAATCTTGCCCCTGTATTTTCTAAGGGATCTTCTAAGTCAATTTCTTTAGCAACGGTGATTCCGTCGTTAACAATTTGGGGCGCACCAAATTTCTTTTCTAATAATACATTTCGGCCTTTGGGACCGAGGGTAATTCTAACCGCGTCAGCCAAGGCGTTTACTCCTTGTTCTAATGCGCGTCTAGACTCGTCACTAAATGATACGATTTTTGCCATATTTGTCTGGTTACTCCTATAACGCCTTATGACGGGACTTTCGGCAATGATTTAGAAGAGTAGTTGCCTTTTTCCCACTTATGTTAATTTAGCACTCTTATGGTGTGAGTGCTAAGGCTTCTGGTTAAAGAATCGAAAAGTTTTTCTTAAGGAAAGGGGATGAGGTGTGGATGTTTAGGTAGTCAAGGTGAGGATATCTAGAAAGTGGGGTGTGGGGTGTAGGCAATAACTACATTTAATATCGAACTGCGAACTCACGTTAATGATAGGATAACTTAATGTAACTTAATACTCTAATGTTTATATTCTTACGATTGTGAATACGACTATTTTAATTTCCACCTTCTTTCTCACTCTCCTTTTAATGGTCGGTTTATTTTTCTTTATTCGCGCCTCGGTTAAAGATCGCACAGAACAAGTTAAACTGATCTCGAAAACCCCTAAAACCTCTTTATTAGAACAACTTAAGGCTTATTTTACCCGACGAGCTTACAACATAATTCCTTCTAATGCGGGTCAAGATACTATCACCTTTGAAGGGCTAGTTCGTCCCAGTTTATTTTTAGCAATTTTTTTGACATTTCTGGCAGCATTAGGACTACTTTGTTTAGTGTTAGTGCTTTCCTTTGTTTATCCTCCTCTTACCCCCTTATTCTTTGCTCTCGAACTTTTGTCACCCGTAGCAGGTATTTTTTATTGGAAAAAAGCTGGCAGAATAGAAACCGTCTCTTTCTCTCTTGAAAGCCTCACTGAACAAGGATTACAGCAAGGTAGTCTATTAACGTTAACGGCTCATCGTGATGAAGTAATCCAATTAAAACAAAATTTTCCCCTAAAATCAGCCAATTGAGATATAATAATCAAGCAAATAAAAATCCCCCTAGATAGCAGTGGGGGGATTTGAGTTGTTTCCTTGCTTTAGTCGTCGTTAACCAGTGACAGCAGGAGTCTTTGTCTGTGCTTTTGGCACCTGTGGCTGGTATTCTTTCAGACTGGGAAAGAGAAAATGGTTTTCTTCGACGTATTGCGCGCCAAATAAACCTTTCTCAGCCCAAAAATATCTATCTGTGGTGTGTTCGTTTCGTCTTACAATTAGTAAGGCCGGCGGTTGTATCCCGATTTCATGGATATATTTCCTAGCGGCAGTAACTGGTTTATCTTCGCCGCTTTCGATATTATACTGGGGTACAAGCTCGAGAATTTTCCGGCCTTCTTGGCGACGACGACTTTTACGTTTGCGCTTTCTTGCCAACCCTTTTACCTCCTGTTTCGACTACACACTGTAGTCATAGTTACAAAATCCGAGGTCATTATATCTGTTTAATTTTTAAAAATCAAGCATTGCTTACATAATTGTTTGATTTTCATAATCATCTCTGTATGAGACCATTCTTTCGATTTAGCGATTTATATCAACTTCACCCTCTGGTTTGATGTTACAAAAGTTATTTTTCTGTTACAAAAGTTAATGGAATAGTCCTTTTTGTCTTATGTTTTCTGCTAATGCCAGCCTACCTAATCCTAGTCAAGATTTTATCGCTCTGTGTCAATCCCAGGTGATGCTCTTAGCAAAAACGTTACAAGCAGACTGGAGTGGAGTGTATTTAACCTCAGAAGAAGAAGGGCAACCAGTTAACTTAATTCCTGTGATGATCTATCCCTTACAAGAAACAACACAGAAATCATCACACAATCAAATTCAGTTGAGGGAGGAAAAAGAGGAGGTAACTTTAGACAACCTGTCCAAGTCTTTGCCTACGGATCTCAGCCGTTCGTTAATTATCCCAGAAAATGACGGCTTTGATTCAAAAGATTATCAGATTGTATTGCCCTTAGTGTATCAAGAAGTGGTGTTAGGGGTGTTAGTGACACGACGAGACGCTTATCCTTGGAAACCAGAAGAATTTCATCAAGTTGAACAAATCGCAGATACTTTAGCCATTGCACGTTTATTGGATCAACGTCAAGGGTGGTATCAAGAACAACTCAAGGAACAACAATTAGAACAACAAAAAGAACGCGATCGCCTTGATGATTTGTTTCATCAATTACGCAATCCGTTAACAGCGTTAAAGGTATTTGGCAAATTATTACTTAAACGCTTAGGAAAAGACGAGCAGAATCTTGCAATTATCAATAATATAGTACGAGAAGGAGAGCATTTGCAAGAATTAATTAAAGAGTTTGAAAGTCACCAAAAAACGATAGTTGATCAGGCTCAAACGATTACTTTGAATACCGATTCTGTAACTATTCCTGCTCAAAGTCATCTTAGTTTACCCCCATCACAATCTTTAGAATTAACCTTAGTTTATCTTCAGGATATATTAGACACTGTTGTTATGTCTGCGGAGTCTATTGCAGAAAATAAAGGCATTAATTTAAACATTAAAATGTCTGATGATTTAGATCCTGTATTGGGAAATTACTCGGCATTAAGAGAAGTTTTTAGTAACTTAATTGATAATAGTATTAAATATACTCCGATATCGGGTGAAGTTAAAATTAAATTAGGGCTATCAAAAATTATTAATAATAAAAAATACCAAGGAATTTTAATCGAAGACACGGGTTATGGTATTCCTATTGAAGATCAAGCGCATATTTTTGAGCGACATTATCGAGGCATCCGAGAAGATAGTGATATTTCAGGAAGTGGTTTAGGGTTAGCTATTGCCAAAGAATTAGTGACACAAATGGGAGGATTGATTGAATTATCTAGTCCTATTAATTTAGAAAATAATACAGGAACTAGATTCGTCATCTGGCTGGTTAGTAATTAATAATTAATGCCTGATAGCGATTAACTACTAACCTGTTATATTATAGATAAGAAAGTTATGAAAGATATTGCCATGACACAAGTTTCTAAGGCTGATACTTCAAAAATGAAATATGGAGAACGGGAGATTGAAGAGGGAAAATTAATTACCTTTCCTAATCCTCGTACGGGTCGTTATTATACCATTAATATTACTTTACCTGAGTTTACTTGTAAGTGTCCGTTTTCCGGTTATCCTGACTTTGCAACCTTACATTTAACGTATGTTCCCAATGAAACAGTGGTAGAATTAAAAGCGATTAAATTGTACATTAATAGTTACCGTGATCGCTACATTTCTCATGAAGAATCAATTAATCAAATTTTAGATGATTTCGTAGCAGCTTGCGACCCATTAGAAGCAACCTTAAAAGGTGATTTTTATCCTAGAGGGAATGTTCATACTGTTGTAGAAGTAAATCACAAAAAAAGATAAGTAAAACACGAATTAAAACCATAACTTATTATTATCGTACCTTCGATCACTGTTGTTTTAGAGAAATTTATCAGTATTTTCGGACTGAAATTCCTAAATTATCTAAATTTCGTGATGGTAACTTCACTGCTTCGTGTTCATCTTGTCGCCTCAACGTGATATTATTACCACTGGTTTGCTATAAAACCTTTTATATAGGGTAGGGCATACCCGAATTTACGCTTGGGGAGTAGTCCATCAGAGTGCTTGCTGTAAAAAGTGTAGTCGGACTAGACATGAGACTGTAAGACCAAAATTAGCATAGCTAGTTGAGGCAAGATTCAGCCCAAGAATCCATTAGCGTTTACGCAGTGGAATGTCAAAGCACTTTCTTTGTGACTGTATGCCATTGACTGAAACAACATCCCAAACAGCCGAAACAGCATCAGCTAAAACTGATTCCATGGAAGACTACTATCGACTACAACGTAACCTGTTGCTGTTGAGTTTAGTTTTAACTGGAATTATTTTTGTGTCTGTGTGGATATTTTACTCTCTAAATTTAGCCCTTAACTACCTTTTAGGGGCTTGTGTTGGCATTGTTTATTTAAAATTGCTTGCAGGAGAAGTAGAGAAAATTGGCACATCAAAACAAAAAGTTGGCACCAAAGGGTTAGCCATTTTTGCTGCCATGATTATTGTAGCCAGTCAATGGCAACAACTGCATATTTTCCCAGTATTTTTGGGATTTTTGACTTATAAAGTCGCCATAATCGCCTACACCATCCAAAGTGTAATGGACTTAGATTCCAAAAGCGATTAAACCTTAATTTCGTAACCAGATTCGGTAAATTCTACCCAATGACAATGTTAAATGGTTTACGCATTTTAGACACCTTACCCCTTGCTGCCTTAGAAGTGGGTAAGCACTGGTATTGGGAGATTGGCAACTTAAAATTACACGGACAGGTATTTTTAGCCTCGTGGGTAGTCATTGCCTTATTGATTATCGCTTCATTATTAGCAACCCGAAATATACAGAGGGTTCCTAGCGGGATGCAAAACTTCATGGAATACGTTCTAGAATTTTTGCGGGACTTAGCGAGAACTCAGTTAGGAGAAAAACACTATCGTCCTTGGTTGCCTTTTATCGGGACACTATTTTTATTCATTTTCGTCTCCAACTGGTCAGGATCTTTAATACCGTGGAGACTGATAGAAATTCCCGAAGGAGAATTAGCTGCCCCCACCAACGACATTAATACCACCGTAGCCTTAGCCCTATTGACCTCTTTGGCGTATTTTTACGCTGGTTTGAGTAAAAAAGGACTAGGATACTTTGCTAATTATGTCCAGCCAATTCCCGTTCTCCTACCCATTAAAATTTTAGAAGATTTTACCAAGCCCCTCTCCCTAAGTTTCCGTCTTTTCGGAAACATTTTGGCCGATGAATTGGTAGTAGCGGTGCTTGTATTTTTAGTACCCTTATTTGTGCCATTACCCCTAATGGCCTTAGGATTATTTACCAGTGCCATCCAAGCCTTAGTATTTGCCACCTTAGCAGGGGCTTATATTCATGAGGCCATCGAGTCCGAAGAAGAAGAAGAACACGCTTAAAGGTAAAATCTTTGGGGGTAAATAAAGAGACAGACGAATATCTGTTGAACAAAAATGACCAAAACGTAAGACAATAACATGAGAAGTTGTAGCGAGAAAAGTTAAATTAAACATTTTCTTGCGACATCTCAAATCCTTACCGATTGGGAGTTCACCATACTTCGTCATCCCATTGGGAAACTTCGCGCTCCTAAACTCTTAAGCTAACCATTAGCTTGCAATTTGTACTGTCAATAAAATTCGAGGAAGAACTAACATGAATCCCACCGTTGCTGCTGCTTCTGTTATCGCTGCTGCTTTAGCTGTAGGTTTAGGTTCCATTGGACCTGGACTCGGTCAAGGAAACGCATCAGGTCAGGCTGTATCTGGTATTGCTCGTCAACCTGAAGCAGAAGGAAAAATCCGTGGAACCTTATTGTTAACCCTAGCATTCATGGAATCTTTGACCATCTATGGTCTAGTAATCGCGTTAGTTCTTTTATTTGCTAACCCCTTTGCTTAAAACCTAATCCAATAGTAGAGACAGCCGTTGTGCTGTCTCTGCATCAAAAAAAGCGTTAAAAAAACCAAGACGTAGATGGGTGAACCATGTTTGATTTTGATGCAACTTTGCCCTTGATGGCATTGCAATTTGTTTTGTTGGCGATTATTCTTAACGCCATTTTTTATAAGCCCTTGAATAAGGCATTAGACGAAAGGGCTGACTACATCCGCCAAAAAGAAACCGGTGGACAAAAAGAGTTAGCCGAAGCTAAAGAACTCGCTGCCAAGTACCAACAACAACTGGCAGACGCTCGTAAGCAATCTCAAGACATTGTGGCCCAAGCCCAAGCAGAAGCGAAGCAACTGGCAACAGAAGCTGTCGCCGAAGCCCAAAAAGAAGCCATAGCCAAAAAAGAGGCCGCTGCCCAAGAAATTGAGCAGGAACGCCAAGAGGCTCTAAAAACCCTAGAACAACAGGTTGATGCCTTAAGTCGTCAAATTCTAGAAAAACTTTTAGGGCCAGAATTAGTCAAATAACGATACTGTCCGTTGACTTGAATAACCGGTATGATCGATCCTTTTTTATTATTAGCCACTGAAAGTCACGCCGAAGGGGAAGCTCTCATCGGTTTCCACTTCGACTTCTTAGAAAGTAACATTCTCAATTTAGCCATTCTGATCGGGGTTTTGGTCTTTTATGGTCGTAAAGTTGTCGGAAATATCCTTAGCGAGCGACGTAATCAAATTGCTGAAGCAATTCAAGAGGCTGAAGGAAAACAACGTGAAGCAGCCCAAGCGTTAGCTAAAGAAAAAGAAAACTTAGCTCAAGCTCAAAAAGAAGCCGAGCGCATTCGCCAAGCTGCCACCGAAAGAGCTAAAACCCTTAAAGCTGAAATTGAGGAACAAAGCAAACGAGATATTGCTCGTCTCAAAGAAACGGCAGCAGCTGATCTTTCCTCTGAGCAAGAACGAGTGATGGCGCAATTGAAAAAGCAAATTGCAGAACAAGCCATTGCTCAAGCAGAAAATCAACTCAAAGCACAAGTCGATAACAATACCCAACAGCGACTTATTGATCGCAGTATCACTAGGTTAGGAGGTTAAGGTTGAAAGGATCACTGTTTAGTTCAGAAATTGCTGAGCCTTACGCTCAAGCACTTATGTCTCTCGCAGAATCCCACGACATTACTCGCTCTGTTGGGGATAATTGCCGTGACATTTTAGAAATTTTAGAAGAGTCTGCGGAGTTACGGGCATTTATTAGCTCTCCTGTCATTAAGGATGAGGATAAACGAGCCGTTTTAAATCGTATTTTAGGAGATGATATCCATCACTATTTACGAAACTTCCTGATGTTATTGGTGGATAAACGAAGAATCGTTTTTCTAGAAGCCATTTGTCAACAATACTTGGCTTTACTAAGAAAATTAACCAATACTGTTCTTGCTGAAGTTACCGCTTCAACCGAGTTAAGCGATCGCCAACGTCGCGATGTAATCGATAAAATTAAAGCTTTAACCGGAGCAGAATCGGTAGAACTAAAAACCGATAATGACCCCGACTTAATCGGCGGTGTCATTATCAAAGTTGGCTCCCAAGTCTTTGACGCTAGTTTGCGCGGACAACTCCGTCGCATTGGTATCAGTCTTACTGGAGCATCCTAAGCTTAACCCCTTGTAACTCATTCAATTGCTAAAAAGATCCCACTATGGTTAGTATCAGACCTGACGAAATCAGCAGCATTATTCGCGACCAAATCGAGTCCTATGACCAAAGTGTTCAAGTCTCTAATGTGGGAACCGTTCTCCAAGTCGGAGATGGAACCGCCCGTATTTACGGCTTAGAACAATGTATGGCCGGAGAATTATTAGAATTTGAAGATGGAACCATTGGTATTGCTCTCAACTTAGAAGAAGATAATGTTGGGGCGGTGTTAATGGGGACAGGTTTAGATATTCAAGAAGGTAGTACCGTTCAAGCTACTGGAAAAATTGCCCAGGTTCCTGTAGGGGACGCTATGGTTGGTCGGGTGGTAGACTCCCTCGGTCGTCCTATTGATGGGAAAGGAGATATCAATACGTCTGAAAGCCGTTTAATCGAATCCCCTGCTCCTGGTATTATTGCTCGTAAATCTGTTTGTGAACCCATGCAAACAGGGATTACCGCTATTGATGCCATGATTCCCATCGGTAGAGGACAACGGGAATTAATTATTGGTGACCGTAAAACAGGAAAAACAGCGATCGCGATTGACACCATCATTAACCAGAAGTCAGAAGACGTAATCTGTGTTTATGTTGCCATTGGTCAAAAAGCATCTACCGTTGCTCAGGTTATCGGTACATTAGAAGAAAAAGGCGCAATGGACTACACTATTGTAGTTGCAGCCAACGCCAATGACCCTGCTACCTTACAGTATCTTGCCCCTTACACTGGAGCAACCCTAGCAGAATACTTCATGTACAAGGGTAAAGCCACCCTGGTTATCTACGATGACCTTTCTAAGCAAGCTCAAGCTTACCGTCAATTATCTTTGTTACTCAAACGTCCCCCAGGACGGGAAGCTTATCCTGGAGATGTTTTCTACATCCACTCTCGCTTACTAGAACGGGCTGCTAAACTCAGTGATGCCCTCGGTGGTGGTAGTATGACCGCATTGCCCATCATTGAAACCCAAGCAGGGGACGTATCCGCTTACATTCCTACTAATGTAATTTCTATTACTGACGGGCAAATCTTCTTATCCAGTGACTTGTTTAACGCTGGTTTCCGTCCCGCCATTAACGCAGGTATTTCCGTGAGTCGGGTGGGTTCTGCTGCTCAAACCAAAGCCATGAAACAGGTGGCAGGTAAGTTAAAGTTAGAACTGGCTCAGTTTGCTGAACTAGAAGCGTTCTCCCAGTTTGCCTCTGACTTAGATGCTGCTACCCAGGCACAACTGGCACGGGGTCAACGACTACGTCAAATCCTCAAGCAACCTGAAAACTCTCCTTTGGCAGTTTGGGAACAGGTAGCTGTTGCTTACGCAGGACTCAATGGTTACATTGATGATGTTCCTGTGGATAAAGCCACTGAGTTTGCTACTGGTTTAAGAGAATATATTGCGACCAGTAAGCCTAAATATCCTGAAATCATCAAGAGTGAGAAAAAACTCACCGATGAAGCAGAAAGCTTACTCAAAGAAGCGATTTCTGAATACAAACAAGCCTTTAGTGCTTAGTAATGTCGAGTTGTTAGGTCAGTGATCTTCTGATGGTCACTGACTTTGGAGTAGAACGTAAGTATTAATTTAGAATCACTCTCACATTATGCCTAACCTTAAAGCGATTCGCGATCGCATTCAGTCGGTCAAGAATACCAAAAAAATTACAGAAGCCATGCGTTTAGTGGCCGCAGCAAAAGTGCGTCGGGCGCAAGAGCAAGTTATCTCAACTCGTCCCTTTGCTGATGCGTTAGCTAACGTTCTTTTTAACTTACTGAACCGTTTGCAGTTCTCAGACGTTAGTTTACCCCTTCTGCAACAAAGAGACGTTAAAACCGTCGGTATCGTGGTTGTTTCAGGTGATCGCGGTTTATGTGGCGGTTACAACAGTTATGTCATCCGTCGGGCTGAACAACGGATTAAAGAGTTAAAAGAACAAGGAATTGATTATCGTTTAATTACCATTGGCCGCAAAGCTACCCAATATTTTACCCGTCGGGAAGCCCCCATCGCGAATAAATATACAGGACTAAACCAAATTCCTACCGCCGATGAAGCCGGAACCATTGCTGATGAATTGCTTTCCTTGTTTTTATCAGAAACAGTGGATCGGGTAGAGTTAGTTTATACTCGTTTTGTTTCTTTAATTAGTTCTCGTCCCGTGGTGCAAACTTTGGCCCCGTTGACGATGCAGGGATTAGAAACAGAAGATGACGAAATTTTCCGTTTAATTACCAAAGAAGGTAAATTAAGCGTTGAACGGCAAACTGTCACTCAAGATATGAGTAGTTTTCCTCAAGATATGATCTTTGAACAAGATCCGGTTCAAATTCTAGACGCTTTGTTACCTTTATATATCAATAACCAGTTATTAAGAGCGTTACAAGAAGCTGCTGCTAGTGAATTAGCTGCAAGAATGACCGCGATGAGTAACGCCAGTGACAATGCTGGTCAATTAATTGGAACTCTGACCTTATCTTATAACAAAGCCCGTCAAGCAGCCATTACCCAACAGTTAATGGAAGTTGTTGCTGGTGCTAATGCTTTATAAGATATTATTTTTTGAAGCAATATGAGGCGTTTAGAGGCGATCTAAACGCTTTTTTCATGAGAACAATTTTATAGTAATTAAGTAGCTATAGCAATTAGTAATCAGTTGTGAAAATTTTTAAAATGTTATACTTAGAAAGGGATCTAAATTATAGTAGAGATAACATATAAATCAATGAATCAAAATATTACATTAGAGTTAGTCTTAGAACTTGCTCAACAACTATCTGCTGTTGATAAGATTCGTTTAGTTAATGAAATCACTCCTAGCATTAACCAAAATAGTGACTTTTTAAAGCAAGTTGAAAAACAAAAAAGAATCGCACTTTTAATAAATTTTTCAAGTCAGGTTTATTGACATTTAACTGGTTTTGTGATGTGTAACTTTGAATTAAATCTAGAACTGATGTTTTATAGGATCTGAGTTCTACCAATACAGGAATTTTAATTTTACTGTTGTCTGTCCCCCCTTCTAAAGGGGGGTTAGGGGGGATAAACTTTTCACTCTCTTCTAACAATAACCGCACCAAAGCCGTCGACTTGCCCGATCCTGGTTTTCCCCGTAATAAGACATGATTCGTTGCATATTTCCGTAACCCTTCTAAAACCCCAAATCTTTCTATCTTTTCTCTTTCTTCTTCCCTATTTTCTCTGTCTTCCTTCTTCGGAATCGTTTGCACCTTTAAATCCAAATCTAACAAACCACGAAGCGATCGCATTTTATCATCACTTCTGTGTTTAGATATTTCCTTGCCAACAACATCAGTAACAGTGTAAGTCTGCCACCATTGCGTATATCTATCATTGCTGCATATTGCGTCTAAATATGCCGAAAAATCAACCATTACGATGAATCAAACACTGGTCAATAACATGATTTGATTATAGTAACTTGAGTTTGATATGAGCAAAATTCTATAGAACTACGCATTATGTTGAGACGTTGATGAGATTCCTCGTTCCTCGGAATGACAAATTAAGGATATGAATATTTAATATTCTGACTCCTGATAACTGGTCACTGAATATTAAACTGATCTTGTATTATTGAGCCATAACGCAAACATTAAGTATAATTGGGGACTGGGAACACCGTAAGCCAAAACGAAAGGATTGAATAACAGTGACTGATACTAATTTAGATTTTTTAGCCCAAACCGATCCCACCCTTGCTGCCATGATACAAGGGGAACTACAACGGCAACGGGAACATTTAGAATTAATTGCCAGTGAAAATTTTACCTCACCCGCCGTCTTAGCTGCACAAGGCTCGGTGTTGACCAATAAATATGCAGAAGGATTACCGAAAAAACGTTATTATGGCGGTTGTGAATGGGTTGATAAAGCCGAACAATTAGCCATCGATCGCGTCAAAGAATTATTCGGTGCAGAACACGCCAACGTCCAACCCCATTCCGGCGCACAAGCGAATTTTGCGGTTTTCTTGTCTCTCCTTAACCCTGGCGATAAGATCATGGGAATGGACTTATCCCACGGTGGCCATTTAACCCACGGTTCCCCCGTCAACGTTTCAGGAAAATGGTTCGAGGTATCTCATTATGGCGTGAGTCCCGAAACCGAAAGATTAGACTATGATGCTATTTTAGAATTAGCCAAGAAAGAGAAACCCAAATTATTAATCTGTGGTTACTCTGCTTATCCGAGAATTATTGAATTTGATAAATTTAGAGCGATCGCAGATGAGGTGGGAGCCTACCTCATGGCTGATATTGCTCATATTGCTGGTTTAGTGGCTAGTGGTCATCATCCTAACCCCTTGCCCTACTGTGATGTGGTAACAACGACTACCCATAAAACCCTACGAGGGCCTAGAGGTGGTTTAATTATGACCAAGAACCCTGAGTTGGGCAAACAGTTCGATAAGGCCGTCTTTCCTGGTACGCAAGGGGGTCCGTTAGAACAGGTGATTGCAGCCAAGGCCGTAGCCTTTGGAGAAGCTCTTAAGCCTGAGTTTAAAGTGTATTCTGGGCAAGTGATTGCCAATGCTCAAGCTCTAGCTAATCAATTAACGCAACGAGGCTTTAAGCTGGTTTCTGGTGGGACTGATAACCATTTAATGTTAATTGATTTACGCTGCATTGACATGACAGGAAAAGAAGCAAATAACTTAGTCAGTGAAATCAATATTACCGCCAATAAGAATACGGTTCCTTTCGATCCAGAGTCTCCTTTTGTCACCAGTGGTTTAAGGTTGGGATCTCCAGCTATGACCACCAGAGGGTTGGGAGTCGAAGAATTTACCGAAATTGGGAACATTATTGCTGATTGTTTACTCAATCGCAACGATGAAGGGGTTAAGAAAGATTGTTTAAACCGAGTGAAAGCATTATGCGATCGCTTTCCTCTTTATCCTCACCTTAATATTCCTGTTCCTGTTTTAGCCTAAACTAACGTGAGTTCAGAGTTAGGGGTTCATTCCCCTACTCAACAGGAATTCAAAAAGACTCATTAAATCCTTGTTTAAAATACCCGTTATTTCGTTAATTTTAAAAGTAGACTAACATAACTTATCTATTGCCTTTTGCCTATCTTCGATAGTAACCTTTGATAATCAGAGTTAGTATTATATTACTTACCAATATCTTCGTCCCATAATCGAGGATTATTTTCAATAAATTGTCTCATTAAATCTTTGCATTCTGCTAAGTCGAGATCAATCACTTCTACCCCATGAGACTCCATAAAATCTTTCGCCCCTGTAAAGGTTTTTGATTCACCTGCAATCACTTTTTTAATATTAAATTGAACCACTGCACCAGCACATAGATAACAAGGCATTAAAGTAGAATAAAGTACCGTATCTTGATAACTACCAATTCGTCCAGCATTGCGTAAACAATCAATTTCTGCATGAGTAATGGGATCACCCTCTTGCACTCGTTTATTGTGTCCTCTACCGATAATTTTATTATCTTTAACTAACACTGAACCGATGGGAATACCTCCGGTTTTTAACCCTTGTTTAGCTTCTGCGATCGCAGCTTTTATAAATTCATCCATAATCAAAATTTCCCTGACTGTTTAATCATTTGATAAAGATAAACGAGATAAAATATTATTCCTTAACGCTTCAAAATATAAGGATAAAGGAAACTGATAATATTCTAAAACTAACCAAAGTAAACAACTCAAATGACAGATAAAAGTTAGCCCAGTCCAAAACCAAGGAAACCAAGCTAAAGGAGTATCAGGTAACACAGGAAACAAATAAGCTCCAGCCCCTACAATTAATGTGGGTAAACTCACAAAACCTAAAGCTAAGAAACGATAACCCCATTGAAAGGTTTTAACAGAACGAACATTTTGCCAGCGTTTTCCTGTCCAATACCAAGTTAAAGGGAGTTGACTATCTACAATAGTAATGGCTTGTTTATCGATATTAGCTGTAAAAATATGACGACAAAAATTACAAGAAAAGGCTTCCATCAAGGGCAATGTTGCGATTTCTCCATGACGACACACTGGACAATAATAAGCACTATAATAATTTAGTAAATTTGATGATGGGCGAGAAGATAACATAGACACTAGACAATGAACTTATGCAAGATTAGGAGGAATATTATTGTTTTTTCTAGGTTTCGACTTTAGAGCGCGTAATTGTTGTTGAATAATATTTTGTAGTTTAGCACGGGAGATTTCAGCTTGCGACTCCTTATTACCTGGTACTTCTTGAAAAATCATGCTATCAATGGACTCTACAGAAAACAATTGAAACAATAAATGAGTTACGGGAATAGAAATAATGCTAATTTCAGGATTAATAATACCTTGAAAAGTTTCAGCATCTTTTTTAGTAGCAAAAGCATAGATAACCCGTTTTTCTTCCTTGGGATTTTTACGATTACTTAATATTGTCGACAACCAAGAGTGATTTTTACCGTGTAGAACATAATATTGCTCGTGTTGTAGCTGGCTAGCAAACAATTTAAGGGTTGGAACTACGGCCTTTTCCATTACCGAAATAGGAACCCCCTGTTGAGGTGCTTCATGAATAAGAATTTCTAATTGTTCGTCTAAATACATCGCTATTTCCAAGATTATAAGTTTCAATCTTAAACACATAAAAGAATCTTTTATGATTCAGTATTACCTTTAGAAACATTATCCGCGATCGCTTTAAGAATAAGATTAACCATTTCCGGTATTTTAACCAATTCCTGAGCTAAGGTCATTTGTTCTTCAGGAGCCAGATTCTCAATCAGCTTAAGAATATCGACAATACTTGATTCTGATGGTAGCGTATCTTGACTAGCACCTATCCCTGAATCCAGGTTTTCTTCATCTAATGATAAATTAATCTCTTCGTTTTTTAACAACTTATCGGTTGAAGATAAAGACGGTTTCTCTTCTATGAATTCATTGTCTTGGAGATTAGCCTCAATGAGGGTTTCAAACAACGGAGACTCCGTTTGATTTGACTCCGATGAATCTAAAGAAAGCTCCTCGAAACTTTCCTGATGCTCATCTAACTCTGACAATAAAGAAAGCAAGGGATCTGAGGTTTTGTCGGAGTCAGTTAACATTGGCTGAGGTAAGTTTAAGGCTTCTTCCCAGGGAAGTTTTGTCTTAGCTTCTTGGTCGGTTTTGTGATCGAGATTAACTTTACGACACGCCATTTTGGGCGGAAGTCCCCGTAAATGCCAACGGTACATCTGGGCTAAATTCTCTTCATCTCCTTGCCATTGTAAAGCGATAATATCCCGAACCTCTACTGGAATCAAACCTCTCAATTCTGAGAGAGATTTATTGCTCCATTGATCAGATTCTACTGACAGTCGGCTATACTCTTCATCGGTTGCTTTTTCTCCCTTGTCAATTAAACGAACGATAGCAGAGTCTTGAGAAGGAGTAATGGGTGTAAGTGAAGCTTTCTGTTTTTTTTCTCTTCCTAAGGCATCGCTAATACACCGTTTAAGTGCTGATTTAGCTGGTCTGTTCTGCTCAGAGGAAATCCATTCTAAAGATGTTTTTTCAAAACTTCTGATTAATTTTATAGCGATACGATAGAGTCTAATTAACCTTTCTTGAGTGACAGGGGTTAGCCCATTAACTTGATTAAAAATGAGATCACTATCTCCTTTAATTGCTAGGACATTTAAACCTAGTTTTTGAGCTTTTTTTAAACCAATGATCAGGGCTGCATATTCTGCTTCATCCTTATGATTAACGGATACTAATTGACTAACCGTGTATCGTCGTCCATTAGGCATTAAAAGAATAGCAGCAGCGACTCCTTGTAGCAAATCACCTTGAAATTCCCCATCAAATAGCATGACTGGTATATCCTTAGGAACAATAGCTTTTTGGTGATTAGTCGACATCGTAAGTTTATGATAATGAGGAGATCGGACAAATAGCAAAGATCACTAATTGGCAGGCAGTGTAAAATTTTAGGGCAAGTATTTTTACTCTCTTTTTAGAGCCTTTTCTCTGAAATAGATTATAGATCAAATAAAGTTTTTATTGAGGATTGCAGTTATGAGAACGTTAAAAAAACTATCAATTTTCTAGGATATAAAAAAGTTGTGCCGTCCTTTTACTATAACCAAAGAATCACAATGTCGAGATGGCAATAGCAGTTTTATTGTTTTTCGAGTCACAGAACAAAACAACCGTGCTATGGCACATTTAAAGCTTAACAAAATCTTAATAGCAAAATGATTCCGATGACAAGAACTAAGGGTATCTCATCGGAAGAGTTAACTTAGTATCCATAGTCATTAATTTGAGGGGGTTGAATTCCGTAATTAGGTTGAGGTTGGGCTTGATTCGTTTGATTAGGAGTATTGACATTGGAATTGCCATTACCATAAGCATTGGGGAACTGAGCGGAGGAAGGATTGACTTGTACTGGAGCCGAACTTCTACCATTACCATAGGGTTGAGTATAGGGCTGAGGAGAAGAATAGGTATAGGGGTTATTAAAGGATGGATTAGAAAAAGAATCGCTTCTAGAGGGAGTTCCAGAGGTGGAATAGTTGGGGCGTGCTGGTCGAGTTCTTGGCGACAGAGGCTGTTTATTTCCTTGAGGAGATGGATCAATAGAGGAGGATTCTTGAGAAAAGACATCTTCTATGGCATCTTTTAGGGGACTTTCTTGAGGGGTTTTACTTGCATCAAGTGCGCTATCAGGTAGTTTAATAGGTTTGGCTGAATCTTTAGAAGGAGTCAAGGGGGGAAACAAAGAACCCACATCCTTTACATTAGGCATCAGTGGTTGAAATTCAATGGAAGGATTAGATTGGTCTAAGTTGGGATTTTGTTGATCGGAAGAAGGCGGCAAAACAGAAGGATTACCGCTATTTTCTAGGATAGGTTGCTCCAAAGAACTTGGTGGCACTTGAGAAGGTTGGGGGGGAAATCCTTGTGAATTAAAGCGGTTTTCTTGTAAATCTTGTACTGTTACCCCAAAATCAACATTATTACCCACTTCTCCTTCAAACTCTCCCTCAATTGGAGAAGTTGCTGTATCATTTCCTAACCATTCAGGATGACGGGAATATTGCCAAAGAACAAAAGCAACCAGTCCCACGATGGCTACCGATCCCCAAACTTTTAGATTAGCTAAGGGTTTGAGTCCTGCCATCAAATAACGGAATGATGATTTAGAGGGTTTAGGATAAGTCATGGCCAGAAGATGATTGAGTCGTTCTTCATTTAGTTTATCTTAGATTATCAAAGTCGCAGTCATTAAATCTTAGTAACAATATTTCAGTTTGGTTAACACGGATAGCTCTATCCAAGACAGTGTAAACTGAGAAAACAAGGCTTTTAGTTAGTGATGACTATAGCTAAACAAACCTGGTGAAATAAAAATCCCACAGGTATTATTGCTGTGGGACTGTTAATGTAATTCTTACTTTGAGGATAGGTCATGGAACTAGAATTTCCGGAAGATTTAAGATATTTAGATAGTCACGAGTATGTTCGTTTAGATGGAGAAATTGCAACCATTGGTATTAGTGCTTATGCGATTGAACAATTAGGGGATCTGGTTTTTCTGGAATTACCTGAAGTGGGAGACTCCTTGGAAAGAGGGAGTAGTTTTGGTTCTATTGAATCAGTTAAAGCAGCAGAAGACCTTTATCCTCCTGTCTCAGGAACGGTTATTGATCGCAATGAAGCCATGATCGAAACCCCAGAGGTTATTGCTGATGATCCTTATGGAGATGGATGGTTGCTCAAAGTTCGCGTGGAAAACCCAGATGATGAATTAGAAGACACCATGTCTGCTCAAGACTATCGTGGGATGCTTGAAGGGGAAGAGGGAATCTAAGACAGCTAGAGTTAACCTAACTAGCTTTTTGCTGTTGTTTCAGAGATTAACCGCTAAATAAAAGCTTTATTAACCAAAAGCATAGGACTTTGAAATGACAGCAATAAATTACTAAAATTCTCTAGGTAACTGGTGTCGCTGTGATCATTAAGTAAAGTATTACAGCTAAAAAGAGAACACAGAGTTTAACCATTAGGTAGGTAATGCTATCAGGATATAAAAATGTATTAATCATGACTTCTCTCCTGGGAAAATCGTCTCTGCTTAGTTTTTTCCCTATTTCAATTGTCTCGTAAACATTAGACTTTGTTGCATAAATTCAGTAAAAATTTACAATATGGTAATTGAGTGGCTTAAATTTGAGGTGTCTCCCGAATCTAGAGATATTTTTATTCAATTAGATAATGAAATTTGGACTTCAGTTTTAGCACAGTTTCCAGGTTTTCTAGGAAAAGAAGTTTGGATATCTCCTGATAAACCCCAAGAAATTATTTTGGTCATACGTTGGCAAACCCGTGAACAATGGAAAAGAATTCCTTTCGATATTTTGGAAGCAACTGAACAAAAAATGGCTAAACGGATGCAAAATCATTTCTATGAAATGACGGAAAGTAAAGAATATCAAGTAAGAAAATTTCCCAATTATTAAAGTTTTTTTGTTAGGTAGATAAAATTAAGGTGATCGCATCCAATCTTCAGAAAGACTGATTTATAATAAAAGTCAGTTTTCCTTCTGATTTCTTTGAGTGATGGCGATTTTTGAATCATTATTAAGCTTTTTGAAAGATTTTTTTGATAAATCAACAGGTACACAACGTTTTCTAAACTATTCAAAGATGGACGATTTTTCTTGATTTTAGATTCTTTATTCAATCTTTTCAAGATCAGTCAACTGATCTTTTATTTTAAAAAATTGATCCTTTAAAGGAAAATCATAATATTAGTTTACTGTCTGTTAAATTTTCAGTTTAAGCATTATTAAAAACTAAAGATATTACTAATTTAGTTATAAGAGCATTCAGTTGTGAAAATAGAAAGGACATAAAAAATGTCTCCACTAATTAGGGTTTGCTGAATATGAGTGTAACCCTTGTTATCAAAAGGTTACACTCATATTCGATGACAAAAAAAGATCAGCTAGTGCAGCTAAAAACCGCTAAAATTGGTAGGGATACCTTGCAGTTGTTAGTCAAGAACAAATGTATCGAAAAGAGGAGCAGCCTTCACCCGCCCCAGAAAATTTTGAATTGCCCTTCGAGGGAAAATTATCCCTAAGTAATCGTTGGGTAATCATGGCAGAACTAATACCTTGGGATGATTTTGAAAAAAAAATATGCTAAACTTTTTTCAGCAGAAAAAGGTGCGCCAGCTAAACCATTTAGAATGGCATTAGGGATATTAATTATTAAGGAAAAGTTAGGAACAAGTGATAGAGAAACAATAGAACAGATTAGAGAAAATCCTTATCTACAATACTTTATAGGTTTAAATTGTTATCAACAAGAGCCACCAGTGGAAGCTTCAATGCTAGTTCATTTTAGGAAAAGGATTGATGTAGATTTGGTGAATAAAATAAATAAAGAAATAGTGAAAAAAGAGAAAGAAAAGCTTGATAAAGAAATAAAAAAAAAGGATTTACCCCAAGAAAAAGGAAAAAAACTAAAAAATCGAGGTAAACTAATACTAGATGCAACTTGTGCGCCGGCCGATATAAAATATCCGACAGATTTAGGAATATTAAATCAAGCTAGAATTGAGACAGAAAGAATAATAGACAATCTTTATAAAGCTTTAAGAGGAAAACTGAGGAAAAAACCGAGAATTTCTAGACACATTGCCAGAAAAGAATATTTAAAGGTAGCTAAAAAAGGAAAAGTTTCTTATCAAGAAAGGAGAAAAGCTATAGAAAAACAGTTGAAATACGTTAAGAACAATCTAGGACATATAGAAGACTTGAATCAAGCTGGGGCTTCCCTCAAAAATCTGAGTAAAAGACAGCAAAATCTTCTAGAAACTATCAAAAAAGTTTATAAACAACAACGAGTAATGTGGGAGAATAAAACCCAGAGTGTTCCCCAAAGAATTGTAAGTTTAACTCAACCCCATATTCGTCCTATAGTCAGAGGAAAAGCAGGAAAACCAATAGAGTTTGGAGCTAAGCTCTCGGTTAGCTGTGTGGATAATTATGTATTTTTAGACCGAATAAGTTGGGAAAACTTAAATGAATCTTGTCATTTAAAAGAACAAGTAGAAAAGTATAGAGAAATGTTTGGCTATTATCCCGAATCTGTTCATGTTGATAAAATTTATAGAACTAGAGAAAATAGAAATTGGTGTAAAGAGAGAGGAATAAGAATTAGTGGTCCGAAGTTAGGAAGACCTCCGAAAAATGTCAGTGAAGAAGAGAAGAAACAAGCTCGCTCAGACGAAAGTTTCCGAAATGCTATTGAGGGAAAATTTGGACAAGCTAAATCTTCGTTTAGCTTGAATCTCGTCATGACTAAACTCCCTGAAACCTCAGAAACTTCTATTGCCATTACCTTTCTAGTTGTCAATCTTTCCAGACTGCTTCGGCAGTTTTTGTCGCTTTATTTGTGGTTATTCATTAATATTAAAACTGATGAACTATTCAACCACAATTATATTAATGAAAATTATATTTATAGCAAATTTATAGAAAGAAAAATTATTAATTGGCAGGGAAATTATCGGCTTTTGGCCGCATAAATTTTGGAGAAACTTTTTCAGCAAACCCTAATTATTTTTGTACTGCGATAGTTTAACTTCTGGGTTGTGTGGATAGTGCCGAAACAATGTTTACAGAATTTCTGACTTCTAACTTCTGACTTCTACTACAGTCCCCAAGTCCCATAAAATATAACCAGTAGAAAACCCATCAAACTATTTGGTTGAACGCAGAGGAACTTAGTATGAAAATTGCCATCTTGTCTCAAGATGCGTCCTTATACTCAACAAGACGACTCAAAGAAGCAGGAGAAGAATTAGGACATGAAATGCGTGTCATTAACTATCTTCGCTGTTATATGAATATTACCTCCCATAAACCTGAAGTTTACTACAACGGTAAACCCCTAGAAAGTTTTGATGCAGTTATTCCCCGTATTGCTGCGTCTAAAACCTTTTACGGTACCGCAGTGGTTCGTCAATTTGAAGTGATGGGTGTGTTTAGTGCTAATGAATCACAAGCCATTTCCCGTTCCCGTGATAAACTGCGCTGCTTACAAATTTTAGCAAGGGATGGCATCGGTTTACCCGTCACAGGTTTTGCCCATGCAACCCAAGATATTGACGGGTTACTAGACTTTGTCGGTGGTGCGCCGGTGGTCATTAAACTCCTAGAAGGAACCCAAGGAATAGGGGTGGTTCTTGCAGATACCAAGAACGCAGCAAAATCAGTGATAGAAGCGTTCCGTCAGTTAGATGCGAACATTTTGGTACAAGAGTTTATCAAAGAGGCTGCAGGGGTAGATTTACGCTGTTTCGTTGTTGGGGGTAAAGTGGTTGCGGCCATGAAACGCAAAGGAGCAGAAGGAGATTTTAGATCTAACCTTCATCGAGGTGGAAAAGCAGATATGGTTAAATTGACTCCAGAAGAACGAACCACCGCCGTTAGGGCTGCAAAATCTATGGGGTTAAAAGTCGCAGGGGTGGATATGTTACGGTCTAATCATGGCCCGGTGGTAATGGAGGTTAATTCTTCCCCTGGAATAGAAGGGATTGAAAAAGCATCCGGAATTGATGTGGCCAAGAAAATTATTGAATTTTTAGCCAAAAATGCTCCTTCTGGGAGTACCCGCGATCGCATTCAGTTTTAGTCTAGGGATGATAGGGTAACAGGTAGATCAAAAGTGACCAATTACCAAGGCTATTGCCTGTTGCCTTTTCCCTGCTTAAAATCCAATGCTTAACGAATTATGACCAACCAAACCTTAGAAATTGGTGGAATGGCGATCGCCCCTGGCCAAAGACAACGTTTAGAGATTCCTGTGGCTCAACTACCCACCAGAACCACTATTTCTTTGCCTGTGGTTGTTATCAATGGTCAATATCAAGGCCCTGTATTGTGGTTAAGTGCAGCCATTCATGGGGATGAAATTAATGGAGTCGAAATTATTCGGCAGATTTTAAGCAAAATTAAGGCTAAGTATCTATATGGAGCCATTATTGCTGTTCCTGTGGTTAATGTCTTCGGATTTATTGAACAGTCCCGTTATTTGCCTGATCGCCGTGACTTAAACCGTTCTTTTCCAGGTTCTCCGCAAGGATCATTGGCTTCGCGTTTGGCTCATTTATTTATGACAGAAATTGTCAACCATAGCACCCACGGCATTGATTTACACACAGCAGCCCAACCCAGGATTAATTTACCTCAAATTCGAGCAAATTTACAGGATAAGGAGACCTATCAATGCGCTCAAGCGTTTGGCGCACCTTTGATGATTCATGCTACTACTCGTGACGGTTCCCTACGCCAAGCCGCCAGTAAAAAAGGCATTCCTGTGTTGTTATACGAAGCAGGGGAAGCTTGTCGTTTTGATGCCAAAGGGATTGAGATCGGAGTTAGAGGGATTTTACAAGTCATGGATCGCTTGGAAATGTACACCCATGCTTTGACAGAGGATTTGCCTTCTCCCCCTCCTTCCCTAGAAATTGAGAAAACAAAATGGATCAGAGCATCTCGTGGGGGATTATTGCATTTAGAAGTCAATTTAGGGGATAAAATCGAAAAAAAACAACTTTTAGGCATAATTACTGACGCATTTGGCGAAACGTTAGCAAAAATCCGTTCTCCTGATCACGGTGTTGTTATTGGCCAAGTGCAAAATCCTTTAGTCAATCAGGGGGATGCAGTAGTCCACCTCGCTTTAATTAAGGGTTAATATCCTTAAAATTTCTTCACTTCTGGTAGTCTCTATACATTTCCAAAATTATTCACCAAACAACCAACTAAACAGTAGTAAAACCATGATTAAAAGAATTAAATGCCCAAAAGAGCCTAAACTGGTGAAGAAGTGAATCGGAAAAATAACCAGTGTATTCGCTGCAAGCCAACTGATCACAAAAAAAAATAAAACCGCGATGATCAGAAACATCATCCCTCTCTAGTTCAGTAATATAAAGGTTTTAAGACAATTGCTTAACATTACTTTACAAAAAAACAGCATTTTTTTTAATAATATGTAATAAATAATGACACAAAGGCATTGTATAAAATTAACTTGAAGGGGACACAAGTAGAGATGAAGGTCATCTTGAAAACCTCTGATAATTCTGAGACGACTATCTAGTTTTCTCAGGTTTCTTAAGAAAACTTTTGTAAAGAACTTAGGAAACCGCAGCCATTGTGACCTGTATTTACAGCACAATAGATGATGGAAGTCCTGAGTTCTAACCAACTCAACTTATTAAGTCAAGTAGGAGATTAATTCAATGTTTGACGCATTTACCAGAGTTGTTTCTCAAGCTGATGCCCGTGGTGAGTTCTTATCCACCTCCCAGCTTGATGCTCTGAGCCAAATGGTAGCCGAAAGCAACAAGCGCATGGATTCCGTTAACCGCATCACCAGTAACCAATCCACCATTGTTACCAATGCTGCTCGTGCTTTATTTGCTGAGCAACCCCAATTGATCAATCCCGGTGGAAACGCTTACACCAGTCGTCGTATGGCTGCTTGCTTACGGGACATGGAAATCATCCTACGCTACGTTACCTACGCCACCTTCAGTGGAGACGGCAGTGTATTAGAAGATCGTTGCTTAAATGGTCTTCGTGAAACCTACGTTGCATTAGGTGTTCCTGGTGCTTCCGTTGCTAACGGCGTTCAAAAAATGAAAGAAGCAGCTCTCGAAATCGTTAACGATCGCAACAATATCACCCAAGGAGATTGTAGTGCTATCGTATCCGAAATCTCTGGATACTTTGATAAAGCTGCTGCAGCTGTTGCTTAATAGAAACCCTTAAGTGGTCAATAAGCAATTTCGTACACGATTTCAACACCGTATTCTAGGAAAACTTAGCAAAACAATCGGGAGATACAAAAACCATGAAAACCCCTTTGACTGAAGCCGTCGCAGCTGCTGATTCCCAAGGACGTTTCTTAAGCAGCACCGAAATCCAAGTTGCTTTTGGACGTTTCAAGCAAGCTTCTGCTAGCTTAGAAGCTGCTAAAGCTTTAACCAGCAAATCAGACTCCTTAATCAGTGGTGCTGCTAACGCAGTTTATCAGAAGTTCCCTTACACAACTCAAATGCAAGGGCCTAACTTCGCTGCTGACCAACGTGGTAAAGACAAGTGTGCTCGTGACATCGGTTATTACCTCCGCATGGTTACTTATTGTTTAGTAGCTGGTGGAACCGGTCCTATGGATGAGTACCTCATCGCTGGTATCGATGAAATTAACCGTACCTTCGACTTATCCCCTAGCTGGTATGTTGAAGCTCTTAAGCACATCAAAGCTAACCACGGTTTAAGTGGAGATCCTGCTGTAGAAGCCAACTCCTACATTGATTATGCAATCAACGCACTAAGCTAGTCATCTAGAAAGTGCTAATGACCTGGAAAAGCGGGAGGTTGTTGGCTAATCACAGTTAGCAATCCTCTGTTTTTCCAGGTCTTGTTGTATCTAATTTGCCATGAGCATTATTAGGAGGTTAAAAATGACCAGTTTAACAGCAGCGCAACGGTTAGGTTTTGAACCCTTTGTAAATATAGCTCCTGTGGAGTTACGGGGAAATTGGACAGATGAGCAGGCAGAAATTGCCATTCGTGCTGCTTATCGTCAGGTACTCGGTAACGATCATCTGATGTCTTGCGAGCGACTCCTGAGCGCAGAATCTTTACTAAGAAATGGTGCCATTTCCGTTAAAGATTTTGTCAGAGCGATCGCTCTTTCTGATCTATACCGCGATAAATTTTTCCATAGCAATCCCCAAAATCGCTTTATCGAACTCAATTATAAACATCTATTAGGTAGGGTACCCTACGATCAATCTGAAATCGCCTATCACAGCGATCTATATCATCAAGAGGGATACGAAGCAGAAATTAATTCTTATATCGACTCTCTTGAATATCAAGAAAACTTTGGTGATGGGATCGTACCTTATTGTCGAGGGTTTTCAAGTCAACGCAATCAAAAAACCGTTGGCTTTAGTCGTACCTTTCAACTCTATCGAGGATACGCCAACAGCGATCGCGCTCAAGGCAATAGTCATCAAGGGAAATTGATTCGAGAAGTCGCCCGCAACAGTGCTTCCCCTGTATACATCGGTGAGACAGCAGAAGTATTATGCGGTGTGTCTGGTGGAAACCGTGACCAAGTTTATCGCCTGAGAGTGGTACAAAAAGCAGTCAACAGGACAAAAACCCAACTACGACGTAGTTGTCGAGAATATTTAGTTCCTTACGAACAGCTATCCAACAAACTACAGCAAATCAACCGTCAAGGTGGCAAGGTAATCGATATTACCCCTGCTTAAAGTATGCTGATAGAGAACGATAAGGGTTGATATGAAGTTAACCCTTGTCCTCAATGTCCCTATATCAAAATCAATGGTAAATCAGAGAAAGGAGAACTAAAATATGCCAGTGACAACAGCAGCTTCTCGTCTTGGGACATCTGCTTTTGAGGAAACCTCTCCAGTAGAACTCCGTCCCGACTGGAGAAAAGAAGATGCTCAAGGGGTCATTCGTGCAGTCTATCGCCAAATTTTTGGTAATGACTACATCATGAAGTCCCAACGTCTCAGCAGCGCAGAATCATTACTTTGTAATGGTTCTATCAGTGTCAGAGAGTTTGTGCGTGCTGTAGCCAAATCAGAACTTTATAAAGAGAAGTTCTTCTACAACAATTTCCAAACTCGTACTATAGAACTCAATTATAAGCATTTCTTAGGACGCGCTCCCTACGACGAAGCTGAGTTCGCTTATCACCTTGATTTATATCAAACCGAAGGATTTGATGCTGATATCGATTCTTACATCGACTCAGCAGAATATCAAGAAAACTTTGGGGAAAATATCGTTCCTTATTATCGAGGATTCAATAACCAAACCGGACAAAAAACCGTTGGTTTTACACGGATGTTCCGTCTTTATCGTGGCTATGCCAATAGCGATCGCTCTCAATTAGAAGGTCGTACCGTTCGTTTAGCCACCGAATTAGGACAAAATGGCTCTTCTTCTGTCGTTGGACCTTCTGGTGCTAACAACGGTTGGGCTTATCGTCCCTCAAAAGATGGTGCTATCCCCAACCAACAAGTCTTTGGTGGAACTCTCGCCTTTGGCAATGAGGACAACAGAACCTATCGCGTTGAAATTTCCGGTATTGGCGCAGGGGGAGCAAGAAATTATCCCAGTGTTCGTCGTAGTAGCCGTGCGTTGATCGTTCCTTACAAAGAATTATCAGCAACCCTACAACGCATTAGCCGTTCTGGTGGTAAAGTAGCGAGTATTACTCCTGCTGACTAGAAACGAGAAGTTTTTTAGTAACTTTTCGTGGTATAACTTGATCCAAAATGAGTCAATAATCGTTTAGGAAATTCTTTATCATGTTAGGTCAATCAGCATTAGTGGGATCATCCAGTAACCCCTCTGCCAGTCGTGTCTTCGTTTATGAAGTAACTGGCCTTCGTCAGAATGACACCAACGATAAAAATAGTTATCCTGTACGTCGCAGTGGTAGCGTTTTTATTAAAGTGCCTTACGCTCGCATGAACGAAGAAATGCAGCGTATTACTCGTATGGGTGGCACCATCGTGAATATTTCAGCATCTGGTGAGTCATCGGATGAATCATCCAGCGAATCATAAACCTTGTAATGGTGAATCATTCTCACGATGATAGAATGGCGGGATTGTCGGTAGGTCAAGGATCTGCTGATGATCCCGCCTATACTATTGAACAAGCTTTATCCAATTTACAGCAAACAGAAGATCCCAGTGCGCGGTATTATGCAGCTTGGTGGATCGGACGGTTTCGAGTCGATGAACCCACAGCAATAGAAGCATTATTGAAAGCATTAGAAGATGAAAGCGATCGCTCTCCGGGTGGGGGTTATCCTCTCCGACGTAACGCAGCGAAGGCGTTAGGAAAATTAGGGGAGGTATCAGTGGTTCCAGCATTAATAGATGCGTTAAACTGTAGTGATTATTATGTCAGAGAGTCCGCAGCCCAATCTTTAGAAATGTTAGAAGACGAGCGAGCTATTCCAGGATTAATTCAGTTGTTAGAGGGTGGGGTAGAAGTCGCGAAACAGGTAGAAGGGAAACCCCATCTCAAAGAACCCTACGAGGCGATTTTAGAGGCGTTAGGCACGTTACAGGCGAAAAATGCCATTTCTTTGATTGAGCCGTTTGTAGAGCATTTCGTGCCAAAGGTGCAATTTGCAGCAGCGAGAGCCTTATATCAATTAACTGAGAATCCTATGTATGGGGAAAGATTGGTTAAAGGGTTGCAAGAAAAAACATTACAGGTGCGTCGATCAGCATTAATGGATTTAGGGGCGATCGGTTATTTAGAAGCAGTAGATGCGATCGCTAAAACATTAGCAGAAAATAGTTTAAAATTAATTGCTCTTAAAGGCATTTTAGAACATCATTTAACTAAGCGATCGCTTACACAAGAATTAGATAATGATCTTGTTCATTTGATGAATTTAATGGATTCATTGCTTTAATTTCTAACTAAATTACTCGTCACATATTCATGTAAAATATCAGAGATTAAAGTTTGGTCGGAGATACCTTTTTCTTTCGCTTGCGCTTGAATTACTTCTAAATCAAAAGAAGATAACTGTACAGTAACTATTTTTTTCTGATTTAAGGTTGCCTTTGCATAAGATTGTAATTCGGCAATTCTTTCAGGTGTTGCTACTGAAGACCATTCGTCGTTATTATAGGAAGTGAGGATTTCTTGTTCTTCTTGATTCAAATTAGTCATTATTGGTTTCTCCAATATACTGTTTAGTTGCTTTCCTAGAAGGAATAATGGTTTTTAAAAAGAGTTCAGAGGGGGAATTCACATAAGGAACGAGATAGGCATAATTATTAATACAAACAATCATCATTCGTTGATTATAATACTTTTTCTGATTAGGATGTTCTAAATCATCTAAGATATCACCTTTTTGTATTGATGCTAACACCATTTCAAAAGTTATACCTCGTTCTTGTCTTAATTTCTCATTTTTTTCTTGACTCCATCGAATAGTAGTCATTATTTCTTACCAAGACTGATAAATTAAGCGATCGTTTTGTTATTTTATCTTTAACTAATTATTCATACTTTAAAGTCACTTGATGTATTTTTATCAACTATGGGACGTATAAGAGAAAAAAAATGCGATCGCTGTCATATCTCCTCAAAATTATTATACCGAGTACAGATTGATTCCTCGCAGCAGTGGAGGTTTATGTGTCCAAACTGTTGGCAACAAGTGAATGAGAATAATCCCCATTACGTCTATGGTGGAACCTGGAAAGCTCGAAAACGCCATTGATACCTGATACCCTAACACCGTCTTTTATAGCAATACAAAAATTAGTTAGGATATTAGTGTAAGGTGGGCAATGCCCACCCTACAATATTTCGTTATTGTATCAAAATTTGATTTATTATCACTCGCTTATGACCAACGCAACTGTAACCAATAACCCTTTACTCATTGGAAAAGGATTACCGACCTTTGATAAAATTACACCAGATCATGTCATTCCTGCAATGACAGAATTATTGCAAGAATTAGAAACTAAATTAAATGATTTAGAAGCCAATGTAAAACCTACCTGGGAAGGTTTAGTCGAACCCCTAACAGAAATAGAAGAAAAATTTAGTTGGAGTTGGGGAATTATTGGCCATTTAATGGGCGTTAAAAATAGTCCTGAACTTCGCAACGCTTACGAAACGGTACAACCGCAAGTTATTCAATTTATTAACAAATTAAGCCAAAGTAAACCCATTTATGAAGCTTTTAAATCTCTTCAAGAAAGTGAGCTATGGAATACATTAGAAAATGCTCAAAAACGCATTGTAGAAGCAGCTATACGAGAAGCAGAATTATCGGGGGTTGCGTTAACAGGAGAAACTCGTGATAAATTCAATAATATTCAACTGGAATTAGCAGAAATTTCTACCAAGTTTTCTAACCATGTTTTAGATGCAACCAAAGCCTTTAAACTGAAATTAACTACAGAAAAAGAAGTCGAAGGATTACCTCCTAGTTTACTCAGTTTAGCAGCACAAACAGCACGCACAGAAGGGGAAGAAAACGCCACAGCAGAAGCAGGACCTTGGGTAATTACTTTAGATTATCCTAGTTATATTCCCTTTATGAAATATAGCACCCAACGGGACTTAAGAGAGAAGGTTTATAAGGCGTTTATTTCTCGTGCATCCAGTGGAGAATTAGATAATAATCCGTTGATTGAACGTATTTTAGAACTGCGGAAACAAAAAGCAGAAATTCTCGGTTACAATACCTACGCAGAAGTTAGTTTAGCTCGGAAAATGGCCCCTAGTGTTGAAGCAGTGGAGGCATTATTAGAAGAGTTAAGAAAAGTTAGTTATGATGCTGCTGTTAAAGATTTAGAAACTCTGAAAGATTTCGCTAAAAGTGATGACTTAAAACAGTGGGATGTGAGTTATTGGGCAGAAAAACAACGGGAAACCTTATTTAATTTTACTGCCGAAGAATTACGCCCTTATTTCCCATTACCGCAAGTATTAGATGGGTTATTTACCTTAGCAAAAAGAATCTTTGGGGTAACCATAACTTCTGCCGATGGTAAAGCACCTGTTTGGAACGAAGATGTTAGATATTTTCAGGTTAATAATGAAGCAGGAGAAGCGATCGCGCATTTCTATTTAGACCCCTATAGTCGCCCTTCAGAGAAACGTGGAGGGGCCTGGATGAATGATTGTATTGGACGGGCAAAAATCAAGCTAGAAGAGCAATTTATGACCCGTTTACCTGTCGCTTATTTAATTTGTAATCAAACTCCTCCGGTGGATGGAAAACCTAGTTTAATGACCTTTGATGAAGTAACTACTTTATTTCATGAATTTGGCCATGGACTACAACATATGTTGACAAAAGTAGACTATCCTGGGGCTGCTGGAATTAATAATGTAGAGTGGGATGCAGTGGAATTACCCAGTCAATTTATGGAAAATTGGTGTTACGATCAAACCACTTTATTTAACATGGCTAAGCATTATGAAACAGGAGAAACGTTACCAGAACATTACTATGATAAGTTAGTTTCTGCTCGTAATTATATGAGTGGTTCTGCTATGTTAAGACAGCTACATTTTAGTTTCTTGGATTTAGAATTACACCATCGTTATCAACCTGATAGTAAAGAAACTCCTGGGGATGTTCGTAACCGTATTGCTGAGAAAACAACGGTCATGAAACCCTTACCAGAAGACTCATTTTTATGTGCTTTTGGTCATATTTTTGCTGGCGGTTATGCAGCCGGTTACTATAGTTATAAATGGGCAGAAGTATTAAGTGCGGATGCGTTTTCAGCGTTTGAAGAAGCCGGTTTAAATGATGAAAAAGCGGTTTCAGAAACAGGAAAACGGTTCAGGGATACAGTGTTAGCATTAGGGGGAAGTTTAGACCCCATGGAAGTGTTTAAAGCATTCCGTGGACGGGAACCGCAAACAGAACCTTTGTTAAGACATAGTGGTTTATTACAAACTGCATAATCTATAATTTAAAGTGCGTTATTATTCTAGTAACGCACTTATTTTTTATTGATGAGGCCGAAAAAAAATTAATCCTAATAGACTTAGAAAATCAACTTTCTTGTCTAATAGCAGATTTAATAGAATATAAAAAGAATCACCATTTTCTTAAAAATCTTTTTGAGGTTGAGTCGGGAAAATGGACAAATATTCATATTCTATGTCAAGGGATGAGTCATCTACAAAACCAACTAGAATTAATTAAAAATTGTTGTGATGAACAGCTACAAGTTACCTGGTTAGATTATCCTCTCAGTACAATGGGAGAAGGTTATTGTTTAATTATTTTTTATCTAGAATGTTTACATTGGGATAATGTTGCTCTTTATAATAAGAAAGGCTTTGAATGAATACTTATACCATATTGAAAGTTTAGTTAATTGATTATTAAGCTAGAAAATCAAACCATATAATTAAGATTATGACTACCAACCGACTTGATTTTTTTCGTCAACAAATGGCTGCTTTTGAGGCGACTTCTGACCCTAAAGAAGCTATCAAAAAAGGTTATTATATTGAGCAACCGAGAAATTCTTTAGCTAATACTATTGCTACTAAAATGATATTGCGTCCAAGTTCTCGTCATTTATTAATTGGTGGTATTGGTTCAGGAAAAACAACACAACTATTAATGACTTACGACAAACTTAATGAAGTTAAAGATATTTCTGCTCACTATGTTGATGTTAGTTTATACACAGATATTTCAGAAATTAAATCAGGTTCTTTATTAGCTATTGCTGGTTTAATTTTCTCAAAAATGTTGTGTAATCAGGAAAAAACAAAAGAGATAGAGAATGCTATTAATATTATTGAAAGCTATGCTTATAGAACTCAAGAATTAGAATACTTTGGAATCAATTTACAAGATAATATAAAGCAGTATTCTGGAGTGCTTAGTCTGGAATCTACTCAACAAAGCATATATCAAAAAGTATATGATTCATTTAAAACAATAAAAAACTATATCAGTGAAGAAAAAATTTTTTTTGTTTTACTATTCGATGGATTGGATCGATTTAATAACAACCAATTTATGTTAAATATAATTGATTCAGATATTGACTTAATATCAAAATTAAGTATAGGAATCATTTTAGTTGGATCAATATCTTTAAATTATAGCAATTATCAAGATATACTTAAACAAAAATTTAGTAATAATATTTGTTATCAACCTTATTTCAGTGTAATTAATGATGCAAATGCGTATGAATTTTTTGATAATGTCCTTAAAAAACGCTCACCTGAAAAATTTATTTCAGATGCTGCAAGAAAAATCTTAATAACTTACTCGGGAGGGGTTTTACGTGATTTAATAAATTTAACTCAAAATTCTATTGAAGAAGCTTATCTTAATGATAGTGATACCATCCAAAAAAGTCATGTTAATGCAGCAGTAGAAGCTTATGGACAAACGAAGATTTTTGGAGTTTCTAACTCAGAACTACAAATATTAGCAAAAGTTGCTAAAGGAGAAACTTTTTTACCAAGAACTCGTGAATATAGTCATCTCTTAATTAATCAAATGATTCTCGAATATACCTATCCTAAAAAACGTTATGCAGTACATCCAGTTTTATTGCCTTTAATCTCTCAACCCTTAGCTTAAATCAGATGTTAACAATAAATTCAACGGATAAATTATTACAAAGAATAGGAACACAACCGAATGGTAATATTTGGTCAGCTATTGTGGTTAGTGACTCAAATATTGAAACTATAGCAAAAGAATTAAAAGACTTGATAGAAATTTTTGCTGAATGTGATATAGAATTAATTTCAGCTAACGAAGATTATCAAAAAATGCTGAAAACTATTACTAAAACATCTGCAGATTATATAATATTGTTTAATTTTGAAAATTGGAATAAAGAGAATTGGATAAAATTAGATGCTTTTAGAAGTCGTTTTGATCAGAAAAAAAAAGGAGGTCTACTAATTCTAACTTCTAACTCAGCTAAACAATTATTATCCTATTCACCTAACTTTTCTAGTTGGTTAGGAGGGCGAGTTTATCAACTGAATATAGAAGAAGAATTTTTAAATAATGAACAGCTAGAAAAAAGATTACAAGCATTACAAATATGGTCAGGTTTATCTAATAATGAAGTAATAGAAGTGGCTGAAAAAAAAGAATTACCTTCTGATCCCGAATATGGAGAATGGTTAGTATTATTAGATCGGGAGGATCTCATTGAAAGATAAATTAACTTGGGAAAAAATTGTCCAGCAAACCCAAGAGAAGACACTAGAAATAACTGACTTCAAGGTTAAAAATCCTAAAGAACTACGAACAAAAATATTAAAATGTTTAACTCAAGCACATAATGAAGGAATCTTACTAACTAACCTCTCAGAAATTCATTCATTATTCAAACTTAAAAAATCTCAGCAACAAGGAGAGGTTTGGGAAATTTTAGGAGGAGATAAAAATTTTAAACGAATTAAAAATAAAGAAAAGTATGGCTATTTTGAACGAAATGATTTAGCTTGGTTTGACCTTGCAATAACTATTGATCAACAATCTAAGAATACAGCAGAAATTATAGGATTTGATTTTGAAATTCGCTTTCCTAATGAACAGCAACCTAACTTTATTCGTTTTGATCTTAATTTACCCAACCACAATAACGAAATAAAAGGAATAAGATATCATCTTCATCCTGGTAATGATGATATTATGATTCATAGTCCTCCTCTATCACCTTTAGAAATACTATACTTATTTTTATACGGTTTAAAAACACCGAGAAAACCTCGTTCTTAATTGTTTCTAATAACCTCAATAGGCAAACAATAATAGAAATTGATAGTAACTTGACCCACAAAATGAGCCATCTGTGATCAAACTGTAAAAAATCGTTACAATAGAAGCAACCAGTTATAAAGAAATGTTACTAAAATGATTAGCACCGACCTCGAACAAATATCCTTACAACTAGAAAGCGAAAACTCCCGCGATCGCCTGTTAGCCTTAGCTTCCTTAAGACAAGTGTCCGCAGAAGATGCAGTCCCTTTAATTAAGAAAGTTCTCAACGACGAAATCTTACAAGTGCGATCAATGGCGGTGTTTGCCTTGGGAGTTAAACAAACTGACGAATGCTACCCCATTTTAGTTAAACTATTAGAGACAGACCCAGACTATGGCATTCGGGCTGATGCTGCTGGTGCATTAGGGTATTTACAAGATCCTCGCGCTTATGAACCCTTATCCAGAGCATTCTACGAAGACACACAATGGTTAGTCCGTTTTAGTGCTGCTGTGTCCCTAGGTAACTTAGGGGATGTTCGCGCCAAAGAACTGCTTTTACAAGCCTTAGAAAGCGAAGAAACGGTCATGCAACAAGCAGCGATCGCAGCCATTGGAGAGATCCGCGCTGTCGATGCCATTGACGAAATTTTGCGCTTTGCTAACTCCGAAGACTGGTTAGTGCGTCAACGTCTGGCACAGGCTTTAGGCAATTTTAACACAGAAAAGAGTATTTCTGCCCTCAAGTTCTTAGCTAAAGATGCTCAACCCCAGGTAAGAGAAGCTGCTTTATTTTCTCTTAACCTTATTGAACAAGACAACTAAGAAACAGTGAGATGTCATGATACAATCAGGGTTGTCGGGTTGCTTAAAAAATAGCCACAAATAATCTTATTTAAACCCCAAAATCTTAAAAAATAAAAGGGATAAAAGTAACCCACTATCCTATTTTTATCAGATAACTCAGCAGTGTTCATGGACATACAAACTTTTATAGAATCATGTATCGGTCAATGGTTTTCTCAGCGAAGTAGCTATCAGTTTGATACTGAAAAAGCAGAAAGTCATAAATCAGAATTAACCATAGAATGGTTGGACACTGACCATTCTCTGCTAGTTTCCCTTTGTCAACAGCATGGTATTGATCCTAACCAAGCGATCGGCGGTCAAACAGTAAGTTGGAATAGTTCTTCTGACTATGGTCAAAAAAAGCAAACAGGAAGTACAATTTTGATTGTTATTCCTGATAATAATACCCCACAAACAGGACAAATTATACAAAGTTTTCAATCTAAGCCTTCATCCCAAGGAAATTATAGTTTAGGAGAAGATGAAGCATTAACCTTAATTCTTGAAGTTGGGGATTTTTCTATAGAAGAAAGAATCTGGTTTGCGAGTCCTAATTTACGACTACGTACCAGTTTAATGAAAGGGAAAAATGGCTATAATCGCACTGCTTTTTATTCAGAAATTCGCCGACTACCCCCCCAAGAAGTAGCATAATTAAATCGATTAATTTGACATAGGAGAACTCTAACAAGATGCGTATTTTAATCATGGGTGGAACCCGTTTTATTGGGGTTTATCTCACTAAAGAATTAGTGAAACAAGGTCATGAAGTGGTCTTATTTAACCGAGGTAACAAACCAGCACCTATTGAAGGAATAACACAAATTCACGGCGATCGCAAGGATACTAATCAGTTAAAAGAAAAGTTAGCTTCTGAAAGTTTTGATGCTATTTTTGATAATAATAGTCGAGAATTAAGCGATACGCAACCTCTAGTAGACATCTTTAATAATCAAGTTAAACATTTTGTTTATGTGAGTTCAGCCGGCGTTTATTTAAAGTCCGATCAAATGCCTCATATCGAAGGAGATGAACTTGATCCTAATAGTCGTCATAAAGGAAAATTTGAAACCGAAAGTTACTTAGAAAAATCAGGTATTCCCTGGACTTCTATTCGTCCAACTTATATTTATGGGCCGCAAAATTATAATGATTTAGAAGCCTGGTTTTTTGATAGAATTGTTAGAAATCGACCTATTCCGATTCCTGGTAATGGTTTACATTTTACTCAATTTGGTCATGTCCAAGACTTAGTTAAAGGGATGGCTACGGTATTAGGAAATGAGACAGCTATTGGACAAATTTATAACATTTCAGGGGAACGTTGTGTTACCTTTGATGGGTTAGCTAAAGCTTGCGCCGTTGCTGTGGGTAAATCGGCAAATGATATTAAAATTGTTCACTATGATCCTAAACAATTTGACTTTGGGAAAAAGAAAGCTTTTCCTTTAAGAATGCAACACTTTTTTGCTGATATTCATAAAGCATTGAATGAGTTAAATTGGAAACCCGAATATGACTTAATTAGTGGGTTAAAAGACTCCTTTGAAAAGGATTATTTAGTTTCTAAACGAGATCAAGCTGACATTGATTTTAGTTTAGATGAACAAATTTTATCAGCTTCCTAAATTGTTATATTTTAAAGGTGGGCAATGCCCACCCTACTTTTTAAAATTTAGAATAAAAATAATAGTTACATTTAAAAATATTTTGAAGGTGTCTTCATGAATCAAGACTCAATGAATAATAGTAATGACTTAGTAACAACAGAATCTATAAGACTAGACGAAAAACCAACTTATAAGGAAAAAACAGAGAGAATTAATGCGATTACTGGGATTCTCAATACCATCAAACCTTTTCTCTTAATTCTTTTTTGTTTGATTGTATTGAGTTGGGCTGGAAAATATTTGATGAATTATTCCATATCTCAAGGAATCTCTGAATTAAATAGTAGCAACAATACAGAATTTATAATTACTGTTCCTGAAAAAAAAGATATTGATGAAGGTATTGTCATCGCCCTTAAACAAGCAAAAACAAACGCAGAAAATTTTGCATCAGCAGAATTAGATGAATGGATAAATCAATTAATGACTCGTGTTGATGATAGTTTTTTACCTTGGTACTTTGGTTATTTTAATCAAAAATATCAAGAACTTCGTACTCCTTTTCTTTACTTAAAATCAGCCGTATCTCATTGGGTTAATAGTAAAAGTCCTTCCCCTAATCAAGCAGTTGCTAAACAATTAACTGAAGAAATGCAAAGGGAATTTGCTAAACGAGTTTTACAGCCAAAATTATCTCAACTTCAACTAGAAAATATAACCCGAAATACAGCAAACGTATATGTTGATTCATTAAGCAATAATCTGGCTAATCTGCAAAGTCATTATAATATTCCCCAAGCTGAATGGGAAAAATATCTCCATGATCTTGCTGTAACTATTAAGGATGCTGAAGGTAATGTTTCTAGTTTATCCATGAAACTTTTAGTGGTTGGAAGTCCCTATTTATTTGCTAAAGCGATGATTCCCCTTAGTAAAGGAGGAATCGCAATGTTATCTCTAGCTGGAAAATCTGGGGCAAAAATGGCTGCAAAAACAGGAGGAATAACTGCGACTAAAATAGGGGCGCAGTTTATTGATCCTCTGATTGTTTTTGGTATTATGATTTGGGATCTTTGGGACTATCATCATACAGTTAGTGTAGATAAGCCGATATTACGAAATACAATTGAACTCTATCTACAAGAGGTTAAAGAAGTATTGTTAGAAAACAGCGTTATGTCATCCATTTATCAGGTTGAAAATGGCATATTGAAGGCTTTGTAATATTAGTAAGGTGGGCATTGCCCACCCTACTTTTTTAAGGCTTCCAGTTCGCCCAATCTTGAGGCTTTAAGAAAGTGTTGTATAACTCAGCTTCGGGGGTATTGGCTTCGGGTTCGTAACAGTATTCCCAACGAACCAAAGGAGGTAAAGACATCAAAATAGATTCAGTCCGACCATTGGTTTGTAGACCAAAAATTGTCCCGCGATCATATACTAAATTAAACTCCACATACCGTCCCCGACGATACAATTGAAACTGTCTTTCTCTATCACCATATTCTGTATTACGACGCTTTTCGACAATAGGAAGATAAGCCGGTAAAAAAGTCCGTCCGCAGTCATTGACAAAAGCAAACAACTCTTCCCAATTACGAGGTTTGAGATCAGATAATTGATTACTATAGTTGGCTGCTGCTTTGTCAGCATGGGGACCCCTATATAAGGGGTCAGTTCCATCTTGATAGTCGAAGAAAATACCCCCAACCCCACGGGTTTCTTGACGGTGTTTGAGATAGAAATATTCATCACACCAAGACTTAAACACGGGATAATATTCACAATGATGTTTATCGCAAGTTTCCTTTAAGGTTCGATGAAACTGGGACGCATCTTCTGCAAAGGGGTAATAGGGGGTTAAATCAATACCACCTCCAAACCACCAAACTGGACCCGCTTCAAAATAACGATAGTTTAGGTGAACTGTCGGAATGTAAGGGTTACGGGGATGGAGAACCATAGATGTTCCTGTGGCGTAGAAACCGTGTCCCTCTGCTTCAGGACGCTGTTTTAAGATAGATGGGGGTAATTGTTTGCCCCACACTTCAGAGAAGTTTACCCCACCTTGTTCTAGTAAGTTACCGTCTCTGAGAACACGAGAACGGCCACCCCCTCCCTCTTCTCGCTGCCAACTATCCTCATGAAATTTGCCACTACCGTCTGCTTTTTCAAGTCCCTGGCAAATTTCGTCTTGAAGGGTTTTCATGAACTGACTGACCCGTTTTTGGGCATCTTCGGGGGGTAAAGAAGTTTGTTGCGGAGTGGTAACGTCTGTTGTTGTAGGGGTCATATCTCGTTAACTAAGACTTTAATCAAAAATTCAATGGTAACTTGTTGATCGCATTGATCGAGTTACGCTTATGATCAATCTAAGGCTTACTGGGTCAAAAGTATCATTAAGTTTAGTAAACACTTCTCTCTTTCTGATTTATTGCCACATTTGAAGAAGTTGAATCTCGGTATATTGACGTTCTTGATAAAATTCTATGATTTCTGTAACTTCAGGAAACTCCTCAATCTCTGCTTCTAATTGATTAATAACTGTTTCCAATAGACTATAAGTAATAATTTCATAACATTTATCAATACTCCGTTTAATGCCAGCTTCTTGTCTAAATAAAGATAATAAATTGTCTAGTTGAAAATTATTTGGACATGATAGCCCAACAAGAAAAATCTGTATAATAGAAGATATGACACCCAATTTTTCCTTAAACTTATCATAAATATATTTTTCAACAATCCCCGAATTCTTCTTATTAAAATCATCCAGGACTTTTAACATTTCTGGAGGCATTGCATTATCATTCCAAATATCATCTTGAAATCGACTAGATGAGGTAGAAGATTGATGTAATAGTCTATTGGTTACTTGATCTCTCCATAGTTTTGATTTGATTCTATAATCTTCTTTATTAGAGGTGTCAATATTATTATCAACACGAGAATGATATAAAACTTCAGCAATTTGAATCGGTTTATAGAAACGAGTTCGAGATTTATTAATAATTTTATCTAATTTCATTTTTGCTTGTTCAATATCTGTATTCATAATTCAATCAAATAAAGTAGTTTGAATAAATTGTTCTTTTCTTTGATCCACCTTGAATTTATTTTTATCAACTGCATCAAATATAGAATTAATAATAGAAATAACACAAGGGACTGCCACTGAGTTTCCCACTAATTTTCTAGCGGATGAATAAGAACCAATCAATTGAAACCAGTCAGGAAAACCTTGTAAACGGAGCATTTCTCGTTCGGTTAAACGACGTTTACCATTAACTAAAAGATAATTATAAGATGCTCCGGCTCTCATGGCACAAGAGTAAGGATAAGCACTAATATGACCTGCTTTATTTTCATGCCAAATCGTAATTTCATGCTGATGATTTCCCTGATATTTAGCTAACCTATTTTTTTGAATTTGTTCAGAAGCATAATAAAATTCTGAGACAGATTTTTCGATTATTTCTGACAATGGTTTCATCAATATATTGGGTTGTTTCCAAATAAAGTCAAGGGGATCTCGAAAACCAACAATAAAAACTCGCTCTCGTTTTTGGGGTAAGCCAAAATCTAAAGCATTTAAAACTTTATAGTCTGTATAATAACCTAAACTAGATAAAATTTTTAAAATAGTTTTAAAGGTTTTACCTTTGTTATGTCCTACTAATTGTTTAACATTTTCTAGGATAAAAGCATAGGGTTGATGGTAATCGAGAATTCTCGCAATTTCAAAAAATAGAGTTCCTCTTGTATCTTCAAAACCTTCAAGTTTCCCACAAATACTAAAAGGTTGACAAGGAAAACCTGCTAATAAAAGATCATGTTTAGGGATTGATTCTATAGGAATTTTTGTAATATCCCCTTGAGGTTTTTCCTTAAAATTTATTTCATAATTTTTTTGAGCATAGGAATCAATATCAGAAGAAAAAACACAAATAGGTTTTATTTTTTTATCTTTAAGTTTATATTGAGAACAAACTGAGTCTAAAGCAATCCGAAATCCACCAATGCCACAAAAAAGATCAATATATTTTAACTTTAAGTTTGAATTTGTCTGTTTTAATTGATCTTTAAATAGCATATAAACTTGATGTAATTAAGATTTATCGAGGTGGGTAAAACCCACCTTAAGATTAAAAATTTAAGATTTAGGTAAAATGCGACCAATGGTCAAATTTTCGGGAGTGAAAGTGTCTTTTGCAATCCGTTGAATATCTGCAGAGGTTACTGCGTCAATGGCTTGCAGTTGGTCAAACAAATTGCGCCAAGTTCCTGTTTTTACTTCATATTCAACTAACGCTTTACCCATACCTAAATTAGAGTCGAGAGAACGTAATAAGCCCGCTCTTAATTGATTTTTTACCCGTTGTAATTCTTGTTCAAAAACTGGTTCAGTTTTCAATTTTTCAATTTCTAACGATAAGGCCGCAGCCACATCTTCTATGGATGTATTGGGAGAAGTTTGAGCGTAAAATAACATCAAGTTAGGGTATTTTTCTGCAGGAAATCCATTAAACCCTTGGGCTACTAAAGCCACTTGTTTTTCTTCTACTAAAGACTTATATAAACGAGAGGTTCTTCCCGAACTTAACAAAGTAGAAATCACCTGATAAATAGCACTATCAGGATGACTTAAAGCAGGAACATGATACCCTTCTAAATACCAAGGTTGAGACGCTAATTGTAAAGTAACTTCACGGGTTTCGGTTTGTGATGGTTCAACTTTTGTCACTTTAGGTGCTGCAGGTTTTTCCTCGTAACGACCAAAATAAACTTGAGCTAATTGTTTGACTTGTTCGGGTTGAACATCTCCCACAATAGCAATGGTTAAGTTACTTGGTCCATAATAAATATTGAAAAAGTCTTGAACATCTTCACGAGTCAAATTGCGAATATCCTCGTTATAACCAATGGTAGGACGCTTATAAGGATGTTCAGTGAAAGCAGTATCCAAAAAAGCTTCTACCATCGTACCAATAGGGTTATTTTCTGTGCGTAACCGTCGTTCTTCTAAGATGATATTTTGCTCTTTATAAAATTCTCGAAATACAGGATCTAAAAATCTTTCTGATTCTAGAGACATCCATAATTCTAATTTATTAGAGGGAAAACTATAAAAGTAAAGGGTTGCATCAGGGGTCGTTTGTGCATTAATATTAACCCCTCCAGCCGTTTCTACAATACGACCAAAAGCATTTTGTTGAACATAATTTGCTGCTTCTACTTGTAGTTTTTCAAAGGTTTCTGTTAATTGTTTAACTTTATCTTCATTCCCTGCTTTTTTAGCAGATTTGAGTTGCCCAAAAACTTGATCTAAGCGATTTAAAGCTTCTTGTTCTTGTTCATAATTAGTGGTTCCAATTTTTGTGGTTCCTTTAAAGGCTAAATGTTCTAAAAAATGTGCCACTCCTGTTTTGCCATCGGGTTCGTTCGCTCCTCCCACATCAGCATAAGTGACAAAAGAAACCACCGGCGCGTCATGATTTTCCATGATAATAAATTTCATGCCATTATCTAAGGTAAATTCTGTCACCCTTTCAATGGCACGATTCAAATAAGGGGTAATAGAAGCATCACCATTAGAAGATGGAGTTTGTGCTAAAGCGGGAACATTTGCCCATAAGAAGAACCCCAGACAGCAAACACTAATGGCGTAACCCAGACAACGAAAGAATTTCAACCTGTTAATGATCATAGATAAAACAAAAACCAAAAAGATTAATAGATTCTTTTATAGCATATCAAAATTAGAAGGTAATTTATTCATTAATAATAAATAATTGTTTCTGTCTGAAAAAGAAAATTGAGGCGGTTAAGCATATTTGTTTTCTCTCTTTAAGTCTTTCAGGATTGATTGATAAATTATTTTTCTACTTTCTCAATGATATTTTATGGTTTTATTTCTCTAGAAAAACTGTACAATGAGCGTTAATCGAATCATAATTAAGTTACGGAGATACTAATAATTGCCATAAAAACCTTGTCTTTCAAGGAAAATAGTTTTTAGATCGGAGTTCAAATTCTTGTAACAAAAATAATCTTTGTTTAAGTCTCTTATGCCTTTGCTGTGGTACTTGTGACTTAGGAATTCTAATCGGGTTAGAGAGACAGATTTACACAATAAGAAAACATAATTAAATAATAGAACATTCCCTAAAAAAGTTTATACAATCTTCCTAATCAGGAGAGTTAATCCATTGAGTATTCATGACCTTAAACTATGGACGGGAAATTTGCGGTAATTTAAGCACAGCCCAATCAAGGGAATGGTTAATTACGAACGGCATTGGGGGCTATGGTTGTGGCACAATTTCAGGGGTCATAACCCGTTGCTATCATGGGTTATTGATCGCTGCATTGAACCCTCCTCTCAAACGAACCTTACTACTGTCAAAACTCGATGAAACCATCCAATATGATTATCAGACTTATTCTTGCTTTACAAACCGTTGGTTTGATGGGACCATCTCTCCCCAAGGCTATCTAAACATTGAGAGTTTTCGCCTTGAAGGAACCATCCCCGTTTGGACGTTTGCCTGCGGAGATGCACTAATTGAAAAAAGAATTTGGATGCAGCAAGGGGAAAACACCACCTATACTCGTTATACCTTCAAACGAGGCAGTAAATCTCTGCAATTGTCCATTAAAGCCTTAGTCAATTACCGTGATCATCATGGTACCACCCAGTCAGGACAGTGGAAAATGTCAGTAGAAGAGGTTCCAAAAGGGTTATGTGTCTCTGCCTATCCCGAAGCAATCCCCTTTTATCTGCGATCGCGAGAGGCGGAAGTGACCTTAAACTATCACTGGCATTTAGGATATGATTTAGCGATGGAACGGTATCGGGGATTATGGGATCGAGATGATCATTATAATGCAGCAACCTTTAACCAAACCTTAGAACCAGGGGAGTCCTTAACCATCGTTGCTAGTACCAACCAAAAATCCTCTCTAAATGGAAAACAAGCTTTACAACAACGTTACGAATACGAAGAAGGGTTACTCAAACGCTGTTCTCATTTTTCTGTTCCTTGGATCAAACAATTACTGTTAGCAGCCGATCAATTTATTGTTGATCGTACCTCAACCCATAACCCCGATGGTAAAACAATTATTGCTGGTTATCCTTGGTTTGCAGACTGGGGACGAGACACCATGATTGCCTTACCCGGATTAACTATCGCCACCAATCGCCCTGACATTGCTCATAATATTCTCAGTACCTTTTCTAAATACCTAGACGGGGGAATGTTACCCAATGTCTTCCCTGATGATGATCAAACCCCCCAATACAACACCGTTGATGCGATTCTCTGGTATTTTGAAGCCATCCGCGCCTATTATAGTCTGACCAAAGATGTCACCCTATTAAAATACCTTTACCCTCTCCTGCAAGATGTGATTCAGTCTTACCGTGAAGGAACTCGTTATAATATCCATCTTGATAGCGATCATTTAATCTACGCCGGCCAAGAAGGAACCCAGTTAACCTGGATGGATGCCAAAGTAGGAGACTGGGTAGTTACCCCTCGTCATGGTAAACCCATCGAAGTTAATGTCCTTTGGTACAATGCCTTGACCATTATGATCGAAATTGGGGACATTTTGGGACAACCCACCGGAGAATATAAAACCATGGCCCGTGATACCCATGCTGGTTTTCAGAGATATTGGCATCCTTCCCTAAAATACTGTCACGATGTTTTAGATAGTCCCAACGGCCATGATAAGTCTATGCGACCCAATCAAATTTTTGCCGTTTCCTTACCCAAAAATAAAACCACTCAGTCATTACTTAAACCCGAACAACAAAAGTCAGTGGTAGATACTGTGGCTAAAATGTTAATTACCTCCCACGGGTTGCGATCGCTATGCACCACTCATCACCAATATCGAGGCCGTTACGGTGGCGATCAAGTATCTCGAGACGGGAGTTATCATCAAGGAACCGTTTGGGCTTGGTTAATAGGTCCATTTGTTGAAGCCCATTTCCGCGTTTACGGCGATCGCACCTTAGCCAATAGTTTTCTTGAACCTATGGCTAATCATCTCAATGATGGTTGTGTGGGCAGTATTAGTGAGATTTTTGACGGAGATGCCCCCATGATCCCAAGAGGGTGTTTTGCCCAAGCTTGGAGTGTCGGCGAAGTGTTAAGGGTTTGGGCTAAAATTAATGAGCCTTCTTATTAGTGATCACCGATAACTGTTCCCTATCCAGCAATGAGTTTAGATTACGATCTCGTTATTATTGGTAATACCCCAGAAGCTTTCTTGGCTGCGTCACAAGCTATAAAATTTCAAGCCAGAGTTGCTTTAGTATTGGGAGAAACCCCTCATGATCATTCTCTAGAAACGGATAGTCTAATTCTTAGTTATTTTACTTATCTTCATGACCATTGGCAGAATTTTACCCAGTGTCATCTCAACTTGCATTCAGTTTCTCAATTAAATTATGATGATTTGAAACAGTGGAAAAATAAAGTCAAACAAGATATCAAAGAATTAACTAATCGAGAGAAATTAGCTAAATTAGGAGTCGATATTATTGAAGAATCAGGGGAATTTTGTCGTCTTCCTAAGTTGGGTTTTGTTCTGAAAACTAGAACCTTGCGATCGCGTCGTTATTTATTAGCAATCAGTTCTCTTGCTATTACTCCCCAAATTCCAGGCTTAGCAGAGGTTGGCTATGTTATTCCTGAAACATTAGATATAGATCAATTACCTCAAAATATCGTTATTCTCTGTCAAACTTACCTAGGAATCGAACTAGCACAATTATTAAATCGTTTAGGCAAAAAAATCACTCTAATTATTGAAAATTCTAATATTTTACTCCAAGAAGATAAAGATATTATTCAACTGATTCAAGCTATCTTAGAAGCAGAAAACATAAAATTATTAATTAATTCTTCCATTACTCAAGTAAGAAAAATAGAAGGTAAAAAATGGATTCAAGCAGGAAATAAAGCAATAGAAACCAATGAAATTATTGTCGTTAATCAAAGAATTTTAAACACAAATAGATTAAATTTAGAAGGAGTTAAAGTAGAGATAGAAAATAATAAAATAAAAACTAATAATAAATTACAAACTACTAACCCTAATATTTATGCCTGTGGTCGTGCAATGGGACAATATAGTTTATCTAATATAGCTCAATATGAAGCGAGTATTGCTATCAAAAATACTATTTTCTATCCCATTTTTAAAGTTAATTATGATTATCATCCTATTCGGATGTTGACTAATCCTATTTTTTCAAGAGTTGGGCTAACAGAAACCCAAGCCCAACAACAATATAAAAATGATATTATAATTATAAAACAAAACTATAAAACCCTAGTGAAAGCAACAGTATTAGATGAAACAACTGGATTTTGTAAATTAATTACTCGTCGTAATGGACTAATTTTGGGCTGTCATATTATTGGGAATAATAGTGATGAAATTATTAATATAGTTGCTTATGCTATTAAAAACAAAATTAAAATTCAGGAAATTGCAAAATTGTTTCCCCCTTACGGAACTATCAGTGAAATATTATTTAAAATTTCTAGGCAATGGCAAGAGAAAAAAAATAGAGAAAAAAAATTATTGAATAATTGTTTAGAAACTCTACTATTTTGGCGCAGAAAATGGAGTCAATAGAAGATTAATTGAAATGATTACTTATAAATGTCAATTTATCTTTTAGCGTAAGTTTCTGTACAGTTGGTACTTGATCCTATTAATCTGCTTTGTCTTCCTCTTCTTCTAGATTGAACTCACTGATATAGTCTCTTACTACGCGCTCGAAGAACAGTGGAGCAGATAATTTTGTCCATTCATTAAAATGACCATATCCATAGCGAAGGGATTCAACAAAACCAGCAAGATAATCTGGTTTATCGTCTTGTTGGCGTAATGCAACAACAATTTCTAAAGGATTTGGTGTTGGCCATTGATCTGTGTATGGTTCTTGTTTTTCAAGTATTTTTATTTTCAATCCAGCTTTATTTGCAACTTTTTGATATTGATTTTTGCTTTTTGTACTTAATAATTTAGTTTCAAGATATTTATCCTGTTCGACTTTTCGATAGCAACTAGCACCTCTTTTATTTTGATGAAGTGTTTTCTTACCAATAGAAAGATAAACAATACAGCCAGTTTTATTATGTAAATTGAGTTTGTACAATCCTGTAGGGCTTGATGGGGCTGAAATTCCTATTTTTCTGTCTTCGTCTGCTCCTAATTCTTTTTTAGTTCGAGCATCTTCTAGATATGTTTCAGCTAAATATTTGACTTTATCCTCAATAATTCCTGGTGCTAAATCTTGTCTAATACGAACAATACGCGCTCCTTGCCAATTATCTTGCATATATTTATGCCCATTAATATCAATATCTTTAGTATTAAGTTTGCGATCGCTCAACCAATCCCAAAGCTGTACACAATTTGAAGAGTCAATCATTACAACGGGGTTATTACCCTCATCAACCGAATCAGAAATAATCTGCTCGACGAACTCTTGAAAGCGATTAATACGAATATTTTTTTTGTTTCCAAGAGATATGGGAGAAATATTAGCTATGTCAAATAGTGCTTCAGTGAATGGTTTCCAATCTGTTTTGGAATCTTCGTAACAACAGCACATTTCACTGAGTCCAGTTTTAACATTTGTCCTAATTGCTATAGGAAGAAATGTTCTTTCCAACCTTCCACGTTTTCTGCCGGCATTTCTGCGGACGATAGTAATAGCTATAATTTCCTTTGGTCTATTCTTTGGTTCAATATCATCAAACCATTTGTCAACTTTCTCTTGTATATTATCAATACGTCCAGAATGCGCCCAAAGTAACTCTTTGGTAGAGGCTTGAGCGCGAATGATAAAGTCCTCTATTTTTGTATCTCCCGATATCTTCCAAATTTGTGGGGGTAGAATAAATTGTACGCAACTACGGCCTATTGAAGCTAATGCTTTACGAGTTGAGGGTTTATTTACGTTATCGTCATGCAATTGCTTATTTTTATCATTAGAATCGGGATAAAATTCATCTGCCATTACCAGACAAAATTTCGGACGTTTAATTTCGGCCATTTGTTTGGCTACTGAAGTCCAAGCTTCTACTCTTTTCCGCGCTCTTGCTTTGCTTTTTAACTTATTTCCAGGTAATACTACTTTTGGACCATGAGTATTGTCTGGGAGTTTTTGTAATTGGATTTCTAACTTATCTCCCCAAAGCATTTCGATTACTGCTTTTAATAGTCCAACAGTCTTATAATGTTTACTATCGTGGAAAATTTTTAGGAAAGGTGTTTCATCAGGATATAGTTGCTGAATTGCTATTTTGTTAGCTGATAATAATTGTTTTAATTCTTTCGTTTGATTTTTTTTATTACTATTAAGTTTCAAACTTTTAATCCCTTTCTCGCTCAACTCAAAGTCAAAATACTCCTTGAGTAAGTTATTAATTTCTTGATGGCTCATTTCATCGGGAGATTTTTTTTCAGAGTCAGAAACATCCTTACTTTCTAGAGACTCGAAAATAGTATTGACTGAAGTAGGAGTATTAATATTTCTAGAACCAGCAATGTTGTTTGAGTGAGCCATTCCTTTGCGAAATTTGACCTTAGAATAATCTTTGAAAGGCTTAATTCCTACTGTCGCCAAAATTTGAGTTATGGCTTCAAAAGCTTCTAGTTTGTCTTTTTCAGGAACACCTGCTTTGATATCATGATTTTTTTCTTGAATGCCATTACGATAAGTCAAAAGAACTTGGCAATCTTTTGTCGAAGCTGAATTTTGAACAATTTGCTGACCATTAGAGATATTCAAAGGCAAGTTTAACTCACGTTGTAAAGCTGCAAAAGAACTATCTGGTTGCCATGAATATTGATTAGTTTCTTTGTTTTGGCGACGATTGAGTTTAAAATTAAAAATGCGATCGCTATGATTTTTAGAGAAAATGTAACCATTAATAGCATTAAAATCGAAACTATTTTCTTTGAGACTACTTAACCAACGCTTTTTGCCGATATCTACTGTTATTAATGGTTGAGGTAGGGAAGGAAAAGTGACAATTTCTAAGTCTACAAATAAGCTAAATAAACCTTTATTTTCAAGTTTAATGGGATTGGTTACTAATTGAACGCTATTTCCAGATTTGCTGGTAATAATTCGCTTAATGCCCCCTAATTCTGTAAAAATATCGTGTTCTGCAATTAATCTAGCTAGATAATCAGCTAATGCGGGATAAGAGTATTTATCTTTTGGTTTGGTTGTGCCACTTCCTTTATATTGTAACCAAGGAAATATTTGAGATTGGAATGGCTCAATAGATAAAAGTAGATTATCTTCTTGTAGTTCTCTCAATTGTTCTATAATATTTTCATCTACTCCTTCTTTTTTGATATAAGAAGCGAAATAATTCTCTAGCCAATCATTGAGAACTGGTTTTAGTTTTTTAAGTATTTGCTCTTTATCTCCACCCTCTAAATATGCAAAAGGATTTCTATATTTATTACTGTTTATTGCCGACTTACTCAAACCCATATCAGATTCGATTCGAGTGACATTAGATAATCTAACTTCTAACAAACCTCTCAAAGAAGCATAGGGAAGATTTTTTATTTGCTTTATGTCTTCGAGTATTTTGGAAAAATTAGCTAATGCTTCGCTTGTCCAAGAAATTGTCCAACCGTCAACTGTGACAGGAGATAAATCATTAGGAACAGTAAAAACTAAAGGAATCGTGGCAGTTGTTTTAGCATCTCCCAATTGAATATATTTTTGAGGTAGTAATACTTCTAGTTTCCTCAACATTAAAAAAGCAAATTTGTTTAAGTGATTTTGGGTCAATAGAATAAGAGTAAATCTTCCTACCTTTTTACTGAAATCTTCTCTGGCAAATGGATTTAATTCGTACATTTTGATTGGTTCTAATTCTTGATGTTTGTCTGTAGATTTAGTCATAGTTAATTACATATCTAGTAAAGGATCAAAATCTTCGTAGTCATCATCTTCATAAACTGAATCTTCTGACTGAAATAAATCTGGAGGACAAATTACCTTGTCTATCTTCCTCAAAGGTTCGAGAAAAGTGCCGTACAGTTCTTGATAAATCTGACGAATTACAGAGTCGGGGTGTTTTAAGCACTCTTCTAGAATGACGCGTATTTGAACAAGCATACTGTCGCGGGGAGAATCTGGTTGTCCTCTAGCTGATTGAGGGGCCCAGGCTGCATCAATGAAGTAAACTGACACTGGACAGCCATTCCTCATACCTCGTCCAATTGTTTGTAAGATTGCTACCATTTGATTAGCAGTGAAGGGTTTAAATAGCTCTGCGCCCAATCTGCTAGCCATTAATGGCTCTTGTAACAATCGTCTTGTATCGCGGTAAATATCCTTTCTCCTCCTCTCCCAAGCTAGATTGATATCTGCTAACTGGTCTTCCGAAGAAAATGTATGGCCATCGAATGCTTGAGTCGCACGTCCTGCCAAACTGTACAATAGCTGGGTGTCATCAGTGGTAGGGTGAGGACGAGTTAGAAAATAAATCGAACCAATAGCAGCATCTCTTTCTCGCACACCTTTGGTAAAGACAATATTGACTCCACGACCAATAGCCAACATGGGAAAAATAATCAAATCGCAAGCTTCATCATCCCCCAAAGCTTCGCATTGAGAAGTAGTAACATAATCAGAGGGTTTTTCTCCTTCTTCTAGATGACGTACCACAGCTTTTGTACGTTTACCGAGATCAGGATAATTGCGATCGAGATATTTTTTGATATCTCTGACTTGTTGATAACCGTTAACGACAAAAGCAGCTTTACGATGAATACCATTTCTGACATCAAAGTTTCTAATGGCTTTTCTGACTTCTGACTTCTCACCATTTTTAACTAATTCATCAATCATTTTGCGTAAGTTAGTGTCTCTTAGTTCGCCAGCACCGCTATAGCGTAATGGTTCATTTCGTCGTTCTTTATCTAGAAAATATTGAAAATAGTATTTACTCGATTCTGCTGAGTGCTGGTTTACTTTAGGTTTGAGTAAATAGTTAGGATAAATATCAATGTGATAAGCAGGACTAGCTTCTACATAAGAAGTAGCAGAAGTCATCAAAACTGCTGGCGCATCTTTTCTTCCATCGGCTGCTAGTAAACGGTCAAAACGGTGCATTAACATTCGAGGCGCACCAACAAAAATAATATAAGACAGAGAAATATTACTAGAGTTATTACGATTAGTATGAGCATTTTGTTCTTTGTATTTAACTCCAGAAAGCCTTCCAATCAGATTTTCAGGAGTTAAACAGCGTAACTGATGTGACAGAGGAGGATTTAAAATTGGGTCTTTGATTAACCCCTCTGCAATCATCGTCTTAGTTTCAGGTACAGTGCGTTGATAGCCCAAAATAACGAAGGTAATAGCTACTAATAAGGGAATGACCTCACGGGTGAGATGGGGTGGTTCTCGATTAGGAAAACAAATATCGAGAAATAAGATGGTTATATCATCAACAATTTCATCTCTTTTTTTGATTAAATTTTCGGCTAAATATCGCCTTAACAGTTTGAGTAGCTTATGCCAGTTAGCATCTAGCTTTTTCTGGTCTATGCTTAAAGTGCGAGAGCATAAGTCTTTTTCATAGCTTTTTTTCACTGTCTCCGTGCCAGTGCGATCGTAAAATGCCGTGTAAGCAGCAGTTGACCAAAAATCAGTTAAAGCATGACTTTTTTTAAATCCTTTAGTTATTTCGACATCTGCTGAGGTATCTCTGAGGGAATAAAATTTATTCTGGTCAAAACCTTCTAATATTTCCGTAATAATCCGCGATACCGTTAGTAACTGACCCTGAAATCGTTTTTTGAGCCGAGGATGAATATTGTGTAATAAGCTGACTAAGGAAGTATTATGGTTGCCAAACTCAGCCATATTGCGACTGTAAAGGTCTATGTTACGGTCTGCCAATCGATAATTTTCTGTTCTTGCTAAGGGATTATGAACCTGTTCTAAAATAGTTCGATGAATAGACTCCTCTGCACCAGAAAGATTTAATTCCGCTACTCCGTAAGAATCCAAACTAGACTGAACCATATCTGCTTCATCGAAAATAACCAGGTCGAAAGTTCTAGCCATCAATTCAAAATAGCGAATCTCTTCATCAATTGCCTGATAAGGTACTGTGGTATCCATCGATCTGATATGCCCAACCCAGATATCAGCATTAATTAAGTCTCGTGGGGCTTTATTGCGCCCGCACATGGTCCATACAGGACAAAGATGTGTTTTCATTTTTCCCTGAGATGAACTTTGCAGAATACTACTACAAGGAGCCTTACCGTATTCCCATTGAGAAGTTTCTACAGTAGAAAAAGCAGGAAGAAGACAATTACAAGCAAAAGAATCCGCCCCTTCAAGAGTATAGGCAAAGCCTCCTTGTCCTCCAGAAGCAGCAATGGTTTCGGCAATACGCTCAGCATGAGTCTTTAGGGTAACGGAACTTTGACCCACCAGCATCCCAACTTTTACGCCATAAAACTTCAAATCCGCCATATATCGTCTAGCAACTTCAATGGAAGGAAAAACTAGCATCACTTTGTATCCTTTCTTTCCCAACCAAACCGCACTAACCATCAATAGTGTGGTTTTTCCCGCCCCAGGCAGACCAATTAAATGTTTTATATTTGATAATTCAATTCTTATTTCAGTTTTCAAACCTCGATCTGGTTCGGGTACTAATAGATCGAAGTGTTCTAAACGTTTAGTCCAATTGCCAGGTCTTCGTTCGGGATGTTCTCGATCGCTTCTATCCATCTCTTCTGCTATCTGATGTAATTCAGAAAGAGGAATCGAAATATTACCTTGTGGCTGTCTGTTAATATTATGAGTTTTGCGACTAGCTAGGGGTGCGGTAATCGGGGAAATTGGCAAACGAGTAGATGTGACTCTATCTCCTAGTGCGATCACCATTTGTTGCTGGGGATTGGCTGTTGTTTTACCATGAAACTTGTAAGCCATTGGTGCAGACAAAATCTCTTTTGCCTGGGTAATTTTGGGATCTTCTAAAAAGTCAGTTCTCTTAAACTCTAAAGTTTGACTATCTATTTCGTATACTCCTTGAGTACCTTGTTGATAGTGAAGATCGTTATAAAGTGCGATGGCATATTTAACAGAATTTCTAGTGACATAATTCAAGGACAAGGAACGAATATTAAATATTGCCTGTCGTGCGCCTTCTAAAACGGGTGCATTAAAAACACTCTCCATTCCTGATACGATGACGGGAACATATTCTAACGACTGGACTCCAATAAATTCTTCCATCAGGACACATAGCCAGCAAATGCGATCGTTTCCCCTCCAAAAATCGGGTTTTGGTTTAGCTCGCATACTTTCCCTCCTGTATATTCTTAATTACTGAAGACACAGGCATTATTTGTAAACTGGCGGTATCACTTTTTTTATCCAGTAGAGAATGTAAAGTAGGTAAATAGCCTGGACAATCATCAATCAGTTCATCTGTAATTGCTACAATTCTTTGGCGATAAAAAATCAGTCCGCCAATACTACGATTGAGCTTGGAGGCTAGTAATACAGGACTCCGATAAGACTTGGCATCTATACCGACTGCCAGATCATTAATCGATACATCACATCGATCTGATTCTGGATATAATTCTGTATCTAAGCCTACCGACTGCGCTTGGTCGAAAATTGCCAACTCATCGATTGCAGGAGCAGTCCAATAAGCTAAGATTTGGGGTTTTGCTACTAATAACCGTTCCTGTTTTGGATCTAACCTCTCACCTACTTTTGGTGCATACTTGCTATTACACTGATGGATTGGACAATAGCCATCTGGATGAATAGACCGTTTGGGGTGAGGTCGCATTAAAGTTCCACAATGAGCGCAACGATTGGCAAAATCGTCAATCAACCAAATTTCTGGAACTGGATCGTAAAACTCTAATACCGTCTCCTGTAGAGGAGTTAGATTGTTTTCTTCTAAATAATTTACTAATTCTTTTTCTGGAATTAGCGATCGCCTTCCTAGTAGTTGGCGTAACGCTGTATAAGCTTGGTGCTGTTTTCTTTTTCCCAGACGTTCTGTGGCTGTTCTAATTATGGTGTGTAAGCGATTTTCAATAACGTTATCTTCACCATAGCCACCAGATATTTCAGCAATCTCCGCGCAATCTGGAGTTGGTACTCGCAAATTAGTATCAATTAATTTAACATTTCCAAAAGGAAACTCCGAATCGCCAAAAATATCTAAATTCCAAGGATCGTCTAGATTGAGGCTGTAACGAGAACGTGATAATAGATCGTGAACGCAAGCAGCGCGATCGCATTTTCCCTCTTCGAGATAAAGACGGCCTAGTTTGCACATTGCTGAATGTAGTTCTGATGGTAATTTATCATCCTGTCTGACTATTTTCGTACCAGTAAGAACGGCATCGTATTGCCGTAAAATTCCTTGAGCAAGAAGAATAATGGTATCTTTTGCTAAAGCTAAGTTGCTTTGTTTTCTAGGTTCAAAAAGCGTAAATGATTCTTGACTATGGATTGATTCTGTTTCATCTACCCCAAGTAAAATTTGCTGTTCGAGTTCTTGATCATTCCAAGAGGATAAGACTTGCGCTATTGATACTAAAGTCCAGCCTTTTTTCAATAAAAGTAAAGTAGCTAATCCCTCTAATATCTGACGAAAGCCGAATTTTTGACCTTTAGGTTGAGACAAAAGTTTTTTAGAACGCCAAGCCCTAATAGTCCTGACAGTAGGCGAGTCAACAGATAAGTTTAGTCTGTTGATTTGATGCTGTAATTCTTGTAAAAGGTTTTCTGCTGTACCGTTCCAGTCTCGAAAATCGTCAAAATTCATTTTTTTACATCGATCAATGTAAACAGTATATCATGTAAAAAAGTAGAACTAAGTAGAGAAGCGTTACAATTATTTATTCCCGTTAAAATCAGCAGTAGCCGACTATTATTACAACATAATGAACCAACACCATCAATTAAAGCAAAAACATTATTTATCCCTCAACTGGCTTAGAGTAGTGATTTTAGTGCTACTATTTAGCTTAGTTGCCTGTAAATCAGGAAAACAAGCATCCGAAAATCTAGAAACGCCAGGGGAAACCAGGGACGAAACCAATTTAAAACTACAAAATGCAACCCTAGAACAATCTAATGCTGAAGGAGAACTTCTCTGGAAAATTCAAGTCGATGAGGCAAAATATAGTCCAGATCGTAAAAAAGCTAATCTCACAGCAGTTAAAGGCAATATTTTACAAGATGGTGAAGTTGTATTACGGGTTAAGTCTGATTATGGAGTCATTAACCGAGACGGTGCTGAGATTTTCTTAAGGGATAATGTGGTAGCGGTTGACCCCCGTAATAAGGCCGTTCTTCGCAGTCAAGAAGTGGAATGGCAACCTGATGCCTCACTTTTAACCGTTCGCAAAAATGTACGGGGTTCTCATCCTCAACTTGAAGTCTCTGCCGAAGAAGGCAAATATAATACCCGTGAACAAAAATTAGAATTAACCGGAAAAATTGAAGCTACTGCCGAAGAAAAACAGTTACAGTTAAAAACAGAGCATTTAATCTGGGAAGTTCCTAAACAAACCATCATCGGCGATCGCCTCTTAACCATGATTAAATTCCAAGACAAGACTATTATTGATCGCCTCGTTGCCAACCGAGCAAGGGTTTTACTAGATAAAAAACACGTTATCGTTCAGGAAAATATTGAATATAAATCCCTTAAACCTCCCCTACAAGTAGCCACCAATGAAATTATTTGGCATTATCAAACTCGTCAAGTTTATGCAAATAAACCAGTTCAATTGATTCAATATGAACAAAATGTTACAGTGACCGGTAATCAAGCCCATGTCAACTTAGCAGAAAATATGGCCTATCTTACAGGAGGTGTTAAAGGAATAAGTCAAACCAATGACAGTAAGTTATATTCCAATAATTTAACCTGGAATATCCTAGCCCAAACCATTGAAGCTTATGGCAATGTTATTTACGAACAAAATCAAAATCCTAAATTGAATTTGACTGGAGAAAAAGCTGTCGGGACTTTAGTTGATAATAATATTGTTGTCACGAACAGCAATCAGCAAGAACGGGTGGTAACAGAAATTTTTCCTGAGTAAAATGACTTTAAATCCTTGTATTCTTTTAGTACAACTTGATGATAGTTTTAATCAGCTTATCGGTCCTGAGTTACGAGAAGCAGGTTATACACCCATTATTATTAAAGATAGCCGTCAAACCATAGAAAATGTCAAAATCCATCAACCAGCAATGGTGGTGATTAATTGTCATACTGACGATAATACAGGACTTACCCTCTGTACTAAGTTGCGAACACTGCAAAAGTCCCTGATTTTAATTATGATGATTAATACAGAAACCGTTGAAGAAAGGGTGGCTTGTTTAGAAGCAGGGGCAGATGATTATCTCTTGAAAACAGATTATAGTCCCGCTTTATTACAATTAGTTCGCTTTTATTTAGCCCCTCCTCAAGTTGTTAAAGAACAATTACAATATAGTGATATCGTTTTAGACTTGACAACTCGACAACTGTTTGTCAAAAATAACCCCATCCCCTTAACTATGAAGGAATTTGAGTTACTAAAATATCTCATGTCCCATCCCCAAAAAGTTCTAAGTCGAGAAAAGATTTTAGAAAATGTTTGGGGAGAAGGCTTTCAAGGAGAATCTAATGTGATTGAGGTTTATATTCGTTATTTACGTATCAAAATAGAAAATGAAGACCATAAACGCTTAATTCATACGGTTCGAGGGGTCGGTTATGTTTTGCGAGAAGGATAACAGTCCAAAAGAAAGTAGTTAAATTAGCTTATTTTAACCATAAAAACAGATAACAAGTCATGTTAAAGCAAATTAGTTCGATTATTATAATAACTGTTTTTTTAGTCGGATGTTCTGTTTCTACAGAAGCCAAATATAGTAAAGATATTAATCAAAACATGGAAGAACAGGGTCAAAAGCTTCCTATCGAGGCTATGGTAAAAATCAACGAAACTTTAATAAAATTAGAAGTCGCAAAAACCCCTGAACAGCAACAAATCGGCTTAATGTATCGTAAATCTTTAGATGAAAATCGTGGGATGATTTTTGTATTTGAACAACTACGATCTGTTAGATTTTGGATGAAAAACGTTAATATTTCTTTAGATATGGTTTTCTTAGCCAATGGGAAGGTTAAAGCTGTTTTACCTAACGTTCCGCCTTGTAGCGTTGATCCCTGCCCTACTTATGGGCCAGAAAACTTAGTTAACCAAGTTATTGAACTACCAGGAGGACGAGCGATAGAATTAGGCATTGAACCAGGAGATCAATTGGACATTGAGTTTATAGAAAATACCTCTTCTCATCCTTAAAAAAATGATAAGTTTTATAAATTTAAGCTTTCGCAAATATCTATAGATTTTCTAAATTATTTATAATACGATCTACACATAATATAAAGAGAAGCAATCACTTCTACAGCAAAAGATTCAATTCTTATAGCTGCTGTACTGAGGCAAATCAGTAACGTGATTAGTGGTGTGAAGGGAAAAAGCAAAAAGCAGCTTGATTATTTCGCTTAAAAAGCTGCTGTTTTAATGAATTAAAGGTTTGAGAAGGAAACACAAAATAAATATTGAGCAAAATCCTAGCAATCTAGAGATTATATCGTTAGCCTTCTATCGAATAGTTTCATGTAGACCGAGTCAGGGATCATACTAATTGCCACAAAAAGAAAAGATCCTGATTGAAGTCTCGAAACGAAGACCATAATTTATGATGAATTCTCAAGGGAGAATAACAATGTCACGCACCACCTATAAACAATTTTTGCGTTTTCTACACGAAGAACTTTCATTATCCCATGATTCTATTGCCGTAGCCCAACGTTCTATGGAACAAACCCAAGGTCCTTTACCGATGCTTCTCTGGCAATATGGTCTAATTAATTTAAACCAGTTGGATCAAATTTATGATTGGTTAGAAAATACTTCCGTGTAATTTAGTTAACAACGATTTCTAAACTAATTGATAAATCTAACTTGCTTTTCTAATCAATTAATTAAACTAATTAAACTCAAATATGTCTAAATTAGTCTTGTTAGATCACGACGGAGCGATCGATGATATTTTAGCGACTTTATTATTAATGACAATGCCTGATATTGAGGTTTTGGGCATTATTGTTACCCCTGCTGATTGTTATATTAATGCTGCCCTCAATGTTACTCGAAAACTACTGGATTTAATGGGATATTATCATGTCCAGGTAGCTGAAAGTACCGTAAGAGGGATTAACCCTTTCCCTGCTTTGTATCGTCGTGATTCTTTGATTATGGATAATTTTCCTATTCTCAATCAAAAAGATAATATCAAAACCCCTTTAGTTTCCCAAACAGGACAACGGTTCATAGTAGAAACTTTGCACAATGCTTGTCAACCTGTGACACTGATGGTGACAGGACCTTTGACCACTGTTGCCACTGCTTTAGATATTGATCCTACTATTGAACAGAAGATTAAAGAAATTGTCTGGATGGGAGGAGCATTAAAGGTTGCAGGGAATGTAGAAAAAGAATTTGCCCCTGAACATGATGGAAGTGCAGAATGGAATGCTTATTGGGATGCGATCGCTGTTGAAAAGGTTTGGCAAAGTAATATTTCCTTGATTGTCTGTTCATTAGATATTACCAATACAGTACCAGTAACTGCTGAGTTTATCAGAAAATTAGCTAAACAAAGACATCATCAACTATCAGATTTAGCTGGACTTTGTTATGCTTTAGCCATTCCCCAAGACTATTATTGTTGGGATGTTTTAGCAACTTCCTACTTAGATCGTTCAGACTTATTTTCCCTCCAAGAATGGGAAACAGAAGTAATTACAACGGGAAGTTCTCAAGGAAGAATTAGAGTCGTGGAAAAGGGAAGGAAAATTTATGCGATGGATACAGTTAATCAAAATGAGTTTCATAACTATCTATTAAAGCAATGGTCTAAGTTTTGATAATATTGATTCGAGGCGACCATGACCGATAAGATAAATTTAACTGGTTACTGATACAAAAATTTAATTTTGACCATTACCTCTTCCGAAGCAAAAAACTCCCGTTAAATTTTACTTTAACGGGAGGCTATTGATAAGTATGGGATATTTAAAATTAATACTATTAAAAATCCCAATTTTTAGCTAAATTGTTTTTCGATTTCAATTTCGAGTTCGAGATCAAACAACATTTGCAATGATTGTAAACATCGCTGTCTTGCTTCTATATCTTGCTGAGCCCGTAATTGCACCATTGGTTCATGTAATATCTTATTAACAATTCCTCTGGTTAAAGCTTCAATGACCTCTTGATGTTTTTCAGCAAATTCTGTTCCCAAACGGGATAAAGCTTTCTCTAACTCTTGTTCACGAATGCTTTCAACTTTCGTTCTTAAACAACTAATGGTAGGAACAGTCTCTAAGGAACGCCACCACAGTTCAAAGGCTTCAACTTCCTCCTCTAGTAATCCCTCAGCTTCTAAAGCCATTTGACGGCGACTGGCATGGTTTTGAGCAACCACAGCCTTTAAATCATCTACGTTATAGGTTTCGACGATCTCCATATCTTGGACGTTGGTAGCTACATTTCGGGGAACCGAAATATCAAATAACATTAATCCTTGTTCGACCGATACCACTTCTTTGAGATTGTCTTGATGTAAGATTGGCTCAGTGGCTCCTGTGCTAGTAAAAACAAGGTGCGAATTACCTACCACTTCCATCATGGTATCGAGAGAAACTAGAGTTAACTCAGCTTGAGGAAATTTCTTAGCCAATTCTTCAGCACGACGCTGAGAACGATTAACAATGGTAATCGAAGTAGCTCCTTTGGCCACAAGATGTTTAACCAATAAGCAAGCCATTTTACCAGCACCGATGATACTAATCTTGCGGGTAGCTAAATCATCGACTTTGGTAATGGCTAATTCTACAGCAGCCGAACTAATGGACACAGCACCGGTACCGATATTGGTTTCACTGCGTACCCGTTTTCCTGCTGTGATCGCTTGTTTAAAAAGGCGATCGAGTAATCGGCCAATTCCTTTGTATTTTTGGGATAATTTATGGGTAGTTTTTACTTGGGCTAAAATTTGCCCTTCCCCTAAGACTAAACTCTCTAACCCGGCAGCAACTCTTAACAGGTGACGTACCGCATCTTGATGAAGCAAGGTAAATAAATAGCGACGGAGATAGCTTAAGGGAATATGACCAATTTCTGATAGAAATTGAGTAATCTCTACCACTCCCTTTTCTGTGTCTGTCAAGACTGCATAAATTTCTAGACGGTTACAGGTACTAATGACAGCTACTTCTTCAATATGGGGATAACCCTTTAGATGAGTCAAGGCTTCTTCAATTTTAGCCTCTTGAATACTTAACTTTTCGCGGACTTCAACTGGGGCGGTTTTGTGACTTAGGCCCACCACTGCAATGTTCATAAGTTCTCCTACAAGGTTTTAAGCTTGCGTTAATCGAAAATGAAAATAAGTGCTACTGTTTCTAATTTTTGCAATTTAGACCCAAGTTGTCCCAATCACAAATACTTTGACAAGAATCTTTATAAAACTTTAAAGAAGTGAGTTTATTTTGAGATAGTGACATGAGGTTATATGAGTATCTTGAGTTCATAAGACCCCTAAGTCTTTGTGACAATCTTTATTATGTTACCACTTAAGCAGAATTTGTCAGTGAAGATAATGGGAAAATTACGATTATTTTATGTTCCTAGGGTGAGGAGATAGGGAGATTGTTTTTCCCCATCTCTTCAGTCAACTACACTTTTTGATTAATGGAGTTTTCAGAGGAGACAATCAACTTGTCCCCATTTTACGAACGTCTTATTTGAGTTCGATGTACTTAGGTTGCTCTTGAATATGGATAGTATCGACGAAACGGGCTGTTTTAGACTGACTAGAAATCACCAAACTTTGAGTTCTGGCACCACCGTGGAAAAAGCGGACTCCCTCCATTAAGGTTCCTGGGGTAATTCCACAAGCAGCAAACAGTACGGTTTCTCCACTAGCTAATTCCATATCGGTATAAACCTTATCAGGATCATCAATGCCCATTTCTTTAAGACGAGCTAAGTTACCCTCACGGCTTTCTCCAATTAAACCAGTTTTAACGACTTCAGGATCGTAAATTAGTTGTCCTTGGAAATGACCTCCTAAACAACGCATTGCAGCAGCAGAAATTACCCCTTCAGGAGCAGCCCCGATACCCATTAAGGCATGAATGTTTGTTCCTGCAAATCCACAAGAAATGGCAGCAGACACATCTCCATCACTAATGAGACGGACTCTAGCCCCTGCGTCACGAATTTCTTGAATTAATTCTTTGTGACGAGGGCGGTCCATCACCACAACCACTAATTCTGCAACGTCACGTTCTAGACATTCTCCTAAAATTTTTAGGTTTTCAGTGGCTGATTTGTTGATATCAACTTTACCTTTAGCCGCAGGAGGTGCTGCTAATTTTTTCATATAGAAATCAGGCGCAGCAAATAAACCACCTTTTTCAGAGATAGCTAATACAGCCATAGAACCATTTTGTCCGTAAGCAACCAGGTTCGTTCCTTCACAGGGGTCAACGGCAATGTCAATTTCAATCAATTCTTCAGGGTTACAATAGGCTTTAGCATCTTCACGGGTGCAAATGCCTACTTCTTCGCCAATATAGAGCATAGGAGCGTCATCTCGTTCCCCTTCCCCAATGACGATGCGACCACGCATATGAATTTGATTCATTCTTTCGCGCATCGCTTCTACTGCGACTTGGTCAGCAGTATTTTTTTCGCCTTTACCCATCCATTTTGCCGAAGCGATCGCCGCTTGTTCAACGACTTCGATAATTTCTAAACCTAGTGTGCTTTCCAAGGTATGTCCTCCCTATCTGCTTATCTTATTGTTCTCAGAGGCGGTCTTAAATTTAAACCTTAGTCAAAAGTCTATCAGAGTTCGGGGATCTCATTGAAGTTTTT
>NZ_AAXW01000002.1:195000-238648 GCF_000169335.1 Crocosphaera chwakensis CCY0110
CCCCAGGCGGGAAACTTAACGCGTTAGCTACGGCACGGCTCGGGTCGATACAAGCCACACCTAGTTTCCATCGTTTACAGCTAGGACTACAGGGGTATCTAATCCCTTTCGCTCCCCTAGCTTTCGTCCCTGAGTGTCAGTTTCGGTCCAGTAGCGCGCCTTCGCCACCGATGTTCTTCCCAATATCTACGCATTTCACCGCTACACTGGGAATTCCCGCTACCCCTACCGAACTCTAGTTTCCCAGTTTCCACTGCCGGCCCAGAGTTGAGCTCTGGTCTTTGACAGCAGACTTGAAAAACCACCTGCGGACGCTTTACGCCCAATAATTCCGGATAACGCTTGCATCCTCCGTATTACCGCGGCTGCTGGCACGGAGTTAGCCGATGCTTATTCCTCAGGTACCGTCAGATCTTCTTCCCTGAGAAAAGAGGTTTACAACCCAAAGGCCTTCCTCCCTCACGCGGTATTGCTCCGTCAGGCTTTCGCCCATTGCGGAAAATTCCCCACTGCTGCCTCCCGTAGGAGTCTGGGCCGTGTCTCAGTCCCAGTGTGGCTGCTCATCCTCTCAGACCAGCTACTGATCGTTGCCTTGGTAAGCTCTTACCCCACCAACTAGCTAATCAGACGCGAGCTCCTCTTCAGGCAAAATAATTTTCACCTTTCGGCATATTGGGTATTAGCATTGGTTTCCCACTGTTATCCCCATCCTGAAGGCAGATTCTCACGCGTTACTCACCCGTCCGCCACTAAGTCCGAAGACTTCGTTCGACTTGCATGTGTTAGGCATACCGCCAGCGTTCATCCTGAGCCAGGATCAAACTCTCCGTGGTGGAAAGTTTGAAGCATAGGCTCCATTTTTTTCCTTGACTCTATACTCCGATTACTCGAAAAATAGAGGGTGAATTGATTTTTTTCTACAGTTTCCTAGACAACTAGGAACAAATAGAATATAATTGTTTCAATTAACAAGGGCTGTGTTTTTTATCAGCTTTCAAACTATAGAATTTTCCAGGTTCGGAGCGCGTCGTTTGCGTTTAGCTCTCAACCGCGCATTTACAAATATAACCAATCCACCAGGTAATGTCAACCCTTTTTTTGATTTTTTTCTAAAATAATTTTCCTCTTTCTTTGAAACCTAGTTAGAGCAAGGGTTACAAGCAAAAAACTTTTTTTGGAAATGGCTTAAATCCTACTTCCATCCTTAAAATAATGGGTGACGACGGAGCATTAGATGTCGTGTTAGATTCTAAGATGTCCCCGTCTGACCCACCTTACTGTCTATATATCCAAGTATCTAAACTTGAGAAATTTTGGTTTTTGGTTTTTTGTACTAGCAAGGATTTGGAGGAGAGTACGTGGGAGGTGTTGGTGCGTAAGGGGAAACGGGGGAAAAGTCGACGGGTTTATTTACCATTTGATGCGATTTCCTATATTCAGCGATGGTTAGGGGTGCGAGAGGAAGAGGAGGGATGTTTGTTTTGTCGTATCCATCGAGGGGGTCATTTAAAGTTAGGCCAGATGCACTCGGATACGGTCTGGCGGATTATACAGAAACGAGCAAAAATGGCGGGGATTGAGTCGTTTTCCCCTCATGATTTCAGGCGGACGTTTTGTAGTGATTTATTGGATGCAGGGGTGGATATTGTCACGGTGCAGAAGTTGGTGGGTCATGGCTCTCCGGTGACGACGGCTAAGTATGATAGAAGGGGGGAGGAGACGAAACGACGGGCGGTTCAGTGTTTGAAAATAAACGGATAATTGATTACCTGACCAACCAAAAATATCTAGATTGCCCCTCGCTGATCTTTGCAACAGAACCGTTTCATAGGGAGATTGTATAGCCATCAACAGATTTACTGCACGACCGAGCTAACGTTCTATATTCCAGTATCCAGGGGGCATGCTATGGAACTTCTGTAATATTTTTTCTGCTTCTTGTTGTCCATAAACATGAGTTAATAATTCTGGAACCCATTTATTTATAGTAACATCAGGATATTTTCTTTCTGTAGAAACAAGAAGGAGTCTCAGCCGTTCTAAACAACCATAAACCTGTTGGTCTAAATTAGGAACATAAGTTTTTATTTCTTCAATAAAATCTAACGAACCTCCTAGTAATCCATAATGTTCCTCTGTTGTCATGATTCCCCATTGACCTGAACCAGAATAAATAACAAGAGGAAAATAATAGATATTTACTTCTGAGTTGACCCTTTTTTGTATATCTTCTTCTTCCATTCCAGAATAGAAACTAAGAAATTCTGATAAGGGAACATAACAGGTACCAGATTTGTTACTAGGTCTGTATGGATATTCTGTTGGTAACAAAGAGATATAGCAGCCAGTATCGCCTATTTTTTTTGCGGTGAAAATAATCGCATCAATTAAGGGCGATTCAAGACAACCATCACAAGGAAATATAATTTTCGTAAGGATTCAGGTGGCAAATATTGACAAACAGGCTGACTGCGCTAAAGTAACGGTATGAGTCAAACTGAACCAGGAGTACAGTTAAATCCAGACGAATTAAACCAACTGTCAAAATCTGGGTTGGTACAAATTATCTTGGCTCAACAGAAACTTATCGAGCAGCTACAAAAAGAAATAGAAAAATTAAAGCTCAGTCGTAATTTAGATAGCCAAACCTCATCAAAACCCCCATCAACAGACTTATTGAAAAAGTCTGAGAAGGCTAAAACAACTGAAGACGATAAGGATAAGAAAAGAAAACCAGGGGGACAACCTGGACATAAGGGAAAAACAAGGAAAGGCTTTGGGAGAATTGACAGAATTCAAATCTTGCAACCATCAATATGTAGTCACTGTGGTCAAACAGAATTATTAATAGAACCAGTGAAAGTTGATTCTCAGCAGGTAGCACAACTGGTAGATAAACCCATTGAGGTAGTAGAATATCATCGTCATCATTGTCGCTGTGGGCATTGTGGTGAAGTGACCAAAGCGAATTGGTCGCCCAAGACCGTCCCAGACAGATTAGAGTGAGTTACAGCTTTTCTGGGATGGTTAGGGAATTATGGACATCTACCTTATGAAAAGCAACAAGAGATGTTGTGGGAGTTAGGGCAAATTGAGATAGGTATGGGGACCATCGTAGCCACCAATCAACGAGTAGAAACAGCCATTAATCCGTCGGTTGAACAATTATCCAAGTGGGTCAAAGTAGAACAACCCCCAATTCATGTTGATGAAACACCCTGGCCAGTGAAGGGAGTCAAAGAATGGTTGTGGGTATTTACCAATCAACTTTTCTGCCTGTTTCGGGCTGCTGATACTAGGGGGCGTAAGGAATTAGAAGATCAGTTAGGCCATGAATATGGTGGTGTTTTAAGTAGTGATGATTTGGGAGTTTACAATGGTTATACTGTTGTTGCTCAACAGAAATGTTTGGCACATTTACGCCGTCACTTTCAGCGATTAATAAAAACTCCAGGTCAATATAACAAAACCATCGGTCAAACTTTTCTCAAATTAATTGATGAAGCTTTCCGTCATTATCGTATTTGGCAAAACGATAAGAATAGGCATGGTTATCAAGTTTGGGCAAGACAATTCAAAGATAAGATAAAGATAGCCACAGAAGAATGGAAGCCTAAAGCCGGTTATGAAGCCGGAAAACTTTTGCGAAACCTTCGGCAAAAGGCAGAGCAATGGTGGTATTTTCTGGAGCATCCAGAGATCCCCCCTGATAATAATCTTGCTGAAAGATCCTTAAGATTAGCCATCACGAAACGGAAAGTTAGTGGGGGTTCAAGAAGCATGGAACGATTTAAACAAACAGCTAACTTATTGACGGTTATTCAAACTTGTCGTCGTCAAGAACGTTCGGTGATTGATTTTTTCGAGAAGTCATTAATAGCCAAAGTCGGTCATCCGAATTGTTTGTTTCCTTCCCTAATTCCTAACTTCTAGACCTGAATCCTTACCATGGAATTCTAGGAATCTGGGGACTCGTGGGTTGTGGATTAGGCACTGGTAAAGGCAAATTATTTGGGGTTAATTCTTTTTCATTATTTGGTCTTAGCGCAGGACGATAACTCGGTTGTAAATTATTACAATTATGATCCCCTTTATAGCGAAATTTAACCTCTCTAACTTTTTCGTGATTTGGGGTGTCATGTCTTTTTTTCCATTGATCTGTTGACAAATCTATAGTACGATCGCTGATCTTGTAGGTTGGGTAGAGGAACGAAACCCAACAAGATAGAAGATTATTCTATCTCAACAGAAACATCAAAAACGATGCTTGGGATGGTGCAATTCTCAAAACAGTCATAATAGAAAAAGCGATCGCTATTTTATATAAGCTATGGTTTCCCTGCGTTCGATAACTTAAGTTGTAACATTCAGAAGTTAAAAGGTTAACGTTTATTAATACTCATTAAAACTTTTGTTTTCACAAGCTACTCCCTAAACATTTCCTCAAACACACGACGACGTTTATAAGGAGATTCAGGAGAGAGATAACTCCATAAGGACTCCCAATAAAAAAAAGAAACCCCATCAAACCCTTCTTGTCTAACTTTTTCAACTTGTTGTTTAATTTGTTCTATTTTGACAGGATTATTGAGTGTACCCGATAAAATACCAATACTAACCGATATTTTCTGACGAGCTAACTTTACAGTTGATTCTTGTAATTCTTGACTAAAACTATCGGTATCATTGCGATAAACTTGTAAGACTAACTCATCAATCAAACCTTGTTTTACCCAAGTTTTCCAATCTTGTAAATAATTTTGATAGGAAAAGGGGTATGAATTAGGGGATAAAGAAATCAAAATATTAGGATTTACTATTTTAAGAGTTGTTACTAAATCTGTCATGAAAGCTGTTAATTTTTTGGCTCTCCAACTCATCCATTGAGTATTATAAGGATCATTCGGTGGATTTTTACCTTTATGTTCTTGTTGATAAAGTTGAATAGTCAATGGATCATATCCTAATTCAACTGGTATGCCAAAATGATCATCTAATTGCACACCATCTACTTTATACTGCATAATAAGTTCTAACATTAAACCCTTGATTAATTGTTGTACTTCAGGATGAAAAGGGTTTAACCAAACTAATTGGCTCGCTCGTTTTTGATAATTATATTGACTCCAATTTTTTAAAAAGTTCATTGATTTGCTCTTATTTTTTGTCTTTAGTTCATCCTGAAAAAATATATTCACTGCACCCTGTTGACTATGGGTTAACCAGTCTGGATGTTTTCTTGCGATTAATGAACTTTTAGGAATCATTAATCCATATTCAAACCAAGGAATAACTTCTAAACCCCGTTGATGAGATTCTTCAAGAATGACACTTAATACATTAACATTACCTCTAGTCCAGTTTAATAAAGGTTCTTGCGATTCTCCAATCATTTCCTTTGCTAAACTACTTGGAAAAAAAGTATGACCTCGATTCCAAACAACAGGATAAACTGTATTAAAATGAAGTTCAGACAACTGTTGAATGGCACGGTTAACACTACCTGGAACAAATAAAATAGGACTAGCAACATTAGTTAACCAAACTCCCCGTCTTTCTGTAAAGGTAGGAGATGCGATAATCTTTCCTGAAGATTGCAAAATAGGTTCTGCAACTAATAAAATGATTAAAATAACCAAGGTTAAAGCAACACAAATTAAACGATTACGCCAAAGAGAAACTTGTCTATTCATACACCCAATTAAGGCTTTACATCCTACGGTTTGTTACTTTATAATATTTATTGTATTCGGAAACAATCAAAAATAATTAAATAGTCTTTTAATCACGATAATATAATATCAATAGTTAAGATTGCTAAAATAAAACAAAGAAAAGTGGCTTATTCGTAAAAATTTCTTCTACAAGCTTAATTGACATCTAAAAAATAAAGTGTTTCTGTAAAGCAAGCAAAAAATAAGTTGCTAAAAGAGAGGATGGTTTGCTATAATGTTTAATCCGATAGCAATAATTACTATTGTAACTAGCAAACTTCTTCTGGATAAAGACTGTGGCTAATTCAAAGTCTGCACTGAAACGCATTAGAACATCTGAACGCAACCGACTCCGAAATAAAAGCTATAAGTCGGCTGTAAGAACCCTCATGAAAAAATATTTCCAAGCAGTAGAAGAATATACTGCGTCTCCTACACCAGAAAACAAAACAGTGGTGGATCAAAGGATGGCAGAAGCTTACAGTAAAATAGATAAAGCCGTTAAACGTGACGTATTCCATCGAAATAATGGAGCAAGAAAGAAATCTCGTTTAGCCAAAGCCCTACAAAAAGTTGCCGAAGCCTCGTAACAAGGTCAAACCTCGGTTCATAGGTCGTTTTTAAAGCTACAATAGAATGGGATTAAACCATATTCATTGGGCTTCTTAAGATCACCGATAAGCGATAGTTAGCTCTATTGATAGTAACGAGACAAAATGTATCAAAGTCCCAATTATCAATTATTAGTTATCAATTATCAAATGATATGACCAAATCAGAGGAAGCTAATGCAACTTATAGACACCCATGTTCATATTAATTTTGATGTGTTTGAGCCTGATCTCGAAGACATCAAAAATCGTTGGCAACAAGCAGAAGTTGTCCATTTGGTTCATTCTTGTGTAGAGCCAAAAGAGTTTAAAAGCATTCAAGCTTTAGCTGATCACTTGGGTAACCTATCATTTGCTGTTGGGTTACATCCTCTAGACGCTCAAAAATGGACGAATACCACTGAAACGGAAATATTAGAATATGCTCAATCCGACCAGCGAGTGGTAGCCATTGGAGAAATGGGGTTAGACTTCTATAAAGCCAGTAACCACCGACAACAACAGCAAGTGCTAGAAGCTCAACTCAAGATTGCTCACCAGTTGCAAAAACCCATTATCATCCATTGTCGAGATGCAGCACAAAAACTGAAAGATGTTTTAGAATTATTTTGGCAACAAACAGGTGAAGTTAGAGGCGTTATGCACTGTTGGAGTGGAACACCAGAAGAAACAAAATGGTTTTTAGACCTGGGGTTTTATATCAGTTTCAGTGGAGTGGTTACCTTCAAAAATGCCAAAACCATCCAAGAGAGTGCCAAAATTATACCAAGCGATCGCCTTTTAATTGAAACCGACTGTCCCTTTCTCGCGCCCGTGCCAAAACGAGGAAAACGCAACGAACCAGCCAACGTTCGCCATGTCGCTGAATTTTTGGCAAAATTACGCAACGTTCCCATCGAAACCTTAGCCCAACAAACCACAGATAACGCTTGTCAATTATTTAACTTATCCCTTAATAGTTGACAAAGATACCCCATAAAAACGGCGAATTGAGCAACTTATGACTAATCTCATCTATAACTATAATCTACTGCCTGACCTGATTGAAATTCAACATTCAAGTTTTCGTTGGTTTCTTGAAGAAGGTCTGATCGAAGAACTCAATAGCTTTTCCCCCATTACAGACTATACAGGAAAATTAGAGTTACACTTTTTAGGAGAAAACTATAAATTAAAAGAACCAAAATACGACGTAGACGAAGCGAAACGACGAGACGCAAGCTACTCCGTACAAATGTATGTTCCTACCCGTTTAATGAACAAAGAAACGGGAGAAATCAAAGAACAAGAAGTCTTTATTGGGGACTTACCCTTGATGACTGATCGGGGAACCTTCATTATTAATGGTGCAGAACGAGTGATCGTTAATCAAATTGTTCGTTCTCCAGGAGTTTATTATAAAGCAGAAACCGACAAAAACGGACGACGAACCTACTCAGCTTCTTTAATTCCCAATCGAGGCGCATGGTTAAAATTTGAAACAGATAAAAACGGCTTAGTCTGGGTCAGAATTGATAAAACCCGAAAATTATCCGCTCAAGTCCTTTTAAAAGCCATTGGTCTGAGTGATAACGAAATTTTAGATTCTCTGCGTCACCCCGAATTTTATCAACGAACCTTAGATAAAGAAGGCAACCCCTCAGAAGAAGATGCCTTGCTGGAATTGTATCGAAAATTAAGACCAGGGGAACCCCCCACTGTTAGCGGAGGACAACAACTATTAGAATCTCGCTTTTTTGACAGTAAACGTTATGATCTAGGGCGAGTCGGTCGTTATAAGCTCAACAAAAAATTACGCCTAAATGCACCAGATACCATTCGCGTCTTACGTCAAGAAGACATTTTATCAGCGATCGACTATCTGATTAATTTAGAATTTGATGTTGGTACTGTTGACGACATTGATCACCTAGGAAACCGTCGAGTTAGGTCTGTAGGAGAACTGCTACAAAACCAAGTCAGAGTAGGGTTAAATCGCTTAGAACGGATTATTCGAGAAAGAATGACTGTCAGTGAATCAGATAGTCTAACTCCTGCGTCTTTAGTTAATCCTAAACCCTTGGTAGCGGCCATTAAAGAGTTCTTTGGGTCATCTCAATTGTCTCAATTTATGGATCAAACCAATCCATTAGCAGAATTAACCCATAAAAGACGGATTTCCGCTCTCGGACCAGGAGGACTAACCAGAGAAAGAGCAGGATTTGCCGTGCGAGATATTCACCCCTCCCATCATGGGCGTATTTGTCCCGTAGAAACTCCAGAAGGTCCTAATGCTGGTTTAATTGGTTCGTTGGCTACCTATGCACGAGTTAACCAATACGGATTTATTGAAACCCCTTACTATCGAGTCGAAGATGGTCGGGTGAGACGGGATTTAGACCCAGTTTACCTAACCGCCGACGAAGAAGACGATTTACGGGTTGCCCCCGGAGATATTAGCACCGATGAAGAGGGTAATATTTTAGGGAATGCAGTGCCAACTCGTTATCGGCAAGAATTCTTTATTACCAGCCCCGATCAGGTGGATTATGTGGCAGTTTCTCCTGTACAGATTATTTCTGTAGCAACTTCGATGATTCCCTTCCTCGAACACGATGATGCCAACCGTGCTTTGATGGGATCGAATATGCAACGACAAGCCGTACCTTTGTTACGTCCAGAACGTCCTTTGGTGGGAACTGGATTAGAAGCTCAAGCAGCCAGAGACTCAGGAATGGTGATTGTTTCGAGAACAGAAGGAATTGTTACTTATGCCGATGCTAATGAAATTCGAGTAAGGGTAACTGGGCCAGAAGGTCACGAAAAAGTGGGTCAAGAAATTCAATACATCCTACAAAAATACCAACGGTCTAACCAAGATACCTGTTTAAATCAACGGCCTCTGGTGTTTGTTGGCGAAGACGTAGTGCCAGGTCAAGTGTTAGCCGATGGTTCGGCCACAGAAGGAGGAGAACTCGCTTTAGGTCAAAACATTTTAGTCGCTTATATGCCTTGGGAAGGTTACAACTACGAAGACGCAATTTTAATTAGCGAACGATTGGTGTACGACGATGTTTATACCAGTATTCACGTTGAAAAATTTGAAATTGAAGCCCGTCAAACCAAACTAGGTCCTGAAGAAATTACTCGTGAAATTCCTAATGTTGGGGAAGATTCTTTAAGAAACCTCGACGAACAGGGAATTATCCGCATTGGTGCTTGGGTAGAAGCAGGAGATATTCTCGTCGGTAAAGTAACTCCAAAAGGGGAGTCTGATCAACCTCCAGAAGAAAAACTACTGAGAGCCATTTTCGGGGAGAAAGCCAGAGATGTACGAGATAACTCCTTAAGAGTTCCCAACGGAGAAAAAGGTCGCGTCGTAGATGTGAGAGTATTTACCCGTGAACAAGGAGACGAATTACCCCCAGGGGCAAATATGGTAGTACGGGTTTATGTTGCCCAAAAACGCAAAATCCAAGTTGGGGATAAAATGGCAGGTCGACATGGTAATAAAGGGATTATTTCCCGTATTTTACCTATCGAGGATATGCCCTATTTACCCGATGGCCGTCCGATGGATATTGTCTTAAACCCCTTGGGTGTACCTTCTCGGATGAACGTGGGACAAGTGTTTGAGTGCCTACTAGGTTGGGCTGGGGAAAACTTAGGGGTACGGTTTAAAATTACTCCCTTTGACGAAATGTATGGAGAAGAGTCGTCTCGGAAAACCGTTCATGGTTTATTAGAAAAAGCAGCTAAAAAGCCCCGTAAAGACTGGGTTTATGATACAGACCATCCAGGAAAAATTGATGTTTACGATGGGCGAACCGGAGAAAAATTTGATCGTGCCGTGACGGTGGGTCAAGCCTATATGCTAAAACTGGTTCACCTTGTCGATGATAAAATCCATGCTCGTTCTACAGGACCTTACTCCTTAGTCACGCAACAACCCCTCGGTGGTAAAGCTCAACAAGGAGGACAACGGTTCGGAGAAATGGAAGTATGGGCATTAGAAGCTTACGGTGCTGCCTATACCCTGCAAGAACTCCTAACCGTCAAATCTGACGATATGCAGGGAAGAAATGAAGCCTTAAACGCTATTGTTAAAGGTAAGCCCATTCCCCGTCCAGGAACCCCTGAATCCTTTAAGGTATTAATGCGAGAATTACAATCTCTGGGACTAGATATTGCCGTTCATAAAGTAGAAACTGCTGATGACGGAACCAGTCGGGATGTAGAAGTTGACTTGATGATTGATAGTCAACGTCGCGCACCGAACCGTCCTACCTACGAATCTTTGAGCAACGAGGATCTTGAAGAAGAAGAAGTTTAACGAAGTCAGAAGTCAGAAGTCAAAAGTCAAAAACAGTTTTTGGAATAAAGATTTCTATTCCGCCCCCAAAAACTTTTCGCCCTAAAAAGCGAGGCTTTAGACTAAGCACTTTTTGTAAACAGTTAGCAGTGACCAGTGAATAATTAATAGTTAATGGTGAAAATTAAAATCAGTTATTAACTATTAATTATCAAATATCAACTATCAACTATTAATTAACAACCGAGATGACATTCTATAACCAAATTGTTGACAAAGGCCGTTTAAAGAAATTAATTTCTTGGGCGTATCGGAATTACGGTGCAGCCCGTAGCTCTCAAGTCGCAGATAACTTAAAAGATTTAGGCTTTCGCTATGCCACAAGAGCAGGTGTTTCTATTAGTATTGACGATTTAACCGTTCCTCCCACCAAACGGGGAATGCTCGATAGTGCTGAAAAAGAAATTAACAGCACAGAAGCGAGATATGCTCGTGGAGAAATTACTGAAGTTGAACGTTTCCAAAAAGTAATCGATACCTGGAATAGTACCTCAGAAGAACTAAAAGATGAAGTAGTTAGGAACTTTCGACAAACTGATCCGTTGAACTCCGTGTATATGATGGCCTTTTCTGGAGCGCGGGGTAACATGAGCCAAGTGCGTCAGTTAGTAGGAATGCGGGGGTTAATGGCAGATCCCCAAGGACAGATTATTGACCAACCCATTAAAACGAACTTCCGTGAAGGGTTAACCGTAACAGAATACGTCATTTCTTCCTATGGAGCGCGCAAAGGACTGGTAGATACTGCCTTAAGAACAGCAGATTCAGGGTATTTAACCCGACGGCTAGTAGACGTTTCCCAAGATGTGATCGTCAGAGAAATTGACTGTGGAACCCGTAGAGGCTTAAAAGTAACCGCCATGAAAGATGGCGATCGCGTCAAAATTGCTTTAGGCGATCGCCTTCTAGGAAGGGTTTTAGCTGAAGATGTGATGGTAGGGGATGAAGTCATCGCCTCTCGCAACCAATCCATTGATGCAGCTTTAGCAGCGAAAATCGGCAAAAGCGTAGACTCGGTTATAGTGCGATCGCCCCTAACCTGTGAAGCAGCGCGGTCGGTTTGTCGTTGTTGTTATGGTTGGAGTTTAGCCACAGGACGAGCAGTAGACCTAGGAGAAGCAGTCGGTATTATTGCAGCCCAGTCCATCGGAGAACCTGGAACCCAGTTAACCATGCGGACTTTCCACACAGGGGGGGTATTCACTGGAGAAGTGGCTGAACAAATTAAAGCTCCTGATAATGGAACCGTCAAATGGGGTAAAGGATTAAGTACCCGTAAAGTTAGAACCCGTCACGGAGAAGACGCTTTCCAAGTTGAACTAGCAGGAGATTTAATTTGGACTCCCACCGGTAGTGGTAAAAAAATGACCTATTCTGTGACCCCTGGATCAGTTCTGTTTGCAGCAGATGGGGACACAGTGGAAAAAGATAAAATGTTAGCTGAAGTAACTGCAGCTAAGTCAACTCGGTCAACAGAACGAGCGACAAAAGACGTATCCACTGACTTAGCAGGGGAAGTATTCTTTGCTAACTTGATCGCAGAAGAAAAAACTGACCGCCAGGGAAATACCACTCATATTGCCCAAAGAGGGGGACTGGTTTGGGTATTATCAGGGGAAGTTTATAACTTACCCCCAGGTGCTGAACCTGTTGTGTCCAATGGGGATGACGTGACAGAAGGGACGGTATTGGCAGAAACAAAGTTAGTTTCTATTAATGGAGGTGTGGTTCGTTATCAAAACCAAAGTCGTGAAATTGATATCATCACTGCTTCTGTATTGTTAGATCAAGCTGAGGTTCGCAAAGAAAGTACCGGCGGCCACGAACAATACGTCATCTATACAGCAGATGGTCAACGGTTCTTGTTAAAAGCTACCCCTGAAACCAAAGTACAAAACCACGCCATTATTGCTGAATTAATCGACGATCGCTATCAAACCAGTACCGGGGGAATGTTAAGGTACGGTGGCATTGAAGTGGCCAAAGGCAGTCGTAAAACAGGTTATGAAGTAATGCAAGGAGGAACCTTACTATGGGTTCCCGAAGAAACCCACGAAGTTAATAAAGATATTTCCTTGTTAGTGGTCGAAGACGGACAATATGTCGAAGCCGGAACCGAAGTGGTCAAAGACATCTTTTGCCAATGTTCAGGGGCGATCGAAGTTGTACAGAAAAATGATATTCTCCGAGAAATTATTATTAAACCAGGAGATTTTCATTTAGACGTTGATCCTGATGAAGTGTCTTATAAAAACGAAGACTTAATTCCTCCCGGAACCGAAGTCTTACCTGGTGTTGTGACAGAGGATCTACGCCAAGTCGAATGGATTGAAAGTACCGAAGGATTAGGTTTATTATTGCGTCCGGTTGAAGAATATCCCGTCAGTAATGAACCAGCAGCCCCTTCTCAAGGATCAATCAATGAAGAAGAAGCGGGACGGCACATTGAACTGCGATCAGTACAAAGACTCTTTTTCAAAGACGGGGAACGGGTAAAATCCGTAGATGGAATTCACTTATTAAGTACCCAATTAGTTCTAGAAATTGAGACTGAAACAGAACAAGCTGCAGCTAATTTAGCTGCAGATATTGAACTGAAAAATGACGAAGAAGAAGATTGTCAACGACTACAATTGGTTATTCTAGAATCTCTAATTTTGCGTCGGGATCTCGACACCGATCCTCATGGTGGCACTATTAAAACCAGTGTGTTAGTCACCGATGGGGATCAAATCGCTCCAGGAGACGTAGTGGCCAAAACTGAAATTCAGTGTCGAGAAGAAGGAGAAGTTCGAGGGATCAGAAGTGGGTTAGAGGCTGTTCGTCGAGTTTTAATTGTTCGAGATGAAGACTTGGAGATTGTTACCATTGATAAAAAACCAACGGTAACCAAAGACGATTTAATTGTTGCTGGTACTGAGTTAGCTCCAGGAGTTATAGCCGAAGAGTCAGGTTTAGTCGTAGGCATTAGTGAAGTTGAAGAAGGTTACGCGATCAGATTGCGCTTAGCTCGTCCTTATCGTGTTTCTCCTGGAGCCATTTTACATATTGCCGATGGCGATCTGGTACAACGAGGGGATAACTTGGTGTTACTGGTGTACGAACGGGCAAAAACCGGTGACATTATCCAAGGTTTACCGAGAATTGAGGAATTATTAGAAGCACGTAAGCCTAAAGAAGCTTGTATTCTTTCTCGCAAACCAGGGGTTTGTCAGGTGGAATATTTAGAAGACGAAAGCGTTGATGTTAAAGTCATTGAAGATGATGGTACTGTCAGCGAATATCCCATTCTACTCAATCAAAACGTCATTGTTTCTGATAATCAACGGGTCGATGTCGGTGAGCATTTAACTGATGGTCCAGCAAATCCTCACGAATTATTAGAAGTCTTCTTTGACTACTATGTAGATAAGAAAGGGGTTTATGAAGCAGCCTTAATCGGTTTACAAGCAGCACAGAAATTCTTAGTCGATCAAGTCCAGAGTGTTTATCAGTCCCAAGGAATTGATATCTCTGATAAACACATTGAAGTGATTGTCCGTCAAATGACTGCTAAAGTGCGAGTAGATGATGGGGGTGATACTACCATGCTACCAGGAGAATTGGTGGAATTACGGCAAATTGAACAGGTGAATGAAGCTATGGCTATTACTGGAGGTGCGCCGGCAAGATATACCCCTGTTTTATTAGGGATAACCAAAGCTTCTTTGAACACCGATAGCTTTATTAGTGCTGCTTCTTTCCAAGAAACGACTCGTGTCTTAACTGAGGCAGCGATTGAAGGTAAATCTGACTGGTTACGGGGTCTAAAAGAAAACGTGATCATTGGCCGTTTAATTCCTGCAGGGACAGGGTTTAATGCTCATGAAGAAATGCTCATGGGAACCCTCGATAATGGGGAAGAAAGTCTTAATAACCGTTACGGACAAAGCGATCGTGACAACAAAAATAGTGATAAAAAACCCCCCAATCGCTTAATTGGGGCTACTCTTGATGAGGTGGACGAGAATATGATCTTAGACGATAATATTGCCCGTGCTTACACTGAAGCTGATCCCCCCTGGTCTGTTGACTCGCAAGAGGATCAAGATAAAGATTAGAAGCAATTAACTGTTTTTTAGTCTTTAAGCTAGTCTCAAAATATTAGGAGGTTTGGTAGTATTACCCAATCTCTTTTTTTTATTTATTTTTGCTATGGCAGTACAGAACTTAAAAATTTGTATGAATAGACAATTATTACGAAGTGTCTCTTTTGTGGGAATAGTATTAGGATTAATAAGTTGCCAATGGTGGCCAATAAAAGAGAAAAATAAAGAATTAGCAATTATTATTAACCATGCCGACCCTTTAAGTGTTCAAATTGGTCAATATTATCGCCAAAAGCGCAATATTCCGGCTGATCATGTCATTGAAGTTATTTTTGATCCGAGTGACACTAATTTATCCCCTGAAGACTTCATTCGCATTAAACAAGAGGTAGATGCTTTAACTCCTTTTGAAGTCAAAGGATACGCTTTAACTTGGACAAAACCCTATCGAGTTGGTTGTATGTCCATTACCAGTGCCTTTGCGTTAGGATTTGATACCAGTCATTGTGCTAAGGGATGTCAAGCGATCGCTTCTAATCCTTACTTTAATAGTAACCGTTCTCAACCTTTTCTTGATTTTGGGATTCGTCCTACTATGACGATCGCTGCTACAAGTTTCGACAAAGCAAAAGCTTTAATTGATCGCGGAATTGCTTCAGATAATAGTCATCCTCAAGGGACTGCTTATTTAATGGATACTAAAGACAAAGCCCGTAACGTGCGTTCTGGTATGTATTCAACCATTATTAAACAATTATCTGCAAAAATACCGATTGAAGTCATTAAAGGGAATGTTTTAAACGATAAAAACGATGTTTTATTTTATTTTACTGGTACAACTAGAGTAAGACAGTTAGAAACTAATATTTTTTTACCAGGAGCGATCGCTGATCATCTCACGTCCTTCGGAGGAAAACTAACGGATAGTAGTCAAATGAGTAGTATTGAATGGTTAAAGGCTGGTGCAACTGGCAGTTATGGAACAGTGGTTGAACCCTGTAATTTTGTACAAAAATTTCCCCATCCTGGAGTTGTTATGTATCATTACTTGCAAGGAGATACCTTATTACACGCTTATTGGAAAAGTGTCGCTTGGGTTGGGCAAGGAATCTTTATTGGAGAACCCTTAGCCCGCCCTTTTGGAAATTCAGATGAGAATTAATCTGAATTGTTAACTTTTAGTTCCGTGGCCGGGACAAGGAAGAGGAGAAACGGAGCGATCTAACCATCCAGCAGCCTGATTAATGTGGCCTAAAGCTTCATCGGGTTGATTTTTGAGTAAAAAGACTAGAGCCGTTGCCAGTTGCTGTTTAGCTTGTGCTTGGCGATCGCCTTTAAGACGGTGCCAATCATTAGGGGTAATACTTAACTGCTGTGCTAAAATCTGAGCCAGTTCTAGAGACGAATCAGATTGTAAAGACTCGGTTTGGAAAACTTGAGACATAGAAGACATCGTTCAGTTTAAGATAGTAACAGAGCAACCTTAAGATTGCTCTATTTTAAGTTTAACCAATTATCGTAGCGAAGAATGTCTTCCATTGAATCTAATCAGTCCCCAAACCCTGACGAAGAATTTGAAACCGCTTTAATGGAAGTGGAGCAATCGCTCCTAAAGCTAAAAGAACGCTACAAACAAGTTCAGCAAGCACAAAAGCAAAAATTAGACTTAGAAGAAAGACTAAATACTGTATCTCCACAAGATACCGCAGAAATAGAAAAAATTAACGAAGAACTACAACAGTTAACCATCACTTTAGAAAGCAATTTATTAACCGAAGAAGACGTAAAAACCCTATTATGGGAAGGCATTCGTCAAGGATTATTAGGGGAAGTTTTTTGGCAAATTATTCGCTTTGGTGGGTTAGGTATTATTCTAGGATGGTTATTGAAAACTTGGGTTGGTTAAATATAAATAGATAAATAATCTAAAGACAATCCCTATGTTGTTGCATACTACTTATTTGGCTTTGTTTAATCGGCGTTTGAAAGCAGATACTAAACCCAACCATCCACCAGTTGCTAACATTGCTAAAACAGAGGGTTCAGGAACACTGGTAGGATCTTGAGATTCTGGAGGAATCTCCCCTTTTCCGTGACTACCATGGCCACCATGTTCGTCCACAGCATTCGGAGCGACATTATCATGAGTCCCTGCGAATAGACCATCGTGATTTTCTGCTCCTAACCACATATGAATCATATGAAATCCAGGAGTCATAAGAGTATTATAAAAAGGGTATTTAGAGGGATCAGATGTGTCAAACTCTTCGTATACGGCAAGCTGAATCTCAGAGTTACTCAGTCCCAATAAAAGTGCATTTACCCACTCTTCATCGGATAAATCTTGACCAAAAATGACTTCTTCTGAATCTAAAGACCCAATGTTATCAATTTTTACATCGTTATGAGTATGCCAAGAGGCTAAACTGCCAAAATCTTCAAAAATATCTGGGGCAGTTGTAGTATTATTCTCTTTAAAGTTTTGATAATGGGTTAAAAGTTCATTGGATTCAACACCTTCGAGCGTACTATAAAGTCCTGTACCTGCTCTATTGACTAGATATTGTTCCTGAAAATAAAATGCTGCCACTAAATTGCCGTGTTCATCAAAATTTAAACCCAAGGGATCAGTAGCAACAGCAGGATCAAGTATATTTAATGGTTTGACATAATGAACGCCGTGACCTTTAAATATAGGAGTAAAAGGGCGGAAACCTGCTGCTATAGCATTATCAACTCCATCAGATCCCATATAATCCGAAAGATTGCTAAATGTTTCGGTAATAATCGTTTCTGCTTCTGTTGATAAATCACCCTGTAATGCTTCGTAATAATTAATTACGTTCAGGGCATTACTATCAGCATTAAGACTATTATTCGCTGCAGTATCAAAAGGATTATAAAAATAGTTCAAATCGGCTGCATAAGTCGGTAAGGTCATTCCTGTAATGAAACTGATAGACATAGTGCCGATAATTCCAAGTTGTTTATTAAACATTTTTTATTTCCTCGATTATTTAAGCACCTGAATATTGAGTATCATTACTTAAATGAATTTATGTAACGAAATAATAAATTCATTTAAGTAATAATTGGAATAGTAACTAAATTTAAGCAAAAATCATCGTATTTTTAACCCCTGAAATGTTAATTTTTCGTTAAAAAAAGATTAACAGATGTTAATGTAAATTAATATTTAATTGCCCAACAATATTTCTAAGATAGTTAAAAAACTCTATTTCTATTTAAAATAGGTAAAGAAGATTAACTGTTGAAAATTCATGAAAACGACACTAGGAAGATGGAAATGTGTAGAGGGATGTGGAGCTTGTTGTCAATTAGATCCAGGTGATCGCCCTGACTTAGAAGACTATTTGACCCCAGAAGAATTAGAGCATTATTTAAGTTTAATCGGAAAAGACGGCTGGTGTATTCATTTTGACCATGAAACTCGAAAATGTTCAATTTATGAACAACGTCCTCGTTTTTGTCGAGTACAATCTGATATTTTTCAACAAATGTACGATATTGATCCCTCTGAGTTTAATGAATTTGCTATCGAATGTTGTCATCAACAAATTGAAGGGGTCTATGGGAAGCAAAGTGTAGAAATGGAACACTATAATAGAGGAATTAGAGAAAATAACTAACCACAGTAAGGAGGTTGGCCTATCGATACCATTTACGGAAACCTACAAGGATTAAAACCCAATCAAATTAAGCAGTTAAAGCGACTTTATCATCAAAAACTACGGGGCGATCGCTTCACGTCTCCAGAGTTTGCCCAACGGCTAGCCGCGGTGAGTTCTGATCTCGGTCAAGGGGTATGCGCTTATATTAATCGTCGTGGCCAAGTGATTCGTGTGGGAGTGGGTACTCCTCGACAAACTCAAATACCTCCCCTAGAATTACCTCGTTATGGAGCTGAACGGCTTTGCGGTATTCGCTGCATTGCTACTCAACTGAAGGCTGATCCTCCGAAAGAATCTAGTTTAACGGCGATGGTACTGCAACGTCTCGATACGTTGGTAATGTTATCCGTTACCTCAGAAGGGAAAATGCGACGGGGAGGTGGGGCAACGGGATACGTTAAAGAAGCCTATATTGCCCATTTATTGCCTGCTTCAGAGTTTAATCCTAATCATAACTATTATTGGACTGTTTCTCCTTCTATGACCCTAGAAACCCTCTCAGAACAAGACTTTTTAGGGTTAGTAGAAGGGTTAGAAGCAGAGTTTCGTCGGGAATATGTAGCACAGCAAGTAGAAGGTGATCACGAACGAGTTGTGATTGTCGGGCTACAAACCGAAAAAATGAGCGATCGCACTTTTGCTGAGGAGTTAGCTGAAGTAGAAAGACTGGTGGAAACCGCCGGAGGGGAAACTGTCGAAACCATTCAACAAAAACGTTCTCATCCCCATCCTCAAACTGTTGTCGGGAAGGGTAAAGTAGAAGAAGTGGCTTTACGGGTGCAAACGTTGGGAGCTAACTTAGTGGTGTTTAGCATTGACTTATCTCCAGCTCAAGTCCGTAACTTAGAGACTCAGTTAGGGGTTAAAGTGGTTGATCGGACTGAAGTTATTTTAGATATTTTTGCACAACGGGCCCAGTCTCGTGCTGGTAAATTACAAGTTGAGTTAGCCCAATTAGAGTATATGTTGCCTCGGTTAGTGGGTCGAGGTCAAGCCATGTCTCGCTTAGGGGGTGGTATCGGAACCAGAGGACCAGGGGAAACCAAGCTAGAAACAGAACGTCGAGGCATTCAACGGCGTATTTCTCGTTTGCAACAAGAGGTGAATAAGTTACAGTCTCATCGTTCTCGTTTGCGTCAACAACGGCAAAAACAGGAAGTTCCTACTATTGCCATTGTCGGTTATACCAATGCGGGTAAGTCCACTTTGATCAATGCGTTAACCAATGCAGAAGTGTACACTGCTGATCAATTATTTGCGACGCTTGATCCGACCACTCGCCGTTTATCGGGTATTGATAGTGATACACAACAACTTTACACTTTCTTGTTAACAGATACAGTAGGATTTATTCATGAGTTACCTCCATCTTTGGTGGATGCGTTTCGCGCAACTTTAGAAGAGGTAACAGAAGCGGATGCTTTATTACATTTGGTTGATTTATCTCATCCTGCTTGGCAACATCATATACAGTCGGTGATGACTATTTTACAAGAAATGCCTTTAGTTCCTGGCCCGATTTTATTAGTTTTTAATAAGATTGATACGGTAGATGGAGAAACTTTACGGGTTGCCCAAGAAGAGTATCCTTTAGCTGTGTTTATTTCTGCCAGTCAACGATTAGGGTTAGAAACTTTAAGGAGTAAATTAGGTCAGCTAGTTGAATATGCGTTGAATAATTCTAGGTTGTAACAATTATAAGTGATTAGTCATCAGTTATCAGTTTATAATTGTTCGACTGTTTATCTGGATGTCCCTAAAAGCTAAAGGAGAAATAATCTCTTGAGTAAAGTTAAATTGTTTTAAATAACGATTATTTTCTGGTTGTTGAAAGACTATCAACTTACGGGGGGACAAGTTGATCAACAAACTGTATGTCATTAATTAGTTCTACTTTTACGATTACCCCATCTTCGGACACCACTGCTGACTCTCGAAACTGAACGACTGTTTTTACACCAATTTTTTGTCTAAATGTGTCTAAAAATACCCAAAAATTCAAGGACTCACAGGAAAAAGCTCCTCCCTTAAGTCCTTAAAACCCTTATCAATCGTGGGTTATACTGATTATAGTTAAATGCCAGGAGGCGGACTTGAACCGCCGACACGAGGATTTTCAGTCCTCTGCTCTACCAACTGAGCTATCCCGGCTAAAGCACTTATTTATTTAGTGCTTAACAAGCATAGCAAATATTTTTGAGCAATGCAAGAGGTTATCTAAATATTTTTTAAACTAGGTGAGAAGATAAAAACAGAGAGGCATAAATGCTAAAATATAATCCATAGCTAGGGGTGTCTGTGGAATAAGGCTGAGAAATACCCTTAGAACCTGAGACTGGGTAATACCAGCGTAGGGAAGCTGTTTATAGAGGAATCAAAGTATGAGAACACAATGGGTTGCCAAGCGACGGGGACAAAGTAATGTCTCTCAGATGTATTACGCTCGTCAAGGCGTTATTACTGAAGAAATGGACTATGTGGCAAAACGGGAAAGCCTACCCCCCGAATTAATCCGTGAAGAGGTAGCACGGGGACGGATGATTATCCCTGCAAACATCAATCACACTAACTTAGAACCGATGTGTATTGGAATTGCTTCTAAGTGTAAGGTTAATGCAAATATTGGTGCTTCTCCTAACTCATCTGATCTTGATGAAGAAGTGGCTAAACTCAATCTAGCGGTTAAGTATGGGGCTGATACCGTTATGGACTTATCCACCGGTGGGGGAGACTTAGACACCATTCGTACGGCTATTATTAAAGCATCTTCGGTTCCGATTGGGACGGTTCCCATCTATCAAGCTTTAGAGAGTGTTCACGGTAATATAGAGAACCTTACCCCTGATGATTTTCTCCACATTATAGAAAAACACGCCCAACAAGGTGTAGATTATATGACTATCCATGCAGGTATTTTAATTGAACACTTGCCTTTAGTGAGAAATCGTCTAACAGGTATTGTTTCTCGTGGGGGTGGTATTATTGCGCGTTGGATGTTACATCATCATAAACAAAACCCGCTTTATACTCATTTTGATGAAATTATCGAAATATTCAAGAAATATGATGTTTCTTTTAGTTTAGGGGACTCGTTACGTCCTGGTTGTACCCATGATGCGTCTGACGAAGCACAACTGGCCGAGTTGAAAACGCTAGGTCAACTGACTCGTCGCGCTTGGGAACATGATGTACAGGTGATGGTGGAAGGGCCTGGCCATGTACCGATGGATCAAATTGAGTTTAATGTTAAAAAGCAGATGGAAGAGTGTTCCGAAGCACCTTTCTATGTGTTGGGTCCTTTGGTAACCGATATTGCTCCAGGTTATGATCATATTACCTCGGCGATCGGTGCAGCTATGGCGGGTTGGTATGGAACCGCCATGTTATGTTATGTGACTCCGAAAGAGCATTTAGGGTTGCCTGATGCTGAAGACGTGAGAAATGGTTTGATTGCTTATAAAATAGCAGCACACGCAGCCGATATTGCGCGTCATCGTCCAGGGGCCAGGGATCGGGATGATGAACTATCCAAAGCTCGTTATAATTTCGATTGGAACCGTCAGTTTGAGTTATCGTTAGATCCGGATCGGGCGAAGGAATATCACGATGAAACCTTACCGGCGGATATTTACAAAACGGCTGAATTTTGTTCGATGTGTGGACCGAAATTCTGCCCGATGCAAACAAAAGTCGATGCAGATGCTTTGACAGAGTTAGAAAAATTCTTAGCTCAAAAAGATCGAGAAAAAGTGACTCAATAATGCAATAAACTGCTGTCCGCCCAAAGCAGTTCTATATAGTATCTAGAGTATAAATAAACTCCTGTTAAGGATTATCTTAACGGGAGTTTTTTGGTAAAAAGTTCCTATAATATTATTAAATTTAGGGCAGATTCTATGTTAATATAAAGTAATTATCAATACTATTTTAATTAGCAAGTATATTATTAATATGGTTAAGCAGTTTCTCCCTACTCAGTTAAAAAAACAACTTAAAAAGGCATTTGGGATTAAAGGAATTCATGATAGAATTAACGTTCTTGAATATACTTTACAACAAGACCAAGCACTAAAAATTATTGAACTTAACGACAAAATTAATAGACTCGAAAATACTTTAGAACAACATCAGAAAGAAGTAACAAGATTACAGGAACTATATAATTATGCGGTGCTGAAAGAAGTTGATCTAATTCGTTACTATGGTTCTCTTTATTTTTGGTACACCCAAGATATTTCTTATCAGTGGATTTCTCGTTCCCCTGAACCTTTAGTCATTAAAAATTATACGCCAACGGCTGAAGATTTTAACCAATCTTATATTAATACAGGTGATTTATTACAAGATTATAATCAATTATCATTGAATCATCCTAATCTTCATGAATATGAATTAAAGTACATTCTTTTCTTACATTTATGGCTCAATAATATTGATTTTGTATTTATTGATATTGGGGCTAATTACGGAAATACTGCTATCCCTGCAGCTAAATTTTTCAAAAAATATGGTCAGAAAAATCCTATTATTTCCTTTGAACCAGGTTTTGTTTACGAACTTTTCCAAGTCAATACTAAAATCAATCAAGTTTCTGATATTATCCAACCAGAAAAAATTGCAATTAGCGACAAAAATTATCCCCAAGTAATTAAAAGTATGTCAGAGCATTCAGAATGCAATAGTGTCCAGGATTTGCGTCAATTTTATCCTGAGCTACAGTTAGCTTCGTGCCAGGTGGTAGAAAGTATAAGACTTGAAGACTATATTAAACAACATCAAATTACTTCCCCTTTATTGGTTAAAATTGATGCTGAAGGCAGCGACTTTCAGGTTTTAGAAGGAATGAAAAGCTTACTCAATAATGGAGTGGTGATGCTGATCTTAGAATATGATCCCAAGTATTTGAATAGGTTTATCCCATCAGAGAAAATTCTAGTGAATCTTAGTAAAGATTATCTATTATTTAATATGAGAACCCTTGATCAAAATGCTCGCTGGCAATTCAGTAAAATTGAAGATAATATCAATTCATTAAAAATCTTTTCTCAAGCGGTTCTTAAGTCTCCTGCCGGTTGGACTGATATTTTAGCTATTAGTAAAAGTCTACCCAATTTAGAAAAATTGATTAAGCGAATGATGGGTTAAAGTCTTTTAATCTAATAGATAGACATGAACTAATTCGATATTCTAAATTCTAAATTCTAAATTCTCCTCCATTATTTGCTAAATTAAAAAAGAAGATAAAATAGCCCCAAAAGTAACCATTATGGCAGAAGATAGAAACAACAGAAACGATACTGACTGGATTAAACAGCTAGTCCTCATGGGTATTGGTACAACCTCACTAGCTGCGGAAAAATTAAAAGAAGTCAGCGAAGAGTGGGTCAAAGAAGGTAAAATTAACCCAGATCAAGCTCAAGGTTTCGTTGACGATATCATGGACCAGATCAAAACCGGTCAGGGTAACTTTGAAAACAACATGGAACGTCAACTGCGTAATATGTTGCGAGACTTAGGTGTTCCCCGTCAAAATGAAATGGATGAGTTACGGGGAAGAATTGATCGCTTAGAACGACAAGTTAGGGACTTAGAAAACAAATTATGGCGTTAAAGACAGTTAGTAAAGGGAAAAAACGATCCATGCGTGAAATTCTTATTAGTTTCGGGATTATTGCTGCTTTTAGTTTATTGTTACTCTTTAGTTTTATTTTTGGTAACTCCAACAAAGAAACGGCGATCGCCTCGGAAAATACCCCCGACATCACCAAAGATACGTTAATGGCTTTAAATATTAATAATAAGGAAATTACCGATATGGACTTAGAAAACGCCGTTACCACAGAGTCTGGTCTCAAATACATTGATGTTACAGAAGGGGACGGAGAAAGTCCAACCCAGGGACAAACGGTTACAGTACACTACACTGGAACCCTAGAAAATGGCAAAAAGTTCGACAGTTCCCGCGATCGCAATAAACCCTTTTCGTTTAAAATTGGGGTAGGGCAAGTGATTAAAGGATGGGATGAGGGGGTTGCTTCGATGAAAGTTGGTGGCCAACGCATTTTAATCATTCCTTCTGACTTGGGTTATGGTGCAAGGGGTGCTGGTGGTGTTATTCCCCCCAATGCAACCTTAATCTTTGATGTGGAATTATTAGAGGTTAAATAGTTCAACAGTTTTCAGTGGACAGTGATCACTTATCAGTCACTGTTCATTAAGCTAATAACTCAAAAAAACTTTAATTAATAATTGTAATCCTGCCATAACTAATAAAATTAAAACCAACTTACGAAACAATAATAAGTTAACTCGATTAGATAAAAAGAATCCTAAAACTAAACCCATAAAAATAATAGGAATATTTCTCAGAAACAGTTGCAAAACTTCTGGGGTAAAATTATCTTGCAGAAAGTGATTGATTAAAACAATAATAACATTACAAAAAAAGAAGAAATTTAGGTTACTTTTAAACTGTTCCGGTGTCCATCGACAACAACTCCCATAAATAACAATAGGAGGTCCCCCTGTATTGTAAGCACCGGATAATAATCCTGAGAAAAAGGCAAAGCCATAACCCCACTTTTGGGAACGAATGATAGGTAAAGGTAACTCCAAAAGGGAATAAATAGCATATCCTAATACCACCATTCCTAAAAGCATTAACATAACCGTTTGATTCAGATTTTTTAGAAAATAAACTCCAAAGGGAATAGCTAAACTCGAAGCAATAATTAATCCTAAAATTTCTCTAACTTCTAACTTTTTTCGATAATAAAAAGAAATAATTAATAACGTCAATAAAGCAATTAAATTCATTAACGGGGAAGCCAACCGAACATCGATAATTAAAGTTAGTAAAGGCATCACAGCTAACCCCAACCCAAACCCAGAAAGGCTTTGAATAAATACCCCTAATAAAATAATTAATGAAATAAAAAGATTATCCATTTTGACTCTGAACTAAAGCCACTCCATGAGAAGTACCTAAACAAGTTGCTCCAGCTTCGATTAAAGCATAAGCTTGTTCTAAGGTTTTGATTCCCCCTGATGCTTTAATTCCTACTCTACCTTGAGATATATTATTAAGAAAACGTACATCGGACACCGTTGCTCCCCCAAACCATCCACTACAGGTTTTCAGGTAATTTGCCCCTGCATCCATACAAATTTCTGCTGCTAAACGCTTTTCTGTATCTGTTAATAAATTGGTTTCTAAAATCACTTTAATAGTTTGTCCTGTCGCTTCGCAAATGGCTGAAATTTCGTTATAAATGGCTTCAGAATTTCCTGCTTTAATTTGTCCTAAATTGAGCATAACATCAAGTTCTTTGGCACCATTTTCAGTGGCTTCTTGGGCTTCATAAAGTTTAACAGCAGAGGTATTCGCTCCTGTCGGAAAGCCAATAACAGTACAAATAACAATTTTTTGACCATGAAGTAATTTAACCGCTTGAGATACGGCACTAGGATAAATACACACTGCACGAAAGCCAAAATATTGGGCTTCACTGCAACATTTTTCTATATCTTCTGGGGTAGTAGTAGGGTTTAGTAAGGAATGATCAATATAATCTGCAATATCAATATTTGTCTTCTTTTCTATCATTTTGATTTTCCTATGTTTAATTTAATTGGTAAATTCTAAGAAATAAAATAGCTAATTTTTTAAAAGCCTTATTTTTTTTTATTCTTAAATTTATTTAATGTCAATTAGTTTCTATAATAAACAAGTTTTATTTTAACACATTTAAGATCATGTCAATCGTAAATTCTTGGAAAAAAAGCAAAAAAATATAATAAATTTAGCTTTAAAGTTTAAGGAACTCATGTTATGGACACGCCGTCAATATTTTTATAATAGACTATTATCAAATTTATTTTGTGGAGACAAGCCATGAAATCGTCAATTGTTGCTGTTTTGGGATTGCTTAGTTCTATCTTATTCGCACCTGTCGTTCAAGCAGCTAACCCTGATCATATTCAACAGTTATTATCTACTAGAGAATGTCAAGGTTGCGACTTATCTGGGGCAGATTTAACTGCTGCTCATTTAATCGGAGTGGACTTGCGAGATGCTAACCTAGAAGGAGCGATTCTTATCGAAGCTAACCTAGAAGGAGCAGACCTTACAGGAGCAAATCTAGAAGGAGCAAATCTAACTGCGTCTATGATCACCAATGCTACTCTTAATGATAGCATTCTTGACAACGTTAACCTTAGTAAAGCGATGGTTTATGATGTTGATGTTGCTGGTGCATCGATGATGGCTTTAACCATTGATGACGCGCAAATTTTTCACACTGGAATTAGTGTAGGGGGACAATTACCCGAATAATCAATGAGCCTGTTTCTGGTTGTTATTTCTCTATCTTATCTCCTCCACATTTTTCTTATCTGATAAAATTCTTAATTATTCTTTTTAGTTACTATCTCTACAGGACTACCATCTAGTGTAGTGCAACTTAAATATAATTCGTTATTATAGAACTTATTGTGATATTGTATATTATCTTATGGCAGTTCAACAAAGTCAGACAACCCAGGGATTAAACATCGGAACTTTAAAACGAGTTCATCATATTGCTTTAAATGTTAAAAATATGACAGCTTCTCGTCATTTTTATGGTAATATTTTAGGACTCCACGAATTAATAGGCAAAGAAGTTCCTAGTACCTTAAAAGATTTGGTAGCTCAAGGAAAAGTTGCTAATTTTATTACTCCCGATGGATTAATTTTAGACTTATTTTCAGAGCCTAATTTATCACCCCCTAATGTTGATCCTAAACAACAATTTACAAGAGCAAATCATTTAGCTTTTCATATTGATGCTGATTTATTTGACCAAGCTGTTGAAGTATTAAAGAATAATCAGGTTATGATTGATCATGGTCCCGTTAGTCGTCCCACAGGAAGAGGTATTTATTTTTATGATCCTGACGGTTTTATGGTAGAAATTCGTTGCGATCCTTAAGAGGTATTGATGTAAGATTAAAGAAAGTGAGAAGCCTAAAGATGGCAGTAAATTGATATTGCTTACTCACAGCTTTAATTCAACCCTAAAATAAATTTAAGGGATAAACTAATTAAAATTGATTGTAATATTAATAATAGCAAAATACTTACCACAGCAAGAAAAAAATAGCGTCGAATTAAAGCGATTAATCCTTTAATGACTGCTCTAGCAATGGTTTGTTCTAAGCCCTCATTGGTCATGACTTTATAAATAATTTTTTCTACTTCATCATCAACTTTTCGAGCGAGGGTTCTTCTACGTTTCTTCTTAGGAGATTCCATAATAATGGGTCAGTCAGTAATCTTGCTTTTCTATACTATCTTTAATATCATTTAAGTCAATATAACGATCGGTAGCATTTCGTAATTCTCTAGCGATCATCCCTTCTGTAGAAACAACAGTAATATGGGTATTTTTTGATCTTAGTAATTCAATTGCTCGTTCAAAATCCCCATCTCCGCTAAATAAAATAACACGATCATATTGCTCAACAGTATTAAACATATCTACGACAATTTCAATATCAAGATTGGCCTTTTGGGAATATCTTCCAGAAGTATCATCATAGTATTCTTTTAAAATTTTAGTTCTCACCGTATATCCCAAACTAATTAAGGCATCACGGAACCCTCTTTGATCTTGAGAATCTTTTAAGCCAGTGTACCAAAAAGCATTAATTAAAGAAACATGAGGATCATTGGTAAAATAATCTAGAACTCGCCTAGGATCGAAAAACCAACCGTTTTTTTGTTGCGCGTAGAACATATTATTGCCATCAACAAATATAGAAAGACGCTCTTTCTGACACATACAAGTATTCGTAGCATCCATAAAATTAAGACCTAAGTATAAATAGAAATAAAGAAATAGATAAGTAGCTTAATTGTTTAAATTAATAAGGTTACTTAACTAAAATTTTACCTTAAAAGTTTACCAGTTTGTAGGATTGATTATATTTAAGTAAATCTAAGGAATTAATGAGAAACTAAGTAGGAACACCAATCACTCCAACCCCCAGGATATAATTTTGCTCCTTTAATCCCGACTGATTCCATTGATAAAAGATTGACACAAGCAGTGACACCTGAACCGCAATAAACGATTATTTCTTTAGACCCAAAAAAATCATGCCATAAGCCTTCTTGCTTAGCTTTAGGAAGAATATAACCTTCATTATTAGTAACGCGCTTCCAAGGACAATTAACTGCGGACTGAATATGGCCAGCGATAGGATCGATGGGTTCTCTTTCTCCTCGATAGCGATCGCTGTCCCTGGAGTCAATCAAAGTAACATTAGGTAAATCTTTGCGTTGTTTGAGGGTATCAATATCCACAATCCAGTTGGTGTGAGGTTTAGGGACAAAACACCCTGATTTTGCCTCTGGAGTGACAGTATCCGTTGGATAACCTTTCCCTTGCCAACTGGGCCAGCCACCATCTAAAACCGCGACTTTTTCATGACCAAAATAGCGCAATAACCACCATAAACGGGCCGCAAAGGCAAAGCGCAAATCATCATAAGCAATCACTAAAGTTTCCCCCGATGTTATTCCCATCGACTCTAATTTTTTCGCAAAAGTCGAGGCATCGGGAAGAGGATGACGGCCACCATGAGTATTGACAGGAGAAGATAAATCTTGATCTAAGTTTAAATAATAAGCTCCCTTGATGTGACTGGTAAGATATTGTTCATATCCCCAGTTCCCATCTCCGAGACGGAAGCGACAATCAATAATAACCAGATTGGGGTTAGAAAGTTGACCAGTTAGCCATTCACTAGAAATAACAGGATTTACATTAGACATAATAATATTTTAGACTGATGAGCTTAGGGAAGGAAAAACTTTTTGATAATTAATAAACAGTTACGCCCATCATCAGTGCGCTGATAACTCAATTGAGCAGCGATTTTTTGTAAAATAGCAAGGCCTTGGCCATGACCAGCAAAACCATGATCTTGATTAGACTTAATTTTAAGGAAGTTCTCCAGGTCAAAAAAAGGGCCAGAGTCCCAAATCCTTATTTCTAAGCTCTCAGGGGTAAGTTTAATTTCAATTTCTATAAAAACATCCGTCTTTATGTCTTTATGGGCGTGGCGTACTGCATTGGTAAAGCCTTCTGCTAAAGCCAGTTGACATTGCAACCAATCTTTTTTAGGAATCCAGGGTTGATTTATGTTGTCAAAGTTACTTAAAACTTCATCTAGTGCTTTTAGGTCGCTCTTTACTTTGAACGAAACCTGTTGGAGAACGCTCAATGATTCAAAGCCTCTACAATCAACTATAGTTGACACAGATAGACTAGAGATTCAGATATCTCTATTCTAATTACTAGCTTTAGTTTACCTGGATTGTTACGATATTGCTGGTATTTTTCTGATTTTGTTACTTTCGACTTCTAAAATAGTCGTTCAGATATGGTTGGATTGCACTTCAATCTCAAGGCTCAATTCTTGCTTAAACTCCTCATAACTATCAATTATGGTTCAAATCTTATTAATTGATGACGATCACAGTATTCGCTTGCTTTTGGAGAAAAACCTCGAACGCCAGGGTTATGATGTAGTTTGTGTTAGTGAAGGGGAAGAAGGTTTAGTTAAGGCTAAGGAGTTACACCCGGCGATGATTATTTGCGATTGGGTGATGCCTGGTATAAGTGGGTTAGAAGTGTGTCGTCAGGTGAAGAGTATTCCTGATTTAGCGACTACTTTTTTTATTTTACTGACTTCGTTGGGATCTGTCGAAGATCGTGTCAAGGGGTTGGATGCAGGGGCTGATGATTTTCTCTGTAAACCCATTGAAATGAACGAATTTATTGCTAGGATTAGAGCCGGATTAAGATTACATCAGTTAAGTCAAGATTTAACCGAACAAAAGCGACTTTTAGAAGCGGAACTAGCAGAAGCAGCCGAATATGTTAGCTCTATTTTACCTAAACCCCTTGAGCATCATTGTTTAACGATTAATTCCCGTTTTCTTCCTTCAAGTCAGTTGGGAGGAGATGGATTTGATTATTTTTGGTTAGATGATCATCATTTAGCCCTTTATCTTTTAGATGTTTCTGGTCACGGACTTCGGGCTGCTTTACCTGCTTTGGCTGTGATTAACTTACTTCGGTTTAAAAATTTAAGTCAAGTTGATTATTATCAGCCGAATGAGGTTTTAAATGAACTCAATAAAACCTTTCAAATGACTGATACTAATGATAAATATTTTACTATTTGGTATGGGGTTTATAATTGCAAAAATCATGAACTTATTTATGCTAGTGCTGGTCATCCTCCTGCTATTTTATTCACTCCCAATGTAGAAGAAGAATTACTTGAAACTCAACTAAAAACTCCTGGTTTACCCGTAGGAATGTTTCCTGAAGCTAATTATACGAATAAGTCTTTGTTTATTGATAGTTTATCTAGGTTATATATCTTTAGTGATGGCCTCTATGAAATTGAACAAAAAGATGGTACACTAATTGGATTAACCACTTTTTTAGCAATGATCCGTAATTATCAAAAACGGGATTCTCACAATTTAGATCAGTTAATTGGATATCTAAAATCGTGCAATCTGAAGAAAAAATTTGATGACGATTTATCAATTATCGAAGTGAATTTTACTGAAAATCTTTAAAAATAGATTCTATAAATTCATAATATTTTTTTCTAACTCTTCTCGACTCTCAAAAATTCTAAAGACTTTGTACATATCTGTTAATTCAAGTAACATCATTATTTGTTCATTGACTGAACATAAAAATAGTTTAGCACCAGCTGCCCGAACCATTTTTAAAGACAAAACTAAAGCTCCTAAACCTGAGCTATCCATAAAGCTAACGTCTTTAAAATCGATGACAATAACTTTGGGATTTTTTTCTAATAATTTCTGAACTTGTTGGCGAAACTGATGAGCTTTTGTCCCATCAACCATCCCAGAGGGTTGATAAACTTCAAAATAGACTGTCATTGATAATAAAACTAAAAAATTAGAATAAAATTAGCATAAAAGTTAACAGCAATTGTCATTCCTAATTCCACCATAGCAAAGAAAAAAATAAAACTATCTAATATTCAGTCTATTTTCTTAAAGAGTTGGGGTAAGTTTCATTGAAGAAATTAAAGGACTGATAACAAAAAACTGATATCATCTACGGGCGCAGGAGCTGATAAATCTGACGGTAAGAAGGCGCGGGCTGTCACTGCCACTAAAGCCACTAAAAATATTAAAACAATTAACATCGGAGCAATGTATTGACGAAAGAATGCCATAATAAAAAGTCTAAAATTCATACATATTCCTAAATTATATCAAACTAGCTTGATGTCTGCTCAATTATTTTCTCATTCACAAATCTTAATAGCAGGGGTTGATGAAGTGGGGCGAGGTTGTTTGTTTGGCCCGGTGGTTGCTGCTGCGGTAGTGTTGGAAAAGAGTAGTATTCCGCAACTTCAAGAAATCGGGGTTAAAGACAGTAAAAAACTCTCAGCGAAACGTCGTGAAACGTTAGCCACAGCAATAAAAAATAGAGCAATTTCTTATCATATTAGTTACGCATCTTCTCAAGAAATTGATCGTTTAAATATTCTCAATGCTTCTTTATTAGCGATGAAACGATCTATCACAAAACTATCTATTACTCCTCAATTATGCTTAATAGATGGTAACCAAAAAGTTCCTAATCTTACTATTCCTCAAGAAACGATTATCGGGGGTGACAAATCTTCTCCTTTAATTGCTGCTGCTAGTATTTTAGCTAAGGTTTGGCGCGATCAATTAATTGTTCGTTTAGCCGCTAAATATCCTCACTATGACTTAGAAAATAACAAAGGTTATGGAACTAAAAAACATCGCCTTGCTTTACAACAATATGGGCTTTGTTTTCATCATCGTCGTTCTTTTAAATTAAAGATAGATAAATAACCTTTGCTGACAACATCTTTTTAAGGTGTTTTTGTCCCTAAAGAAATTATTTCTATCTCATTAATTTTCTTTAATTGTTGATCATTGGTTATTAGAATGCTTTGGGTTTCCCATGCACTTGATACAATGATCGCATCAGGAATTTTTAAATTATATTTTTGTCTGAGTTGAATGGTTTTCTCCGCAATATCCGCAATATTAGAATTTAAGGAAATTTCTGATAAGCTTTTAAGACTGGTTCGGATTAGTTTTTCTTCTTCTTCAGATAAAGAAGTAAAGGAGAGTAACTCGATTTTTGTAATAATGGAATAGCCTAATTGACTGTCGGGAATGGGTTCAGATAACTGGTCATTGAATAATGAGATAAAAATATTCGTATCAATCAGATAATCTAGTTTCATCCCATTCACCTCTAATTTTTTTTTGCCATGTTACGGGGTCAATTTCTCGGAAGGCTTTTATTTTTCCTTGAAGTTGATTAAGGTTAGTTTTGGGGGGTTGTGATTGAGGGTTAATGATGATAGCAATTTCATATTCTCCTGCTTCAATGTCGTCAGGAAGTTGTACAGTTAGTCGGTGATCTTCTGTGATATTGGTTTGGGTTTCGATAATTCTCATAGAGGTTGCTTATTAAGAATTAATTATTAGGATAACTCAATTTTAACGATTAATCTATTACAATTTTTCTCATTCTGCTAAATCTTGAAGTCTTCTTAATTATTTTTTTGTCTTAAATAGTTTAATAATTTAGTAAACTCATGGGGCAAAGGGGCGATCGCTTCTATTTTCTCCGAAGTAATGGGATGGGTTAATGTTAATTTATAGGCGTGCAATGCTTGTCCTGATAACTTCATTTTTAGAGAACGATTTGCACTATATAAGGGATCTCCGACAATAGGATTACCCAAATAACTACTATGGACTCTTATCTGATGGGTTCTACCTGTTTCTAATGTAAATTTAACTAAACTATAATTCCCTAATCTTTCTACAACTTCCCAGTGGGTTATGGCTTCTCTTCCTCGTTTTTCTGTAGGGACAATAGCCATTTTTTTTCTATCAATAGGATGGCGACCAATAGGTAAGTTAATTATCCCTTGATTATTATCATAATCGCATTCTTTATTGGTTAAAACACCATAAATAATCCCTAAATATTCTCGTTTCGCTGTTTTATTTTTGATTTGTGCTTGTAGGTTTTGATGAGCAAAATCTGTCTTCGCAACTACTATTGCTCCCGTGGTATCTTTATCTAAACGGTGAACAATTCCTGGCCTTTGTACGCCACCAATTCCTGCTAAATTAGAACAATGATAGAGTAAAGCGTGAACTAAGGTTCCTGTTTCATGTCCTGGTGCTGGATGAACAACTAAATTAGCTTGTTTATTAATAATAATTAGCTGCTCATCTTCGTATAAAATATCGAGTGGTATGGGTTCGGGTTTGAGTTCTAACGGTTTAGGATTAGGTAGATTAATTTGTAAGCGATCACCTATTTTTACTTTTATTTTTTTATTCGTACAAACTTCGTCATTGAGAATAATATTACCTTGTTCTATTAGTTTTTGGACATAGGATCGAGAGATGTCTGTTAGATGATTGGATAACCAAACATCCAAGCGATCACCTTGTGTTTCTACCGTTAAATTAATGATCATGAAACACCAATAAACTAAGACTCTAAATACTCGTTAAACCGCTTTCTTAACTGTTCAGTTGTTAAATCTTTGGTTAAAAATTCTACAAAAGCTTGACCAAATGCCCAAGCATTGCCTTGAATATCCCCAGAAGTATCTAATAATAAAGGCCACAAAGATAACAGATCAAACTTTTGCTTATTATCATCATCCTCAAATAAACAAAAGAGATCGTAAGCCATTTGCAATTTACCAATGACAATGGGTAATTGTTCAACGGGAATCTGTTCAGCTAAGGCATAAGCTAACCCAGGTGAACCTGTACTTAAGGTAGAAATAAACTGCAATACAGGACTTTTTAATAAAGCGGTTATTCCTTGAGTGGTACTCAGTCTTAAAGTACAAGTTTCAATGATTTTAGTTGCAGCGACAGAGCGAGCTTTTTGTTGTTGTAAAAAACGAGCTAACCTTAATTGTTTCGACGGTTCAATAAACTCTAATAAAGTATTCGTTAAAGCTTCGACTCCCCAACTGTCTCGGTTTGTGGTTGCGTCACTGGTAACAAGGGGTAAAACCATATCGCATTCTTCCCCAAATACCTCTATACGGTATGTTGTCGCCTCTCTAATACTCACTTCTTTGGATAACGTTCCCTGTTGCCAGTTGTAAGGGGGTTGCCACTCTCTCACTGGTCGTAAGCGATCCACTTGGGTTACTATAACAATGATAGGTAAGTCTGCAATGACCTCTTTAACTGCCTTTAAAAAGGTTATATCGATGTCTAAAGAGGGATCAAGTGCAGGGGTAACTAATAACAGTAGATCAGCCTTTGTACAATAATTTAAGACCTCTTCTCGAAACTCAGGACGGTTAATTTGTTCATATCCCGGCGTATCCCAAAGGGTTAAATAGTCTCCTGTGGGACTATCCCAGTGATAAGCAGTAAAATTATCCGTACTGGGTAAAATGTCGACCTCTGCTTTGTCTGTTTTAAATAAGGTATTGATAAGGCTACTTTTTCCAGCACCGGTTCGCCCTGCTAGTAAAATATTAACGGGTTTGGCTTCTATTTCTTTGACAGGTTTGGCTTTAGCAATGATGTCTCTTAGGGTTTCAGTCTTAGAAGTAGAAAGACTTTTTTCTTGGACAGATAAAGCGTCTGAGAGGAGAAGATTTTTATCACTGTAAAGGGCGATCGCTTGTTGGGCCAGGGTTTTTAAGGCAGTTTCTCGGAAGGTTTGCCCTAAATTCACTAATAATTGTTGATTGGCTTGTTTTGTTGCTTGTAAGCTAGTTTGTCTCGCTATTGCTGCAGCAGGGTTGAGTATCCATTGACTCCAGTTCCAGACTCGCCATAATTTACGGGCATTGGGTTCTAATTGTTGATACACTTCATAAGCTTGGTATGCTTGAGCGATACTTACTTGACTGAGAACAGGGGATAATTTTTGCATCCAGCGATCAAGATCGTCAACGGTTCCTCGGATCAGTCCATAAGCTTGGGGAATATAGATATTGAGTAGAGGATATTTGATTTCTGGGTGATAAATGTGAGCGATCGCACTAACTAAATTTTGACATCGTTGCCAAAACGTTGCCCAGTCTTCCCAAAAGGGGCGATCGTTGCGAGTTTCTTGGATAATCTCAGCCAAAATACTCTCTATTTTGTTAAAAGTTTCCTTATCCTCAATGGTTGCAGCAATTTCTTTTTGTTCGTTATCAACTTCTTCGTTAACTTGAGTAATGAGGGTTTCAATTTGTTGTTCTACGGGTTTCGTCCATTTCACCAACAACCAACGCCAACCCAACAACATTAAGATAAAAATTCCCCAGATCCAATTAATTCCCCATTGATGAATCTGTAGCCCAGCTGCAATGATAAAAAAACTAACAATAATGACTAGGGGACTTGCTAATATGACCCATTGCCAAGATTTTAATTTAATCATTTTGTTTGATTTTCCTGTATAATAATTATTATTTTATCTAAATAATATTGAAAAGTTAGCAATAGTTATAAAAAAAATTAAATTCATCATCCACTTTGTTTCTCATTTATCGTAAATCATGGCCTCTTTAACCCTCTCAGAAATTACTTATTATCGTTCTCAACTTGCTGACTATCCTGATGCAATTACTGCTTTAGATGAAATTGTTGTTTGTGATGGGGACTTAGATGATGCGGCCATTAACCTTGCTTTAAGTGTCGGACAAACCCCTGATCGCACGGACTGGTTAGAGGGACTAGCAAAACGATATCGGGTAGAAATTTGTCAAGAAAACCTGATCAACGAACTGTCTGAAGGTCATATTATTCCGGTTATTAATCATTTAATGACCACTAAAATCGGCCCAGATATTTTAGTTTTACCTGTGGTTTTATATGTTCTCAAAACAGGGGTTGATAATTTTTGTTTTCCTTTGAATCTTAAAATAACATAATTGATTTTTTATTTTTTAAGACGAGAATAAACGGTACTTAACCCCTGAGCATTCCCCACATTACCAGGGAATAAAACGACAGGTAAATTAGGAAATTGAGGATGATCTTTTTCGGTTCTTACCATTGAACAGCCGGCTAACACTTGTCCTAATAATCGTACTGCTTGTAATTTTAAACCAATACTTAAAACATCATTAGAGGTAATCCCCCCTTTACTAATTAAAAAACTAATATCAGGGGGTAAACCTTGAACCACTTCCATTAATAAAGAAGAAACCGCGACTCCAAAATCTAACCTTTTTTGTACAGTTTCAAAGGTTAATTCTTCCCGACTGGTATAAACGACGGGGGTTTTATTTTGTTCATAAACGCTTTTAACTTGTTCTAAAATACTGTTTAATAATTCATCTTTTTTATCAGGATGATCTCGTAATTGTTTAACATCAACTTCTATCCCCACTACATCTGCTTGAGTTAATAAATCCTGTAATTGTTGGGTGGTTTTCTTCACATGAGAACCCACTAACACTACCCCCGGTTTATCCGTTGGTTTATATTCTGCCATTTTTTCGGCTGGAATGGGTTGTTTACCCAGTTGGGCCAAAGAGGTTAAAATACTAGCAGCACTACGGAATAAAAACCGTTTTCCTGATGCTGCTGCGGTTAATAAATCTTGAGCAAATTGATCTAAATCTTCTTGTTTTTCTCCATCAACTACTCCACATTGATTTTCTTGTAGTTGCATTAATCTTTCTAAATTACCTTGTCGAATATCTTGTAATAAAAATCGTTCAACTTCTGTTGCTTTAATACGTCGGTTTGTCTTTTCTTCTACATAGTCCGGCAAATAACTATGATGATAAGCAAAAACAGAATCTTTAGCGAATTCCGTTTCATGAACTGGGGTTAATGTCCCTTCAATGTTTAAATAATGAACACTGTCAAGAGTTTGTCTTCCCCCTTCAAAAAAGGCAGGAATTAAAAAATGAGCGTCAAAACTGCCCAATTCTTCGGCAATGACATCGGTTTCTATAGGATAATGGCCTCTGAGGGTAGAATCAGAACGACTGACAATTAAAAAATCTTCGATCTGTTCTGCTTCGAGGGCAATTTTAAGATTCTGACACACTTCCCCTGTAACTTCTGCTGCCTTTTCAGGGGTTAATGCCCTTGTATTGGTCAAAATAAAGAAAATGGGAACTTCATCCCTTAATCCTAATCTTAATGTCTCAACGTCCCACTGCATCAACAGTAAACAACTATGTACCGTTTGGGAACCTGTAGGATCATCATCTAAGACAATAATTTTTGGTTGCTGACTCATGGTTTGCCTACTGCGATCGCCTTTTCTATTGTCCCATGAGTTGTTGCGAAGCACTAAGGTTTTCCTATGAATAATTGATAATGAAATATCAATTATCCATTATCCATTATCAATTATCCATTATTTGGCTGCACTAGCGGTTTCTACTACCTTGGCAAAAGCTTGAGGATCAAGAATTGCTAGTTGTGCTAACATCTTACGATTGATCTCAATATTGGCTTTTTTCATTTGACCAATTAATTGACTGTAACTTAAACCATTTTGTCTGGCTGCAGCATTGATCCGAGTGATCCATAAGCGACGAAAATCCCGTTTCCGTTTACGGCGATCGCGGTAAGCATTTCGTAATGCTTTCATCACCTGTTGATTAGCGGTACGGAATAGTCGAGAGTGGCTTCCTCTAAACCCTTTAGCGAGTTTAAGGATTTTTTTACGACGTTTACGGGCAACATTGCCCCGTTTTACCCTTGTCATAGTTACCCTGTTTCTATATTAATGGACGTAAGCGATTAAGTTGATGTTTAGATGTAAGGCAGCATCAAGCGAACGTTTGGTTCATCCTGTTCACTCACTAAAGCAGTGTGAGATAAACGGCGATGCTTTCTTTCAGCACTTTTATGATTTAATAAGTGATTTTTGAAAGCTTTTCGCCGAACAATTTTCTTGCCGCTTCCTGTTACTCGAAAACGCTTGGCGGCAGCTTTGCGCGTTTTTAGTTTAGGCATAAATTTATATAAAATTTCGACACAATTACCTATATTAACATAGAATATCTATTAAGTGCAAGATCAACTTAAGAACTTCAGCGATTTTCCTTTTGAAGAATAGAAAAACAACGTTATCTTGTTTGATTACATAAAGAACAGGAAACCCCTATAACTATGAGCAATTACTTCGGTTATGTTTAACTAAAACACCAACTAACCCGATGATAGCTAAAGCAGTTACTGAGCTAGGTTCAGGAATGGAAGTAGGGGTTGAGGTTCCTGGATCATCCCCGCCAGGATTATCGATGTCCGGATTATTGATGTCCGGATTATCGGAGTCCGAATTATTTGGATTATTGCCATTAGATTGTAACATGGATGCGACTGTAACTACATCAGCCATCTGAGTATTCTGTGGAATTGAGTCACTAGAACTACTACTACTAGAATCTGGTGAAATAATGTCACTGGTTTCTGTTTCACTATTATCATCTTCGTTACGATTAGAAGAATTTCCTGAACTTCGACCGCCAATTACAAATGGAGAAGAAGATCCACTAATACTCAAATTAGATAAATTGGGATTGACACCATTGGAAAATTGAGAAGAAGAAGGATTGGTTGATGTGATGCTAGACGGCTCGGTCGCATCAGGATCAATATTTAATAGTTCAAAAGGCTCAATTAATAATTCTGCTGAAGCTGGCAATGAGCATAGAGCGATTACTCCCAATGATATTATCGGTGAAATGGATTTTCTTATTTTTGGGTTGAATATTAATTTTGACATTTTCTATAACCTTTTTTATTACCAAAAAAATGTAATAATTCTAATCAATGAAAAATAAGCTTGGAAATATCTGTATTCCAGGCAGGCAAATTAATTAAATCCTGGTATATTTAATCAGTTACATACTTATTGAAACTACTTTATGTCACCAGTTTATATCAAGAAAAAACAAATGTCTTGCTGTTAGCAAAAAATTATTATTTCTACTAAAAATTTCATTATTTCTACTAATAAAAATGAAATTATTATTTCTACGCTATCCCTAGAAATACTTAGATGCTTATGTAATTTTGCCTAGATAGAAAAATAATTAATTATTTTTTTATAAAAATTTTATAGAGAATAAACAAGTTCTTAATAATTGGGAAGACTTTAAAATATACTCTGGACTAATTATCTGTAGAAAGTCGATCTAGTCGGGAAATTTTGACAATACATTATTTCCCTAATAACCGTCTTGTCTCATTAGCTGCTTTGTTCATGGCTTGTTCTGGAGTCATCTGATCTGTTATGGCTGCACTCAAGTAACGTTGCAAAATATCGGAAGCTTGGGCATATTGAGCGATAGGCGGACGTAATGCTGCATTTTCGACTACCTCCAATAATTGGGAATAATGGGGATATTTAGCTAAAATTTCAGGATCATTAAATAAAGAGCGACGACTGGGAACATATCCTGTAGCTAGGATAAATCTGCGTTGTATATCTTCGCTACTAAAAAATTTAGCCACTTCCCAAGCTGCATCGGGATGTTGACTACTGGCGGTAATGCCAAGACCCCAACCCCCTAGACAAGCACCACTAGAGTAGTTAGGGGTGTGAACCATTGGTTTAATGGCAAATTTACCCTGAACAGGAGAATCATCAGCAGATAAAAGTCCAAACGCATAGGGCCAATTACGCATAAAAATAGCATCACCATTTTGAAACAGACGGCGGACTTCTTCTTCAGCGTAAGTGGTAATACCAGGGGGTGACACTCGTTTTTGTAAGGTTGTGCGTAAAAAGTCTGCTGCTTCTATGGCTTCGGGACTATCTAAACCGACTTCTAGGGTGTCTGGATCGACCCAAAACGCCCCATATCCGGCTAAAACTTCAACAAACATGGCCGATAACCCTTCATACTGTTTTCCTTGCCATAGGTAACCCCATTCTACTAGGTCTTCTGTTTGTAAGGTTTGAGAGATATTTAATAATTCAGTGAAGGTGTTAGGGGGTTGGTATCCACCTTGGTTTAATAAGTCGGTGCGATAATAAAGCATTCCTCCATCAGAACGCACAGGCATCCGATATAATTCTCCATTGTATCTTCCCCCATCAATATCTCCGTCTAAAAATGCCTCTAGGTTTATATTGTCCCTATCCACTAAGTCCGATAAACTTTTTAACCATCCGGCTGCTGCAAATTTAGGAACCCAAACAATATCCATAAATACGAGATCGTAAGGAGAATTACCTAATAAAAATGAGGAGGTATATAAGTCTTCTACTTGGTTAGTTGCGTTCGGTCCTTCAATAATTTCTAATTCAATGTCGGGGTGTTGTTCGTTAAATTCTTGTAGGAAGGGTCCCCATTGGGCTGCTTCTAATGCTTGCATGAGTAGGGTAACCTTTGTAGGTGCAGCATTTAAACTCGGAACGATAGTCACCAAAATTAAGCATAGACAAAAAGCGACAGGAATGGCAAAAGGAATGAGCGCAGAAAGTCTTTTGACAAAAGAATTCATGGGTTACTGAGTTCTCATACTTTGAGCTACTGGTTGGTTGAGTTCAGATGTGGATTAAGGGGAGATAAGGGAGAAGTCTCAACGCCTTAACCCCTATCTTTCTAAGCTGTTTCGATGACTTCTACTTCATTGTCACGAAAATGCGCTCGAAATCGTTTTTCAAACTTGACTAATATGGGTAGGTTAGCACTAACGGGCCTTCCCCGCCAGTTGGTAACGATATCGATTATCTCTCCCTCCATTCCTTTGATATCAAATGGTTGTTTCTTATGTTGAGGATGATGATAAACAATAACAGATTCTATAACACGGACGCGATCGCCAATTTTCATATTCATTAAGTCTCTATGATCCTCCTATTAAGGCTATTATGGGGATAGTTTACAACTTTACCATTTTTACATAGACTGTCACTGGATTACAGGAGAATAGTCTATTGTCAGATTTAATACCGTCTTCGTTAGAGAATTTCAAGACAATTCATTAATAAGTTAATTAATATAAAGAAACCTTGAATTTTGTGGATTTCATGACTAAAATTATAGTTTATAGTTAAATCTTAAGAGCATGATTTTTCGTATCTTAAGAAAGCAGTTATCGTGTCGACAGGTTGCGGTTATTATTGGCCGATTAATTATTATCGAGTTCTTATTATTGGGATTTGGGATATTAGCGGTTAGTAAGCATTATTATACTTATGAATATCATAGTTTTTCTCAATCGCCAAGTGTAGCTCATAATAATTTTTTCCCTTCATTGCCTCTAGCTTTATCTTATGCCATAACTAATAATCAAACAGATCAAATCAACCAGATTTTAAGCAATGATTATGGTTCATGGAAACTGGTTATGACCGATGAAGAGGGTGAGAAAGTGATTAATTATTCTCAAAAAAATCTTAACAGGGAAAGAGAGTGGATTAGCAATATATCTCACCAAAGTCTTAGAAATTATCCTTATAATTTATTGTTAAATCCTTCTTCAGAAAAAGCTTGGAATTATTATTTCAATAATTCTAAAACGATTAATGATGTAGAGAATTTAAAAGACGAAAACTTATTACTTGGTCGAGTTTATTATATCAACATAATTTCAGAAAGCTTTCAACAGGAATTATGGCAATGGTTAAATAATCCTCTTCAAAATAATAGTCGTTTTCCTGTTTATAATTTAACAATATTATTATTTATTATTGGCGGGCTATTTATTTGGAGTTTTACAGAGTTTTTCCTAACTTATAGAATTTTAACCCACAGGGAAAAAGAACAACTATCCCGAAGACTTGAACTAGAGCAAGAATTAGTAAAACAAGAGATAGAAAAAAGAAAAATCGCTGATCAGAATCAAGATATATTGAGAAATAAACAAAGTAAATTGCAAAAAGAGATAGCTATTCTTCAAAACAACTTGAAAGAAAAAATCAATCAAAATTCGCGTTTGATTGAGGAAAGAGAGAAAGAACAGCAAAAATTAGAAGAATTAGAAAATAAGCAAACTCAAAAAATTAAAAATCTCCAAAAGATTATTAAAGAATATGAACAAGAAATTTTAATTTTAGAAGTATGGCAAGAAAGGTCTCAAGAATTAGAAACAATTAAACAAGAAAAAAATAACTTATTAGTAGAATTATCAGAATACGAAAATTTAGAAAGAAAAAGTAAAGAACAAATTAACTCCCTCAGAGAAAAAATCAAACTTTTAATGGCTCAAAAACAGGAAGCTGAAGAAAAAATAGATGATTTGCAAACAGTTCAGTTATCTAACGAAACATCGATTCAAGAAAGAGAAGAAATGATCCAAAAAGAGTTTGAAAGACAAATTAATTTGATTAAGTTAGAATCAGAATATGCGTTTGAAGAAGCGCAAACTATAGAAAAAGAAAAAGAAAAAATACTGCTACAAAATAAGGAAATTAAAGAAAAACTAAACTCAGAAATTGAAAAAAATAAATGTTTAGAATTTGCTTTAGACACCTATAAAAAAGGTAAAGACTATATTAGCAATGCAACCGATACTAACAATAGTAGTAACTATCCCTCCATACCTACATCTTATTTAACTAACATATCGAGTCGGAAAGCAATTAAAGCCTTTCAGAAATTAGGATTTGAAAAAGATAGGCATAATGGCGATCATTTTATTCTAAAGAAAATAGAAACTCATACGATTACTGTTCCTATTCCCCATCCTCGACAAGAACTTAATCCTCTCACTTTAAAAAATATTTTAATACAAACAAATACAAGTCTAGAGGACTTTCTAGATAATTTGTAAGGTTCTAATTAACTACTTTAACGACCTAACGTTAATTCTTCTTTTTTACCTAAAATACCTTGAGGTCGCCAAACCATCAAAATCATCAAAATTAAACCAATAATCATAATCCTAAAATAACCAGCTTGACTAGGGCTTAAAATTCCTAATTGAGGTAAAAGAAAACGAGTCAAAGAATCATAAGACCAGAAAATGGTTGCCCCTAAAATAGTTCCAGCATTACTTCCTGACCCTCCTAAAACCACGATAATCCAAGTGTTAAAAGTAATTAAAGGATCAAATTTATCAGGATAAATAGTCGTTAATTGCCAAGCAAAGAAAGCCCCTGCAATTCCTGCGATCGCTCCTCCTAACATAAAA
>NZ_AAXW01000001.1 GCF_000169335.1 Crocosphaera chwakensis CCY0110
CTTAAAATGATTTATCAAAATTGTATCTGTTCGCTCCGAATATTCTGATTTTAAGATATTGTTTTCATAATATCTGATCAAAATATCTTTTACTTCATTTTTTTCAGCTTCCAAATCAATTAATTTTTGAGAATAATCCTCTATATCATTAAGAAGTTTATCAATTTTCTTTTGTCTATTAGCATTTGCTTTAATCTTATTCTTATCCTCTAGAGTAATTTTTTCTTGTTCAGTTTCTACTTTTTTATCTTCAATATTTTTAATATCTTCATCATATTTATGCAATACTCTTTGACAATCAAGCTTAGTTGGTGCATATTCAAGATCATACAGATCATTTGGCATCGGGTTCACTCCTTTTTTAGTGCGTTTATAACCGACATTTTCTGCTTCTGCCATGAAAATAGAATAGTCTATTTCACTACTTTTTGTAACTTCACCGAATACCCACCAAGAATTATAAAAACCAAAAACATTAGTCTCTTTTTTATCATATTTTGAAAGATTGGCAATTTCATCACTATATTTACTTAGTAACTCTTTGATTTTGAGTTGATCATCTTCTGGCATTACATAGTCTTTTAAAAATCGCTTAATATTCTTTAAAATGTTTTCAATATTATTTTCTTCAATGTCCTTAACCACATCTGCTGCCCACTTTTTATTAACTGATTTTTCTTCAATAAAATATGAATTATAGTCTTTTATTCTAGTGTTGAGTAAGCTCCATTCTCTACCGTATTGATGCCAAAGCTCATTCCATTTTTCTACCTCTAATTTTGTTTTTTTCTGTGCAAACAGTAAACTGGTTTTAGTTGATGTAAAAGGCTCAAATACAATTTTAGGAAGGCTGATAACAGCTTTGATTTGGAAATATTTAAAAAGGAATAAACGAATATATTTATTTTCAGTAGTGTCAAAAACGCTTTCAGGTAATATTACTCCTAAACGACCACCCTCTTTTAATAATTGATAGTAGCGTTCAATAAATAAGTTTTCCGAGTTCTTCCTATCTCCAAAAAGAAAAATATTTTTAACTTCCCGTTGAGTTTGTCTATCTAAATCTACACTAAAAGGAGGATTTGTAATAACAACATCAAATTTGGCATTGACTTCTTTATCATTGTATAAAATATCTGAACTTACAGTTTCTAAATAATTGGGTTTTGTTTCTTTAATATAGTAACGAAAAGGCAATAAACCATCTTGTACAAAAATATTGGTTGAACCATCTCCATGTAAAATCATATTGACTTTTGAAGCAGTTCCTAAATCAAAGTTGAGTTCACAAGCATATAAATATTCTCTTGCCCATTTATTCTCTTTACGATCAGGCATAAACAATTCTTCAAAACGATCTTTTACTCCTCGACTGGATTTTATTTGACCATGTTGTTTATATTTCAATTCTTTCGTAATTATCTTCATTGCTTCTACTAAAAATGTTCCACTGCCAGCAGAAGGATCAATGATAAATGGTAATTCTTTATCATTATTTAATTTTTCTATAGCCAAATTATCAATCTGCAAAGCATATAGTAAAAAATTAACAATGGGGGTTGGGGTAAAAAATTGTCCTTTAGTTTGCTTAAACCCATCACGGGTAATACTTTCAAAGAAATCACCTAAAATATCTTTACCATCAAGAGAACTACGACCTTCTAAAAAAGAAAATGTTTCCAATTGCTGAACTGTATAAACTAATTTGTTAACTGGAAATTTATTACGATTGATAACATTTTCATCATTAGCATTTTGGTATGATGAAATATTAAGCTGTTCTTTTAATGCACGTCTATATAAGGAGTTAATTCGCTCATAGACTTTGTCTTGATTTTCAATATTATTACCATATTGATAAACTTGAAAATCATATTCTTGTCCATCTTCCTTTTCTGATTCATCTTGTATTTTAGCTAAAATAATGTTAACAAGAGAATAAAAAATTTCGCTGTCATTTGTTCCACCACCACCCCAAAGAATGTTATGTAAGTTTCTTGCTAATCCTGTGATTTCTTCACGATTGATGCGAACTCTTAGATCATTTTTGTGATCACCTTTAACTAAAGGTTGTTTTTTGGGTTTTCCATAACCTGGGGTTAACTCTGAGCCAATTGAAATAAAACCATCATTCTCCCAATTCGTGTATGTTTTATATTGACCAAAGTCAATAATTATAGCTCTATCAATAATGTCCTCATCTTGCATTTCAGCAGTGTAATAAACGAGGTATTTCACTTTAGTGTTGAACTCACGTTCTTCAGCTTCAGCAAGAGCAAAAAGTTGTCCTTCAATGTTAATTTTATCTTCCTCAAATTTATCAGGTGCTTTAACTTCAATAACAAAGAAAGGGTTATTTTGATCGTCTTTAACCAAAAGATCAATTCTTGGATTAATCTTACTACGTCCTCCTCTAATAGTATATTCTTTTTCTGTTTCAATACTTTCTAGCTTATAATCGAGTTCATTCACTAAACGATCAATGAGAAATGCTCTTACTATTTCTTCATCACCTGTGAGAGACTTTAAAATTCTATTATGCTTAATTCTGTCAGAATAGCTAACCTTCTTCTTTTCAAGATTTATCCTTGCAACAGTATTGTTGCGTGATTTGAGTTTAGTCTCAATTATGATTTTCCAATCATTCACAACAAAACCCTCATTGATGTAGCTACCAATTAATATGGATGATCATGAAAGTCGTCAATTTTATATCAGCATTCTTGACTTACTTGACACAGCCTTTAATTTTACCAAAATTTTCATCTAATTTTGTAATAGAAAATAATCTTTAAAAACTCTTAATCTTTCTAAAAGAACAAAAACACTGATCGCATTCTCCCAACTTTCACAAAGCAGGAATCTTGAAGTTCTTGCCACAGTTTAGACATCTAGACAAAGACAAAGACAAAAACGAGTCTGCTACCCAAAGTAAAGCAAAACTGACCGCTTTAACACCCTACAATAACTCAGAAGTTGCTTATCACCTCTTTCCGATGCTTTGGCTTAAGATTGATGTTAAGTTTTTTTATACTACAATGCAAAATATTAAATCTCCTTAAAGACAGAGTATTTTCTTTGAGATTTATGTAATTATATAACATAACCATTTTGATCTCCGCGGGTAGTCCCGTCGGAGTTTTTGCTTATTTAGGGAACAGAATAAAAATAAGGGTTCAACTCCTGTTAAACCCCTAACCTATCCTTATCGTTGCACAACCTGATCCTTTGAATCAGTTAATAACCTTAATCTCCCAAACAAATACCTAACCCTCTCGCCGTTTTGACTAACGTTTCTTCCGGGTCAACTGTACGATAGGTTTTGATCGCTTCAGCAATGGGAACACTGACAATCTCTCGATTTTTCCATGCAACCATCTGATCAAATTTTCCTTGAGCAATTAAATCAACCGCAGCCACCCCAAAAGCTGACCCCAAAAGGCGATCCATCGGAGAAGGTATCCCCCCCCGTTGAATATGGCCAAGGACAGTTACACGGGTTTCTGCCCCGGTTTTAGCCCCTATTTGTTCGGCGATATACTTGCCAATACCCCCTAAACGATCTTCCCCTAGTTGCTGTATATGACTGACTTGTTCCCCGACTTCCGTTCGTACTGCTTCGGATACCATAACTAAACAAAAATTTTTACCTTTTGCCTGTCTAGTGCGGATTTTCTGGCAAACTTTGTCTATTTTATAGGGAATTTCAGGAATAAGGATGACATCTGCACCCCCTGCAATACCAGCAGCTAAGGCAATATGTCCTGCATCTCGTCCCATTACTTCTAAAACCATGACGCGGTTATGGCTGGCTGCGGTAAAATGAAGACGATCAAGGGCTTCTGTGGCGATGTTGGTGGCGGTATCAAACCCGATGGAGACTTCTGTTGCACCGACATCGTTATCGATGGTTTTGGGAATACCCACTAGGTTAATGCCTCCCTGTTGTGCCAAACGGCGTAATATAGCTAAACTGCCGTCTCCTCCAATGCCGATTAACGCATCTAATCCTAACTTATGATAACCGTTAATGATGTCTGAGGAGCGATCGCGGAAGGTTCCGTCACTCATGGGGAAAGCAAAGGGATTCCCTTTATTGGTCGTTCCTAAGATCGTACCTCCCATTAACAATAAATTATCCAATATATCTAACTTCAAATTATCTAATGTCTCTAGGTGAAATTGGATAAACTTAGGCGGATCACTCATTAATCCATGAGTCGCTTCTTTGATGCCAATCACTTCCCAGTTATAGGTTCCTACCCCATGATATACCACTGCACGAATAACGGCATTTAATCCAGCGCAGTCCCCACCACTGGTAAGAATTCCGATGCGTTTTTTCTCACCCATTTCTATTTATTTCATAACTCAAATCCCCTTTATTTTTAGTGATCAACGCTATAAATTGATAAATCTTAAGAAAAATATAATATGTTGAAAACAATATTAAATCTAACTTAATTAATGCTTAAAGATATTCAAGGTTTATTTACAATTTTTCTAGAAGTCAACCATTGATCACACAAGTAACCTCATAAGAGGTGAAGTTTTGTAATTGTTATTAATCACATATTATTTATGAATATTTTATTAATGATTCTTATCTAGATAATTTAGATTATTAATGATATGATAGATTTGTGTTGCTATGTCTTTTTATTAATAGTAAGTCAACATTTACTTTTATCTTCTATCCATTCAAGACATACTTATTATCTTTATTATTTAGGCTTATGCCAAGCTTTCAGTAACGTCTCTCACCTCTATAACCTAATGACTCTTATTGACTCTCAAGCATTTCATAATTTAGCGATCGCCCTCGGTACATCTTTATTTGCTGCCCTTGTTTTTTGGGCTTTTTGGTATGCTTCTAAAATGGATTAAATAATTAATAAGGGATAACTATTGATTACCCCTTATTAATTATTTAAGTGGAGCCGAGCAGAGTCGAACTGCTGTCCAGACTGGGTATTGACCTACTGCTCATTCACAAGCTTATCCTTTCTTATCCTCAAGGCGGGAACCGTTCCTTATCCCGAACGGTGGGATGCTCTGGTATAGTCTTGACTCAACAGCTAACCAGAGGTAGCTATTAAGTGCATCCGTTGGGGTTGGTACCTCTAAATCCTTAACGGAGTCAGATCAAAGGTAAGCGACTCTATGAGAGAGTTCTACGCAGCTACTGCTACGCGCTTGAAGCTTACGATGTTATTCGCAGTTACTATTTTTTTTGAGCCTTTGATTTGCGAGAGACGACTCACTCTCGGCTTGTATCACAGTTCGGATTTCGCCAACCTGTCGAAGCCGTTGCGGCCCCATGTGTTGATATATACATTGTAGACAAAATTCTCAATTTTGACAACGTTACAAATCATTGAGCATTGACTTGATTTTGCCATGAAGGGAGGGCGATCGCTGTACAGTAATTAAGCTAGTCATTATGTATTGATGCTTATGTTTCCTATTAACCGTCCTCGTCGTTTGCGTCAAAATGGTCAACTCCGTCGCATGGTACGTGAAACCATTGTTACTACTAATGATCTAATTTACCCTTTATTTGCGGTTCCTGGTAGTAGTGTAGCGAAAGAAGTGGTTTCTATGCCAGGAGTTTATCAGCTATCTATTGATAAGATAGTCGATGAAGCAAAAGAAGTCTATGATCTTGGTATTCCTGCTATCATTTTATTTGGTATTCCTGAAGATAAGGACACAGAAGCGACTGGTGCATGGCATGATCATGGTATTGTGCAACAAGCGGCCACAGCAGTAAAAAAAGCCATTCCTGATCTAGTGGTCATTGTCGACACTTGTTTATGTGAGTATACCAGTCATGGTCACTGCGGTTATTTAGAAGTGGGTGACTTAACAGGAAGGGTATTAAATGATCCTACCTTAGAATTATTGAAGAAAACGGCTGTTTCTCAGGCTAAAGCAGGGGCCGATATAATTGCACCTTCGGGGATGATGGATGGTTTTGTCCAAGCCATTCGAGAAGGTTTAGACGAGGCTGGATTTAACCATATTCCTATCTTATCCTATGCGGCCAAGTATGCTTCAGCTTATTATGGACCATTTCGAGATGCTGCGGACTCTGCACCTCAATTTGGCGATCGCCGTACTTATCAGATGGACCCTGGAAATGCCAGAGAAGCGTTAAAAGAGGTGGATCTCGACATTGCAGAGGGTGCTGATATGTTGATGGTTAAACCTGCTTTATCTTACATGGATATTATTTGGCGGGTCAAGGAAATGACCGATCTTCCTGTTGCTGCTTACAATGTTTCGGGGGAATATTCTATGGTGAAAGCTGCTGCTTTAAAGGGTTGGATCGATGAGAAAAAAGTTACGTTAGAAACTTTAACCAGTTTCAAACGTGCTGGTGCTGATTTAATCTTAACTTATCATGCCAAAGATGCAGCTCGTTGGTTACAGGAAAGTTAGTTAATTATTGTTTGTCCATTGATTAAGTATTAAGATCAAGTTATCCCCTAGTGAAAATTAGGGGATATTATTATTGTAAGAGTAACTGATAGGAATTTAAACGATGTCAACCATTACAGAGAATGATCTTAGAGATTTAAAAGACTTAATTAATAGTCGGTTTGATGAACTAGAAAAAAATCAAAATGAGATGAAACAAAGATTAGGGGTTGTCGAAACTCAATTAACTGATTTAAGAATTAATGTAGGGAAAATAGAATCAACTTTACAAGCGCAACAACCTTTAGTTCAAAAAATACCAGATTTAGCAGAAAAAGAGGAGAATGAAAGAACTGGAAGCAAATCGTTGTGATAGGTATTACTGCTTCTGTCAGTGGTTTAATTGTTTGGTTAATTCGAGGTGGAAATCTTAGACCTTAGTTAAACTTACGCTAATTAAGTTTATCATATTTGATAGTAGTTTATGGACGGATAATATGAAATTTGAAATTTCTAATCTAGGGTATATTAAACAAGCTGAAATTGAGTTAGGAGATTTAACGATTATCTGCGGTAAAAATAATACAGGCAAAACTTATGTGAATTATGCTATTTATGGATTTTTCAATAATTGGCAATCTAATCTAGATTTTGAAATAGAAGATGATATAAATCAGCTTTTAGAACAAGGGATTGTACAAATAGATTTATCTGAGTATAAGAATAAACTGATTAATTCTATATCTAAATTTTCAAGGTCTTACTCTAATTATTTGTCGAGGATTTTTAATATCAATGAAAAGTTACTAAAAAAAGCTAATTTTATTGCTAATATAGATAGTTTATCATTGAATGATTTTGAAAAAAATATTAAACAAGAAACAAGATTCTATTCAGTAAATCAAGAAGAAAAATTAATGTTAATTGTCAGTAATGATGAAAAAAAGAATATTCTAAAAATAATTTTATTCCCAGATAAATTGTTATCACCAGATATATTGAAAACAGATGGATTAGAAAAATATCCTCTAAAAGAAGCTTTAGAAAAAGCAAAAGAAGATATAAATAAAACTACCATCAAATTATTCATTAATATAAACCTAGAAATTAAAATTGCAGAGTCATATTTTCTGAATCCTTTCATTATTACTTCAGAAAGAACAGGAGTTTCATTATTTTATAAAGAACTTGATATAAATAAAAATCTAATGATAGATATGATGAAAAATAAAGTCTATCAAAATATACCTTTTGATTTCAAAGAAATTTTTGATGGGAGAATTTCTCGATATTCTAAACCAGTTCAAGATGAAATCAATTTTGTGAGAGATTTAGATAGAATTAGTAAAAGAACAGGAGAATTAGCTAAAAATAATCCTGAAATAATAGATTTATTAATAGATGTAATAGGAGGTGATTACAGTGTAACTGATTATTCTATGTCTTTTAAGTTTATAGAAGATAATCAACCCAGAGAAATTCCTTTATATGCAGCATCATCAACCGTTAAATCATTAATGAATTTATATTTTTATTTAAAACACCTTGCTAAACCTGGAGATATATTAATTATTGATGAACCCGAACTTAACTTACATCCCGAAAATCAAAGAAAACTAGCGAAACTGTTCACAAGATTAACAAAATCTGGACTAAAATTATTGATGACAACCCATAGTGATTATTTAATTAAAGAATTGAACAACTTAATTATATTAAAGAATGACTTTGAAAAAAAATTAGAGTTAATGGAAGAATATGAATATAGTAACGAAGATATTTTAGAACCCGATAAAGTTAGGGTTTATATTGCTGAAAATAACACATTAAACCCTGCGAAAATAACACCATTAGGAATTGAAGTTCCTACCTTTGATGATGAAATTATCAACATGACTGATTTTTATGATGAAGCATATTATGAGGTGATAGATAACATAGATATATAAATATGATGTTTATGATTATTGACTCATTAAAACAAATCATTCTACCCAAATATGAGCTTTCTATTAACTCTAGTAACATTGAAAATAGTAGTATAATTATCAAGGAAACTCAAAAAGATACAAAACTAAAAACAGTAGAAATAACTGGACTTTTTGCAGAACACACTTATGGTTTTACATTAGAAGGAAACAAGAAAGATGATCAACCAATTTGTAAATACTTTGACTCTGAACAAAAAAACATTAATAAAGTTTGTGATGGTGTAATCTTCACCCAAATAGAAAACAAAAATTATATTTTTTTCTGCGAACTTAAATCTGATAGACTTACTCCTAGTGATTATTTAGTACAATATCAAAATTCAACCTTGTTTATAGATTATCTCATCAATATTTTAAACAGTTTTTATCTACAAGAATATAAACCAGATTATAAGTATTTATTGTTTCATACACAGACAAAACAAAATAGTAAAGCAAGAAATATAACACAACCAGTAAGATTAGTAGGAGTTCAAACTAAAAAGAACCCCAAAAATGGATTTGAATTAGATTTCTATGGTATTTACCGTGAAATTTCTAAGTTTGAAGCTCAACAAGGAGCTAAAATTAAAGTAAATATTAATGATATCTTAGACAATTAGATGTTTAATCTTACTCAATAAAATATAACTAAATTAATCCTGCTTTTTCAAAAATAAATTGAGGTTTTAAACTTAAATTAGGTAAGATATTATCTTCTAAACTATCATTACCCTGTTTTGTTTCTGGAGGTGAGTCGGGATAAAAAATAGTAATTTTTTTAACTTGTGTATCAATTAACCAAACTCTATCAACTCCTGCTTTTAAATATGCTTCTGCTTTCTCACTTAAATCACCAAAAGATTGACCCTGAGAAATAACTTCAATAACTAAATCAGGAGGAATAGGACAAGCATCATCTTCTAATGTAATATTACCCAACTTTGCAAAAAAAACATATAATAAATCAGGAATAGGACACCAATCTTTTCCGTCTCTTTTTAACCTCACAGCCCATCCTATATCCACTTCTCCTCTATTTTCACTCCAATCATTCAAAAGTATCAATAATTGGCTTTGAACACGAGAATGAGAACGTTTCGGTGACATTTTTTGTGTTAATTCTCCGTTAAAAAATTCATAATTTTCGTTAGCAAGAGGAGATGAGAGAAATTCATCTATAGTTAGAGAGGTTCGAGTTAAAGATTGCATAATACCAAGATTTACTAATTGATATAATATAGCACTACCAATTATAGTTAGGATGTTAAAGAGATTCCTCGTTCCTCGGAATGACAGCTAAAGATACTTAGTCAATGATAAATAGTCTATAATGTGAACATCTCAAGTAGTATTACAAATTGAAAATAGTAGAGTAGATAGATAAAGAAAGTAGAAGAAATTAGAAAGAAGTAGAAACAAGTAGAATTCAATTGTTCACTAAAAAAACTGTCATGTTTGTTGCTCAATCCTGTTGTTATTCCCTTTAAAGTAGAAACAGTTGGACATCAATATCGTCATCATACTTAAATTCATTAACGGAACATAAACGCTATGAAAAAACAATTATCTAACCACATGAAAAACGTAGTCAAAAGAACAGGATATGGTTTAGGATTGATGATTCTCTTTTCTGCTTCATCAGCAAATGCTAATCCCTTAGTTGATTTTCTCAGAGATTATAGAAATTATCGCACTTCTGACCCTCAAGATTATGATTATAATGTAGCGCAACAGAGTCCTGACGACATCATTATTGATTCTAACCCCCAAACCACTCCCCCACCTCCTCCAGTAAATACCAGTTCTAGTGATACTCGTTTTGATTGTCAATATCACGACGGACAGTATAAGGTTATGTATCGTCCTCAGTCTCAGGGAATGCAACCTTATCCTTGGGCTATTCCGAGTAATATGGGAGATGGTTGGACAGCAGAACGTCGTTGTAATGAAATCAGTCGACGGTTAGAGATGTATCGACCCGACGGACTCTTAGAATTAAAAAACGGTCGAGAAAATAGTTATGATACTATTTGCGTCACCACAGAAGTTGATCCCCGTTGTCGTATTGTTTTAACAGTTCCTCCTGGAAAAAATCCAGAAGTTACCCGTAATCAAATCTTTCAAACCCTAGTCGCAGCAGAAGAAGGACAATATACCCAAGGGGTTAACGCTTTTACGGGAGGTAGTGGTATCACTAACCCACTGGGCCAACTCCTTAACGGAACCGTTCCACAAATTGGAAAACCTTCCTCTACTCGTTCTAGTGGCATTAACTTACGTCCTTTCTTGGCCCCGACAGATGGAGGAACAGGAGAAAAATTAGAAAAAACTCCGACTAATTCTAACAGTCGCCCTTCTAATTCTCGTACCTTAAACCCTAATCTCTTTCGATAGGATAAAAATAGTCCTCAAGATGATTTATCTTGGGGACATAAATAATTTTATCTCATAGCAAAATACAGTGAACTTTTCTTGGCTAATCTCGTTTTCGCAAAATAGGTGCAGGTTTTTTCAACGGCTTTTTTGGGATAGGAAAAAAAGGAATTTTTAGTTCAACAATTAGTGTAGCAATTTGCTGTATTTGTTCTAAAGTTAACTGATTTTCTTTGTGGGTTAATAGTTGTCTAAGTTCAGCTAAACCATGACAAACCGGAACAGAGCATTCTTTTGCTTTTAGCCATTTTGCCAGCCATTTTGCCACTGGAAAAATTACTGGAGCTACTACCAAGTCCCTGTTAAATCCTGATAGAGAATAATTAAGCCATTGCTGAAACATTTTTTGATGATATAAACTTTGTTGTGTAGGACTATTTTCGATAGGAATCCATTTTGTCCCTTCTCTTCGTTTCCAGTTATCTCTATAGGCAGTCCATGAACCTTTCCAAGTTTTTACTTCTATCAAGAAAACACCTGGTTCACCAATTAATAGTAGATCAATTTCTGTTAGTTTACCCTTAGTAGTAGGAATTAGTGCATTTTTAAGCATAATCCAATGTTCGGGTAAAGATATAGCTAACATCGATACTAAATTTTCTCCAATCTCTCCTTTAATTTTATTTTTCATTTGCTCAAACTGAAATAATCCAGCACCAACGGCTCCTAAAATTCCACCTCCCCAGTTCTCATTTACAGCTTGGCGTTTAGCCGTCACTTTTTGGTGAACTTGTTTATCAAAGTATTCTTTAAGTAGTGGCGATTGCTTCAATATTTTCATGATTTTTGATACTAACTTTTAGTTAATTGCGAATAACTATGTCAAACCAACATTTTTCTGGTTATAGGCCACAATGATCGTTAATCTTATAGATTGGATTGAGGAATAAAACCTAAAATATTAAAAGTAATTTCATCGCAACAAAAACATTTTTTAGATAGCTTCTATGTCTCCTTTGTCATTTTAAATAGAAGAGATATAGAAGCTATTTTTCATCAAATTAATTTCCTACTGTGATAACATTATTAGTCCAGACTCCTACTGTATTTAAGGTACTATCTAGAAAACCTTCTTTACAAGCGTAACGCTGAATTTTACCACTGGGAGTTTTGGGAATACTGGCAGTTTTTAATAGTACAATGCTATGAGTCGATAGTTGATGTTTTTTAGTAACAACTTCATTCATAGCTGTCACCACTTCATTAACATCAAGATGACGTAGATAGGTACGTTTTAATTCTTGAACAATGACTAATTTTTCGCCTTCTTCAGTCGCTACAGAAAAAGCAGCGTTTGCACCTATTCGTAACGCAGGATGACTCGTTTCAACCGTTGATTCTATATCTTGAGGATAATAATAGCGACCGTCCATAATAATCATATCCTGGATACGACCCGTAATATACAATTCTCCCCATTGGAAAAATCCTAAGTCCCCTGTGCGTAAAAATGGCCCTTCTTTTCCGTCGGCTAAATAAGCATCAAAGGTTCTTTTTGTCAATTCTGAATCATTCCAATACCCTTGTGCTACACTTACCCCTCCTATCCAAATTTCTCCCACTTGGTTCGGTTGACAACGAGTCTTAGTTTCGGGATCAACAATAATAATTTTGTCAAAAAAGGTTTGTCCACATCCCACTAATTTCTGAGTCTTAACCTGATCATTTTGTTCTAATTCAATAACATTTTGTTGTAAAGCATCAGAATTCACTTTATGAACTACAGGAAGACCCGTTTTTAAGCCTCCAGAGACAAATAAAGTGGTTTCTGCCATGCCATAACAAGGATAAAAAGCTTGGGGACGAAAGCCATAAGGAGCAAATTTTTCGGTAAACTGTTCTAAAGTGTCTGCACGAACCAACTCACCCCCATTAAAGGCCACTGTCCAACTTTTGAGATTAATGTCTGAACATTGTTCTGGGGTAATTTTCCGTACACAGAAGTCATAGGCAAAATTCGGTCCACCACTGGTGGTAACTCCATAACGACTAATGACTTCTAACCAACGAATTGGCTTTTGTATAAAAGCATTAGGAGACATCAAAATAGAGGGAACCCCTAAATATAATGGTTGAATAATATTACCTACCAGTCCAATAACATGAAATAGAGGTAACCAACCAGCAACCACCGTTTTGTCAGAATGACCTAAGGCCATTTCCAGCAATCGTTCATTGTTTAAGAGGTTGTCATGACTTACCATCACGCCTTTCGGATTTCCGGTTGATCCTGATGTGTACTGTAAAAAGGCGATGGTATCTTTGCTTATCTCTGACTTGATCCATTGTGATGCTAAGTCACGGTTAATAGTTTCAGTGGTTAACCATTTCAGATGATTAAAAGCAGGTTGTTTAATCCAGTGATTCTCAAGGTTATTAAAGAGAGACTCAGTAGTTAAAACAATGTTAACTTGAGCATCTGAGATAATTGAGGCTAATCTGCTAAGATTATGACGGGAATGAGAGGGATAAACAGGGACAGCAATAACACCAGCGTAGAGACAGGCAAAAAAGCCTATGAGAAATTCTGGACCAGGATGATATAACAATAAAGCGCGATCGCCGATTTGGGTGCAAGATTGAAGGGTTGCTGCGATCGCTTTTGCTTGTGTCTCTAATTCTTGGTAGGTTAAACGACTCGATTCGGTTTCCCCATCTTCTAAGAAAATATAACCCGTTTTTTCCGATTGATGCTGGACTTGATAAGCCAAAATATCTAATAAAGTTGGAAATGGCTGTAAATTTTTGACTTTAGAAGGGGTACTATAAGAACGACTTGAAAAATTCATAGTTGATTATTAAGATTGGATAGTGTTGTGTAATTACTGCAAAAAATTCGATAATTTTGCCTAATAGAAATTGCTAAATTTCTTGTTTTCCCCCAGTTAATAGTTTCTCTTGATAATATACCCAAAAGATTACGGAGATGAACATGGTAAAATAAAAATTATAGAATCAATTAAATATTAAGATTTAAAAGAAAAATAGAGCTTTTTTTAGTGAAATGGAGTAAAGAAAGAAGGATAAATAATAATTAATTTGATAGAGAGGATTGAGGATTAATGTTTCAAACAGTTATCAGAGAACTCTCCACGTTATAATTAATAATGGACTCACATTTTTGAGTCCTTATCAGTCTTTACTTATCTTTAACGATCATGACTTCAGACTCCGCTTCCCCCAAGGGTTCTCAAATTTCTTTTTCTATGGATGACTTCACCAAAGCCCTTGATCAGTATGATTATAAATGCGAAAAAGGGCAAGTTATTCGGGGGAAAGTGATACAACATACCGATGAAGGGGCTTTTGTTGATATTGGCGGTAAATCAGCCGGGTTTGTTCCCATCAATGAAGTTGATTTACAGTCTCGTCCTAATCTAGCAGAAATTTTACCCCTCGATGAAGAAAGAGAATTTCTCGTTACCAGTGAACAAAACGCCGATGGACAAGTTAAACTGTCCCGTCGTCAACTACAACTAAAAGAAGCCTGGGAAAATGTAGGAGAAATCGCTGAAATGGGTCATTCTGTACAAATGCGCGTCACTCGAACCAATAAAGGGGGAGTGGTTGGTGAAGTAGAAGGATTACAAGGATTTATTCCGCGATCGCATCTTTTAGAAAAAGAGGATTTAAACGCTTTAGTAGGACAAATGTTAACCGCTACGTTTCTAGAAGTGAACCCTTCGACTAATAAATTAGTTCTTTCCCAACGTAAAGCGATCGCAGCAGCGAGAATGGATAAACTAGAAGCCGGTCAATTAGTCAGTGGAAAAGTCTCCAGAATTCAACCTTATGGCGTTTTTGTTGATTTTGAAGGGGTTTCCGGATTATTACATATTACTCAAGTTAGTGGTTCCCGTGTCGATGATTTGAACCATATCTTCAAATATAATCAAGATATTAAAGTAATGATTTTAAGTATTGATGAGTATAAAAATCGGATTGCTTTATCCACTAAAATTTTAGAGAATTATCCTGGTGAAATGATGGAAAAGTTTGATGAAGTGATGAAGACCGCTGATGCAAGGGTAGACAAAGCAAAAGAAGCAATGGAAAAAGAAGAACAAAGTTAAAATCTTTCTCCCCTTTTCTAAGACTGATTAGGGGAAGAGAAAAAATTAATATCAGCAGTTCGGACTAAATTAAATTGTTTTTCGGCTTCATCAATGGTTGTTATTCTTTTAGTAATAGCGGTTGGAGACATCTTATCTGAATGATTAGAATTTTAATAATTCTAGCAAAGAATTATCGATTATTTTCCTACATAAATATCTTCAGGTAAAATTTCTTGCATCATATTATTATCAAGATTGGATATTTTTGCTAATCGATTCGCTTGTTTTGCTATTGTTTTTTCAAAAATATTCCTAACTAATCGACCATTACCAAAACTTTTATTACGATTATTATATAATTCCTGGAATTGCAATAAGAGTTTTTCTTCTGCTTCTTTATGTAAATGGTAGTGATGTTTATTAGAAATACTTTGGAAAATTAATAATAATTCTTTCGGGGTATAATCTTCAAAGTTAAAATAACGAGTAAAGCGAGATTGTAGGCCAGGGTTTGAGTCAATAAAGCGGTTCATTTCTTCACCATATCCTGCCACAATAACCACTAATCTATCTCGGTTATCTTCCATTCTCTTTAGTAATGTATCAATGGCTTCTTGACCAAAATCATTACCAGAATCGACAGGTTTTAGGGTATAAGCTTCGTCAATAAATAATACCCCATCTAAAGCAGATTCTACTACTTCATCGACTTGTTTTGCTGTATGTCCGATATATCCTGCAACCATTCCTGATCTATCTGTTTCAATTAAATGGCCTTTTTTTAGTATTCCTAATTCTTTATAAATTTTACCCATTAATCTTGCTACGGTTGTTTTTCCTGTTCCTGGAGAACCACAAAAAACGGAATGTAAGGTGATAGGAATACCCGATAATCCTTGTTGTTTTCTTAGGTTTTGAATTTTAATAAAGTTTACATATTCTTGTACTTCATCTTTTAAACTATTCAGTCCAATTAATTCGTTTAAATCTTTTAAAATAGTTTCTATTTCGTTATTATTATCCGAATTATTCTTTATTGTGTTATTTGAGTTAGAACTATTATTGATAGAATTTTGATTAACTTCTTTTTTTAATTGTTCTAATTCATAATCTATCGAATCAGGATGTGCATGATAACTAGATAAGTTTTTTCTATCTTCTTCTACCATAGCACGATAATCTTTATCAAAATCCATATTAAACACCTCATCTAGAGAAAAATAAGTAATAGGTTAATGTCAAGATAAGCATTTATAGCAGTACAAAAATGAGTTAGGACATGATTTATCTGTTTAATTGTCATTCCGAGGAAACAAGAAATCTCCTTAATATCCTACTCATAATAGGTCGTGCTATATTATAATCTAGAAGATTGTTTTACATACTATCTCAAGACATAAGATTATTATTCCCATACCATACTAAAAAATTAACAAAATAGGAAAAAATATTTAAGTAAAAGTCAATAACACTTAAACGCTATAAAATTGTATGATACTCTAGTAATTGAAACAAATATATGATAGGTAATGCTAATTTTTAAAAAATGGTTACTCAAAAATTTTTATGTGCATCACTTACCCTACAATTTTTTGATTTTATTGAAGAACAAAAATTCAATTATTCAATATCTAAAAAATAAATAGGTAATCAAAGAATTATGTATTACAATCCATAAGATTGTGCTACATAGTAGTGAGACATAAGATTTAGTATTCTCATAAAAGTCTTGCAAATAAACAAAACAATAGAAAATACTTAACCTTAAGTTAAGAGTAATTAATTGATAGATAATCATCTCTTTTATCTTTACTCAGGGCAACAAAGTAACACGCTTGATCTACTAAATCTTTTAAATAGTCATGGATTAAAAAAATTAAATAAAACTTCATATTTATGATACATTGATTAATAGTATGACTGACTTAATTAAAGTTAGTCTGCCAAAAAAACTTAGCAAACGGAAGGATAGATATGCCTTTTTCTATAGATTCGGCCCGCAACATTTTTCCGAATACCTTAGCTGCTGATGCGGTTCCTGCAACTATCGCTAGATTCGAGCAACTCAGTGCTGAAGACCAACTGGCACTGATTTGGTTTGCTTACTTAGAGATGGGTAAAAATATCACTGTTGCTGCGCCTGGTGCAGCAAATATGCAGTTTGCTGAAGGGACTATTAAAGAGATTATCAACATGACTCCTTTAGAGCAAAGTCAGGCCATGTGTGACTTAGCCAACCGTGCTGATACCCCCATCAGTCGGACTTATGCCACTTGGAGTCCTAATATCAAGCTTGGTTTTTGGTACGAACTCGGAAAATTAATGGAAGAGGGTAAAGTTGCGCCTATCCCTAAAGGTTATAAGCTTTCAGCCAATGCTAATTCTGTCCTCGTAACCATTACAGGTTTAGAACCGGGTCAACAAATTACTGTTCTCCGCAACTGTGTGGTAGATATGGGTTATGATCCCAGCAAAATGAGCAATTTCCAAAAGGTAACAGAACCCGTTGCTCCCCCCAAAGAAATGTCACAACGGACTCAGGTGAAAATTGAAGGGATTGATAATTCAACTATCCTTAACTACATGAATAATCTGAACGCTAATGATTTTGATGCTTTAATCGCATTATTTACCGAAGATGGAGCCTTACAACCTCCGTTCCGCAGACCTATTATCGGTAAAGAAAACGTCTTACGTTTCTTCCGTGAAGAATGTCAAAATCTCCAATTAATTCCCAAACAAGGGGTAAGTGAACCAGCAGAAGATGGTTTCACTCAAATTAAAGTGACAGGAACCTGTCAAACCCCCTGGTTTGGTGGTGGTGTTGGTATGAATATCGCTTGGCGATTTTTACTCAATCCTGAAGGTAAAATTTTCTTTGTGGCCATTGATTTACTTGCGTCTCCTAAAGAGCTATTGAACTTAGCTCGCTAATCAGTCGGATTTTTGCTATATTTTTAAAGATAGTAAAACCACAATTAATACGATAGATACGCTCTACTGGTTAGAGCGTATTCTAATGAATTGAAAACTCCGATATGAAAACGAACACTCAAGAATGGTCACAGACTGATCAAAAAATTGCTTACGAAGCATTAACAAAAGCTTATGCTAGAGAAACAGAAGCCCTCATAGCTGAAATTAACCAAAAAGCTAGTCAAGTTAATCATATTGACGAAATTTGGGCTTTAAACGATTATCTGAGCAGTAAACGATACAATATTGATGGTAAGTATGACTTTAGAGAGTCTGCATCAGTTTTTGTGTTAGCTCAGTTGGTTAAAGAAAAATGGTTAACCCTTGATGAATTAACCGATTTAACCCCGTCGACAAAAGCTAAAGTGGCTGCTCTAACAAAGATGTCATAAGGCTGAATTATTTTGAAGGTTGCCATTTACATTACGGTAAGGTGGGCAATGCCCACCCTACAAGGTTTAGACATTTTTAACTATTAACCATTAAAGCAATATCTTCGGGTAAGATTTGCTGCATGGTATAAGTGGTAACATCAGGAATCTTAACTAAACGATTAGCTTGTTTTTCAATGCTCTTTTCAAATATATTTCTGACTAATCTACCATTACCAAAACTTTTATCACGATGATCATATAATTCTTTAAATCGTGTTAATAATACTTCTTTTGCAGCTTCAGTTAAAGTGTAACGATGTTGATTGCAGAAAATATTAAAAATAGCTAATAATTCTTGTGGAGTATAATCTTCAAAATAAAAATAACGACTAAAACGAGATTTTAATCCAGGATTGGAATTAACAAAGCGAGTCATTTCGTCACCATAACCTGCCACAATAACTACTACTCTGTCACGATAATCTTCCATTCTTTTTAATAACATATCAATAGCTTCTTGACCGAAATCATTACCAGGATCAACAGGTTTTAAGGTATAAGCTTCATCAATAAATAAAACCCCATCTAAAGCAGAATGAACTAATTCATCAACTCTTTGTGCTGTTTGTCCGACATATCCAGCTACCATTCCCGATCTATCCGTTTCAATTAAATGACCTTTTTTAAGAATCCCTAATTGTTGATAAATTTGCCCCATTAATCTTGCTACCGTTGTTTTACCCGTTCCGGGAGAACCACAAAACACGGAATGTAACGTAATAGGAATAGGTTGTAAACCTTGCTTTTCTCGCAACTTTTGAATTTTAAGGAAATTGATATATTGACGAACTTCATCTTTTAAATGATTCAAACCAATCAGTTTATCTAATTCTTTTAATTGGTCTTCAACTGTAGCATGAGGTGCAGAAGAATAACTAGGAGAATAAGAAGGGGATGATGATTTTCTTTGAAACTCTTGTTTTCTCACTCTTTTTCGATCAGAGTGAATTTGTTGTTTTCGTCTTTCTTCTCTATTAAATGTTTCTTGTTGAATTCTTTCTTTTTCTGCTTGGAGTTCTTGTCTGCGTTTAATTTCTGCTCTTAACTTAGCCTTTTCTCTTTCTAATTCCCGATGTTTTTTTTGAAGTAATTGATATTCTTCTTCTTGTTGAACTAAACGGCGATCTCGTTCCATTTCTTGTTGGCGTTTAGACTTTTTTTCCTGTTCTTGTTGTTTGAGTTTTTCTAAGTCTTGCTTAATGTGATCGCTATAATTGGGAAAATCTGACATTTATTTAACTCCAAAATATTGAATTTCTCCTAAATATTCCTTAACTTAAGATTATCATGATTATTAATCATAAAAATTTCCTGAATTTTTACTTGATTTTTCCTTAAGTTTCACCCCAATCCCTAGACATTCGATAGACTATACGGGAGTGTGTGTAAGTATTGTTCATAAAATGACCTATTTGTGTGGTAAAGTCTCCTATCGTTCTTTAATGACCGCTTTATTTTCCTTAATGTTGGGCCTAACTGCTTTTCCAGTACGAGGACAACAAGCTATTTATAATCCCATTCCCATTAAATCGAATGGAGCAATTGCTGATCGTCTCTCTGAGCAAGATATTCCGACAGGAGAAGGTGGGTTTGCTAAGGATTATGAAATAGATTTAGAAAAAGGCGATCAAGTGGCGATCGATCTGACTTCTGATGAATTTGATAGTGTGGTGTTATTATTGGGGGCCGACGGTGCAACCATTGCTGAAAATGATGACGGGCCTGATGGTAGTACCAATTCCTTGTTATTTTCCCGTATCACCGAAACTGGCCGCTATATTATTCGTGTGCGTGCGTTTGGTGAAACAGGGGGAGGTAACTTTAACCTTAAAGTCACTCGTTTACGGCCTGTGGATCGATAATAGACAGAAGATAAAAGTCTCAGTCCATTCGACAACAGCTCCATAGGTGTCTCCGGTATGACCCCCAAACCGACGATTAAACCAAGCACCCACCCCTAAGGCGATCGCCATTCCCATCCCTGTTACCCTCAACCCTAACTGCCATAATTCAGGGTTAAATGCGATGAATACCCCTGTCATTCCCCATAAACTAACTAACCCCCCTAGTAAATCTTGAGGAACTTTGAGATATTGTTTATGAAAGGCTCCTTTTCCTGTGGGTTTAAGATAGGGGTAAAAGGCGATCGCACTCACTTGTCCCCATCGTCCCCAACCAGCAACCATCATGAAAACCCAAGCACGATGGTCAACAATGGCACTCAATGCGACGATTTTGAGTAAAATGACAATTATGCCGGCCATAACCCCGAAAGCCCCTGTAACGCTGTCGCTCATCACTTCTATGCGTTTTTCAGGATCGGTAACAGCTAAACCATCAGCACTATCAAGGACTCCATCTAAATGTAATCCGCCGGTAATATAAATACCTAAACTAATAATTAAAGCACTGCTGACAGTTATAGGAAATCCTATCAAGTTTAATAACCTATCGATTATGCTTAATAATCCTCCAATTCCTAAACCAATAATCGGAGACCAACGAGCGATAGATTGAAAACTTTTTGTCCACTGATTAGGTAAAGGAATAATAGTATAAAAAGTAATCGCTCCTAAGAAGGATGTAAAAAAATTTATCAAGTTATTATAAATTGTATGGAACATTGAATATTTAACTAGATATGTATAGAAAATTTAAGATCCCCAAATTAACCACTTTCTCCTAAGGCTTTGAGAAATGCTTAGGGAATATTGCGGTAACATGATGTTAGATGGCAACTGGCTAAGGGTATTCTCAAACGCTTGGCTAATTTTGGTCTTGCCTTAACCTAAATGCCTAATTTTATCTAATCTAGTCATGCTACAGGACAGCACACCAAAAATGTCCGATAGCATTGGTTTAAAAGTCGTCTCTCACAATTGTTTCTCTGCTCCTATGAGAGAAAAGCTTCTTCAGGCTTTATCTTTCCACTCCTACAGTCTCTAGACTGACTACCAATCGTCGTGCTTTCAGGCAATTTCTTATGAGTCACCATCACCCCTCACACCCGTTCCCAGCCCCTTGTATCATTGATTTTGGGATTATTGTTAATGCTGAGGACATGAAACGTATTCTCAACGATCTCGGAAGGGTTCGTTATATTCATACCCTCGATGGAAATATAGAAAGCGAAGGGGAGGGATGGATCGTTGAAGTGTTTAATGATCCTAGTCAAGCTACTATTGTCGTTAATCGCTCTTTGTATCTCAATGTTCAAAGCTTCGATTATTTACAACTTCAGCGATCGCAAAAGCAAGAAGCGTATTTTGATTTGATTCAGGATCGTCGTTGTTTACGGTTAATTCCCATTACCTATTCTTCTCCTATTCCTGATAATGATTCTAACCTTGATGCTAACGCTTTAGAAGCTATGGTAACTCAAGTTTTAGCAGCCAAATGGGATATGCAGTTAGATGATGAGGATGACTGTCCTTTTTAGGGTATTTACTCAAAATTTCTTCTTTTATAGAGGGCTTCTACTAGAATAACGGTGGAAGTCCTATTATTCTATAAAAATATTCTTAAAAGTAAATTGTTTTCTAACTAATCAATTAATTATACTTGTTCGGCAATCCATAAAACAAAAGGTAATGTAAAAAAACTAAGCAAAGTTGTGATGACAATGGTACGAGCAACTTTGAGGGATTCCCCTCCGAATTCTGTGGCTAAAACTACTGTATTAACTGCGGTTGGCATGGCACTTTGTAAAATGAAAACTTGTAAATCTAGGGGATTTAACTGGATTAATTTCCCTACTAATAAAGCAACCAAAGGAGCTAAAATTAGTCTAAAATTAAGAGAAATTATTTCAAATTTAGTGACTTTAAATTGTGTTGTGACTAACTCCATTCCTAAGATTAATAAAGCAACAGGAATGGCAGCCCTCCCTAATAAGTGTAGAGCTTCTCCTAGATTAAAAGGAAGCTCAATTTGAAGAATCCTTAAGATTAATCCTGCTAACATTGCCCACATCAAAGGTAATTTAAACGTTACCATTAAACTGTGTTTTAGACTCTTTCCTGCTAGAATTGCTGGCGCAATACCAAATAATAAAATACTCGAACCAATCATATAAATAATTGCCCTTTCTAAACCAGCTGCTCCTAACGCAAAATCTACCAAAGGTAATCCCATATTACCGTTATTAGGATGTAACGCAGTTGCAATTAAACTTTTGCGAGTAATAGAAGGAAATTTTAAAATAGAACTAATAATTGAAACTAATAAGTAAAGAATAAAAGCAATAATAAACACACCTAATAATAATTGTGCTGCATTTTGTGCGGAGATAGTGGTTGTATATAAACTATCAGCTACTAACGCAGGGGCTAAAATATAAACAATTAATTGGGATAAAGTTTGTTTCTGAATTTTTAATGTTCTGCCAGCAATGACTCCAATAATAATAATAAAAGCAACAGGAATAATAGCAGGCAATAAAACAGTCATTTATTTTTTCTCCTAATCGCTAATAATAAAATACCTTCTATTATTTTAGGTTGCTTCCTAATAATGTTGATAAAATCATCTCTTGTAGGACGTAATTTTACTTTTGATTAATCTTAACCAGCTTGAAAGATTTGATTAGCTGTTTGATGAAAGGCTGAAAATGTTGGGGAAATGATAATATCATCGCCACTAAATTGTTGGACTTGATATTCCCCATCAATTAATTGATAAATTGACAGCTTGGGTTCTTTAGGATTGCCCAAAAAGTTTCGGCCTCCTAATGCTGCGTAGTCAACAATCCAATATTCAGCAATCCCTAATTCTTCGTAATCTGCCCGTTTTTTGAAGTAATCATCGCGCCAGTTTGTGCTGACGACTTCGACTATTAGTTTAACTGATTCGGCACATTCAATGATTGATTCACTTGCCCAACGGGGTTCAGTAGCGATCGCCTTTTGATCAATAACAATTATGTCGGGTTCATACCCTGATTTAGCATTACTAGATTTGACAATTGACTCTCTTGGAATTGTCCATATTCCCCGTTTACCCATTTGAATAATTGTGAGGATCAATTCTTCGATCAGAAAACCGGTTACTGTTGAATGTTGTCCTTTAGGTTTAGGCATTTCAACAATTATTCCATCATGTAGTTCATAGCGTCCTCCAATGTTGGGATATTGGGCAATAAAATCATCAAATGTAATTGGTTTTGTTAATGTCTTAATCATAGTAAATATTAACTTTTTGGGTTGAATTTCGACCACCTAACTTACAAAATTGGCGATCACACAGTAATTTTATTTTTTCAAGAAGACTAAAAGAATAAACTTGAGTCAATAATTGATAAAGGTCAGGAGGGTAAGTCAAGAATGTATCTACAATTATTACAAACTTAAAACCCTTGCCCACCCTACAAAATCAAAATTATGTTTAATAGAAACTAAATTTCATCCCATCCTGTTACTCCAGAAGACATAACATAACTGGTAACAGTAGCTTCAAAGAAATTAGCCTTAGTATGAGCTTCTTTTTTAGTATCAGAAAAACGTTCTAAATGAGTGTAAGGACTCTTATTGTATTTTGGTTCAGGATAAAGCGGTTCTAACCCGATGGAACGTAATCGAATATTAGCTAAATACTTTGTATATTTTTCCGTACTCGATTCAGTAATTCCCAAAATATTATTACCGACAATATGATTTGTCCAACGGCATTCATAATTAACGGCCATGTCAAACATTTCATAAATTTGTTCAACAGAATGAGGAAAGACTTTTCTTGCTTCTGGAATCAATTTTTGATACAATCTAACGTGACTTAATTCGTCTCGGTTAATCATTTTAAAAATGTCTGCTGAACCTGGCATTAACATCCGAGAGGCTAAATTATAGAAGTAAATAAAGCCATTATAAAAATAAAGTCCTTCTAATAAAAAGTCAGCCATCAAAGCAATAAAATAGTTCTCTGAAGTTGGATCATCAATATACTTTTGATACAATTTAGCGATAAATTCGCAACGATCTTTTAAAACTGTATCTGTTCGCCAAAATTCATAAACTTGAGTTCTTCTTTCTGGAGGAATAATAGTTTCAATGAGATATTGATAACTTTGGTTGTGCATTCCTTCTTGAGAAATTTGTTCTGCCATACATAGACTAATTTCTGGGGCAGTAATACTACTTTTTAGGTGAGGAATATTACAAGTTTGAACAGAATCTAAAAAAGTAAGATATGATAAAATTCCATCATAAGCGTACCGTTCATCGTCCGTTAAATTAGCGTAATCTGTCACATCCTGAGTAACGTCTAACCTTTGAGGTATCCAAAAGTTTTCTCTCATTTGTTGATACAAACCAACAGCCCAGGCATAACGAACATCATTTAATTGCATTAAATTTGTTGTATTACCAAACCAAATAGAACGGTTTTCAATCGCATCATCTCCTCCTGGATTAAAGATAGGATTAATGGACATTTTTGTTTGATTAGTGACAGGCATTTGTAACTTAAAAATCAATGTACGTCACTTAATTATATAAGATTTTTTTCTATTGCTTAGATTACAAGGTTTTTTTAAAGAAAAAATCAATAAAGTTATCAATATTATAGTTATTCGCACAAGAAAAAGGTAAAAAGGGGAGACTTTTTTATAATTCATCCGCCTTCAGTTTTTCTCCTATAAAAAAATGTCATAATATTATCCTAGGGTGGGCACTGCCCACCTTACAAGGTTTTGTAATTTTCTCAATGTCCTAATCATAATACATAGTGCTATAGAAGCATCATTGTATTAATCTTGAGCAAAAACGTAACGATATAAGTCTTTGGGATCAGGTTCGGGACTTTCTTCCGCAAATTTAACCGCGTCATCAACCTTTGCTTGAACCTGTTGCTTAATTTCGTCTAACTCGTTTTGATTGACTAAGTTATGCTCAATTAAATAGGCTTCTAATCGTTGAATGGGATCTTTACTGCCCCAAAACTGTTTTTCATCAGGCGATCGCAGTTCATCGGGATCAGCTAAGGAATGACCTCGGAAACGATACGTTAACGCTTCGATCAAGGTAGGTCCTTCTCCTGCCCTAGCCCTGGCAACCGCTTCTTGGGCGACTTTTCTCACCGCTAAAACGTCCATCCCATCCACTTCTACTCCAACCATATCAAAGACACTGGCTTTTTTGTAAATTTCGGGTTGAGAGGTGGCGCGGTTGTGAGCCATACCGATCGCCCATTTATTATTTTCTACCACATAAATAATGGGTAATTTCCAGAGGGCGGCCATATTCAAACATTCAAAAAATTGACCATTATTACTCGCCCCATCACCAAAGAAACAGGCCGTCACTTGATCGGCGCTGTCATCTCCCATGGCTTCTCGGCGATACTTACTTTGAAAGGCTGCCCCTGTGGCCACTGGAATACCTTCTGCGACAAAAGCGTAACCCCCTAAAAGACGATGTTGTTCTGAGAATAAGTGCATCGAGCCTCCCCGGCCTTTACTACAACCGGTCTGTTTCCCAAATAATTCGGCCATCACTTCACGGGGAGGAACACCACAACTGAGGGCATGGACGTGATCCCGATAGGTACTCGCCACATAATCTTCATCAGGACGTAAGGCTTTAATAATACCAGTAGATACTGCTTCTTGCCCGTTGTAGAGATGGACAAAGCCAAACATTCGACCCCGATAATACATTTCCGCACACTTATCCTCGAATAAGCGTCCTAACGTCATATCTTCGTACAACATCAATCCTTCTTCTTTGCTGAGTTGAATTGACGCTGTATTAAATTCAGGTAAAGTACGTTCAGAAACCATAACAATTCAAACAATAATTAAGAACAATTGAACTAACTTTTAAAGCAGCAAACCAAGAATCAAAAATATCGCTACAATCGTATATCGAGGTAAGCTATCGTAATCGGTTTTAGGAAAAACTAATTTCCTCCTGTTCTAGTTTAAACTGAATAGGGACACTGAGGTTAGGTGGCCATGTTTACCATAAATAAAAAAAAACTTTTACTAAAATGAATCTTTAAGTTACAATTTTGCCAATCCTTTATTTTTGATCTAATAATCAAATACCCTAAATTCTATAGATGATTCTTTATCATCATTGTTGTTAATTATAAATATATAAAGTTAAGTCACCCTGCTCTGAGGAAGTCACCCGTGCGCATACCGCTAGACTACTACAGGATATTAGGAATTTTTCCCCAAGCAACAGATGAGCAAATTCGTCAAGCTCATCGCGATCGCAGTGTTCAGTTACCCCGCCGAGAATATAGTAACCAAGCGATTCAAGCCCGCAGGCGGTTACTAGAGCAAGCTTATAGTGTTTTATCTAATCCTGCTCAAAAAGCCAAGTATGAAACTCAATTTTGGCAAGATCAAGCTTCTTATCAAGAGGAAGGGGAAAAGTCATCTTCATCAGGGACTGAAGTAATAGGGGAAACTTTTGTACCAACCACTTCAGAAATCGAGATTGAGCCAGGGCAACTTCCTGGTAGCCTTTTAATTCTCCATGAATTAGGAGAATATGAGCTAGCTATTAAATATGGTGAAAGTTATCTTCAGACCCTACCTGCCTCTTCTCTTTCCTTAGATATTGATAATACAGCCACCAAGCAGCGTACCGACACAATCTTAAGCATTGCTTTAGCTTATTTAGAAATTAGCCGAGAACAGTGGCATCAAGCAGCCTATGAGCAAGCAGCTTTAGCAGGAGATCAAGGATTAACTCTACTCAAAAAAAATAACCTGTTTCCCTCCATACAAGCAGAAATTCAAGCAGAACTTTACAAATTGCGTCCTTATCGCATTTTAGAATTATTAGCAGCCCCTCTAAAAAACAAAATCTCCCGTCAAACAGGGATTGAGTTATTAAAATCGATGTTAGAAGAGCGTCAAGGGATCGATGGAAAGGGGGACGATCACTCAGGGTTAGGAATTGATGATTTTTTACGATTTATTCAGCAAATTCGGACTTATTTAACAGCAGCCGAACAAAAAGATATTTTTATGAAAGAGGCTGAGCGCCCCTCCTCTGTGGCTGCTTATTTAGGGGTATACGCTCTAATTGCCAGAGGTTTTGCCCAAAAACAACCGTCCTTGATATTAGAAGCGAAAACGGTGTTGGAAGGTTTGGAACCTCGCCAAGATGTATCTATCGAACAGTCCATTGTTGCCCTATTACTGGGGCAAACCCAAGTAGCAGCCCAAGCCTTAGAGCAATGCCAAGACCAACAAGCCTTAAACTTTATCCGAGAACAGTCCCAAGGCGCTCCGGATCTCTTGCCGGGTTTATGTCGTTATAGTGAACATTGGTTACAAGCAGAGGTTTTTGCCCATTTTCGAGATTTGAAAGAAAAAACCGCTTCTTTAAAAGAATATTTTGCTGATCAAGGTGTTCAAACCTATCTCAATCAACTTCTCAGTCCCCCTCGTCCCAAACCCCAAATGGTGACGACCTCTGAAAAAACCAAATCTTCTCGGAGTCGTCTGCATAATCGTCGTTATCCTAGCTATCAACCCTTAGAACAAGGAAACGCTGCCTTAGATCCCATTAGCCTGCCAGTTCGTTCCCTATCTCCTGTAGATATTCGAGATGTGCGTCGTCGTAAACGCAAGCAATATTCTCCAAAACCTGACCCTAAGCCGTTGACTCAAACGGTTTCCGAACAATCCCTAAGTTTAAAGCCGTCCGCAGTCCAAACCGTTCCTCTCACAGAGACGAACCCAGTTCGTCACCCACGGCGTAGTTCAAAATTAAACCTAACCGTAGTTGCTATTTTTGGAGGAGTCGGATTAATGGCCTTGGGAATGACTTGGATATACAAAGCCAATTCTCCCTTATCAGCACTTGAAAAAGGACAATATTCCGTTGCTCTCCATCGACCCCTGATCGATATCCCGCCGGCTGATGCTCAAATGGTAACAGCTACCGGAATGTTGACCTTAGAAGGAGCGCAGCAAGTAGTAGAAACCTGGTTATCCAGTAAATCTCAAGCTTTTGGTCAAGACCATAACCTTGAATCGTTGAATAAAATTTTGGCTGATCCCCTCCTATCTCGCTGGAAAAGACAGGCTCAACAATTACAACAAAATCAAAACTACTGGACTTATGAACACGACGTTAAAATAAATTCCTTTAAGCCCGATAGCAATAATCCTAATCAAGCAGTGGTCGATGCTAATGTTCAAGAAGTAGCTCAATACTATCAAAGAAATAGGGAAAGTCGGTCTTATAACGATAATTTACGGGTTCGTTATGATTTAGTTCGTCAAGGCGATCGCTGGTTGATCCGAGAGATTAATGTCATACAATAATGATAAAATTAATAATAAGCTATACTTAGTAAGTTGAGAAAATGTGCCTCAATAAGCTTTAATAAAAATAAAGTATGTTAGCCTTGTAGCTGACAATGATAAACCCACACAAAAAAGGAGGTGTAAAGTTAAATAATGACCCAAGTAGTTGTTGGTCAAAACGAACCCATTGAATCTGCGTTACGTCGATTTAAACGACAGGTTGCTAAAGCTGGAATCTATACAGACTATAAAAAGCACCAATTTTTTGAAACGCCACAGGAAAAACGCAAACGCAAAGAAGCAACTCGGCGAAGACAGCGATCGCGCCGACACTAAATTTTAGCGGTTCTTTGCTAATAGCGATATGTGAATTCATATAATAATCCTTCATCCTAATCTCTAGGGAAGGTTAAATAGCCCTAACCATAACAACAAAGTTAGGGCTTTTGAATATGGTTTGATAACCTTATTCTGTAATAATGATAATTGTATTAGGTTTCGGGGTATCCTATTTGATAGGATCTTGATGATTGGTTGTCACTAATGCTTATTTCTCAATGACTTCTTATGACTACAATTTTATTAGCCGATGATAGCACTGCTCAACGTGAACTAATTGCTGGTTTACTGATAGATAATGGTTTTTCCGTTACCACAGCCATAGATGGGGCTGAAGCTTTAGAAAAGTTAAAATCCCTTGCTCCGGATCTGATTATTCTCGATGTGGTTATGCCCAAACTTAATGGTTATCAGACTTGTCGTAGTATTAAAAGTGATCCTAAAACAGAGCATATCCCTGTCATTCTTTGTTCAACTAAAAACACCCAAGTTGATAGTTACTGGGGATTAAAACAAGGGGCTGATGCTTATATTATTAAGCCATTTCCCCATGAGGAATTACTTGGAACAGTTAAACAATTGTTAAGAAATTCCTAAACTATTTTTTATTATTCATGGTGAGTTCTATTTCTTGAGAACCATTAACTAAGGTTAATAAAGCCCCTGTTTGTTCTGTTCCTTTAACACTTAAATCACTGTGACATAAAATAATTTTGTCTTCTACTCTCCCCAATAAATCCCTCAAAATGCGCTTTAAACGTGCTTGATCCGCTTCAAATTCATCTTCAGGGGTTAGGGTGTGTCCAGACCATTTTCGGAGGAATAAGGGGGCGCAAAATAGCACTGAAGCCCCACCTTTTTCCCATAAATTTGATGAGATATCTAGCCAAAATTGCCAACGATGGTAAGTTCGTAAAGACCGATATTGGAAAATTGTTGCTAAGGTCACATAACTGGGTTTTTTTCCTAAGTAATACATAGGCCGAGGATTGGCTGTAATAGTTCCCCGTTGTAATAATTGAATAAACTCTATTAAGGTTTCTTGCGGAGATTTAGGATTAGGATTGTATTGTCGTAAACGACGATCAATTTCCCAAAAATGGCGAGTAGTTTCTGTTAACTCTCTTAGAGCAGATAATTGTTGATAGGATAATTGATAATTGACTTCTATTAGTTCTTGAATCGCTTTATCTAATACTATCATCGGATTAGAAATTTGCTCTTGGGTTACTTGCTCTTTGGTGACTTTTATCCAATCAACAAGATGATTATAAGCTGCTGTTGCTTGATAACCAATTCTATCCCAACGGGGATAAGTTTCAATGGGTAATAATTGAGGTGTTTTTAACTTAACTTCATAACAACTATCAGCAATTAAACCGGCTCTTACAGGATCAATCATTGCTATTTTTTGCTCAGCATCATAACTCAATGTGGTGAGCATTTGAGCAATATCATCACCTCTGAAACAATCCCCTAAACATGGATAAACCAGTCCTAAAAGAGTCAATAAAGCTTTAACTAAAGGAAAACTGATTAAAGAACGTTGTTCATTTAATGGTTTAATGGGAATACTCGCAGCCGATAAGATTTCCATTAATGTATAACGAGCAATTTCGTCTAATCCTGGGGCAATAATAGCAACATCTTCTGGGTTAATTTGTTTGTTTTTGATAGTTTCAACAATAAAATTAGCAGTATTTCGTAATAGTTCAGCACGGGAAATCGTTTGGATGGAGGTAAAACAATCGGGTAAGGTTTCTACTGATAAAGGATTACTGGATAATTGTACGATTAAGTCACCATAATTACTCTGAATTCTGGGATAGTTTGATAATAGTTTGATCTCACAATGAGATGATAATTGATATAAATAGTCAGGATCTGCATTTAATCCTAAACGAACTTGTCCATCAGGGTTGTAGGTAAAGACTCCAAAGGCATTATTATCTAAGAGAAACTGAAATAAATCTTTAGCAATAGCTGGATAATCATCCACATCATCAGCAAAAACTCCCTGATAACGCGGGATTAAATGGCGTTGATAGTGGGGATTGGGTAATAAATATCGCCAATACAGAGTATAAATTAATCCATAAGTTAAAAAACCCCGTTTTAAACACCACTCTTGCCATTCCAAAAGAAAATCACCCCGTAATTGAGCAACAGTAGTCTCCTCTGTCTCTGAATTATTTAACTCTTCTAAAAAATACTCCCCTCTTTCTAAACCATGTTCTAGAATGTAGGGGATATGCTCAACCATGATCCCACTTGCACCTGCTAACTGTAATAAATCCAAAGTTTGACGAATAAAGCGAAACTCACTGTTTCGGGTTAATCTTGTTGGATATTGGTTTAAGTCGGATCTCTCATTGGTCGTACAAAAAAATCGCCATAACTGAGTGGCTAGGAATTGTTCCGTTTCGGGACGTAAGAGTAAGGGAAACTGTGCTTTTAGGGAAAGTTCCTCAAATAATAACGGCCAAAACAATTTGATCTCATCTCTCATCCATCCCATCGGGGTTTTACAGTTAATGGGGTAACTACCATTAACGGCTAAAGACAGTCGATCAGCTAAATCACGGCGATTGTCATCATTAACGGAAAAAATCAACACTGATGAAGCAAGATTTCGGGTTACTGATTGAACTGAGGATTTTATCTTATCTTTACGTTTGTTTTCAACCCAATCACAAAACTCTTTAACCAATTGGGTTGTTTTTCCGGTGCGGGTGGTTCCTTCAATCCACAGAGAGGTTCGCTTCACGGACATTCCTCAACTAAATGGGTTAACATACAATTATTTTGCATTGGTTGATTCTAGTTTCTCTATCTATTTTATTTTTTCTTTGTTGCAGGTAAGTAGCAATTATTATGAATTTTAGGTCCTTAATTAAAAAGACTTCTAACTGGTTAACAGCTACCCCAGAAAGATCCTTAGATAACGCTTATAAAGCAGCTTTAAAAATAAAGGAAATTGAAGACAACCATTTTGGCGGAAAAAAGGTGTCCAAGGAAAACGCTGACTATGGAGACAGTGTTATCTCTTATTTTAAAACAGAAGTAAATGGTTATTTACAAAAAATTAATATGGGATTAGGTGTCTTTAAAACCAGTCGCCTTTTCCTGAATATATCTAATATACAAGAATCTCCTCAAGGCCAGATAACGGAACGAGAATTACAAAGAAATACGACAACTGCTGCTATTCTTTTGAGAAATTAGAGTTTATTGACCAAGTCGCCTCTAAATATCAATCCCGTGATAAGCAGGAAGTTTATGATGGTTCTTTGGTCTTGGCAAAAGAACCGTCACAGAACAAAGAAAAAGAGCAATTAGATAGTAAGTATCTTAATCAAATTAACCCAAAAATTCCTAATAATAGTAATCAGACTTATTCCTCTGAAGAAAATGATCGCCGTTTAGAATCTGCTTCTCAAAAAACAGGTGTTTTACCTCGATCTTTTATTAATACCCTCAACAAAATAAAACAAGAAATCGACCCGAAATCTGGGGAAAGTGAAGAACAAGTTCTTAATAAATATCGAAAATCTCGTTTAAGAACAGCTTTATCAATTAAGTTTATTTTGTTGTTGATAATTGTTCCTTTATTAACTCATCAATTAACTAAAACTTTTCTATTAACCCCAATTATTAATCAATATTTCCATAATCACGAGGAAGTGGTTTTTATTAATAAGGATTTGGAAGAAGAAGCCTTTGAAGAGTTAAGTCATTATGAAGAAATTTTACGATTCCAGGGGTTAATTGGATTAAGAGAACCATTAACAGACGAAGAAGTTGAAGAAAAAGTACAAGAAAAAGCCCAAGAAATCACAGAAGCGTATCGCGGACAAGGAATTAATTCGATCGGCAATGTTTTTGCGGATTTATTTTCAGTCACTGCTTTTGCGATTGTAATTGTGAGTAGTCGCAAAGAAATTGAAGTTCTAAAATCTTTTTTGGATGAAATCTTATATGGTTTGAGTGATCCAGCTAAAGCTTTTTTGATTATTTTGTTTACTGATATGTTTGTGGGTTTCCACTCTCCTCATGGTTGGGAGGTAATTTTAGAAGGAGTTGCTCATCATTTTGGTTTACCCGAAAATCAAGAATTTAACTTTCTCTTTATTGCTACTTTTCCAGTTATTTTAGATACAGTTCTCAAATATTGGATCTTCCGTTATCTTAATCGTATTTCTCCCTCTGCGGTGGCTACTTATAAGAATATGAATGAGTAAGTTACAGTGTAGATTAAGTATGAGATGTCATAATAATATGAAACTCAGAACTCAATCACTCTAGGAACCATCGCGCTATGGTAAAATCGCGGAAAATTTAATAAAGATTGACTCTTTCCCTACAGTTCCGAATGATGACCCAAAAATCTTTAATCCAACGTTTTGGCCTTTATTTACTATTAACTGTGATAGCAGTAGCCATGTTGTTTCCCCTATTGTGGTTACTCAGTACCGCCTTTAAATCTCCGACAGAAGATGTATTTACCACTTGGTTTCCCACTCAACCAACCTGGGGAAATTTCCGTGTTGTTTGGCAAACCTATCCGTTTGGGCGATATTTAGGGAATAGTACCTTAATTGCTGTGCTAACTGTCGTTTTAAATCTATTATTCTGTTCTTTAGCTGCTTATCCTTTAGCAAGACTTGATTTTTGGGGACGAGATAGTATTTTTGCTGCGGTGATTGCTACGATTATGATTCCTTTTCAGATCGTGATGATCCCGTTATATATTCTTACAGTACAGTTGGGGTTACGAAATACTTATTTAGGGGTAATTTTTCCTAGTTTAGCCTCTGCTTTCGGCATTTTTCTCTTGCGTCAAGCCTTTCAAGGGGTTCCCAAAGAGTTAGAAGAAGCAGCAAGAATTGATGGTTGTTCAGAATTAGGGATCTGGTGGCATATTATGATACCTTCGATCCGTCCTGCGTTAGTTACTTTAGCAATTTTTGTCTTTATTGGTTCCTGGAGTGACTTCTTATGGCCTCTGATTGTATTAGATCGTCCTGAATACTATACTCTGCCTTTAGGCGTGGCTAAACTGGCCAGTGCGTTAGATTTAGACTGGCGACTGATTGCTGCTGGATCAATTATTTCTATTGTTCCGGTTGTGCTTTTATTTGTGTTTTTACAACGCTATATTATCCCCACAGAAACTGGAAGCGGTGTTAAGGGTTAATTTTTGCGCACCGCAAAGCGGATCTCTTCGAGATCGCACTAAATTATTATTCATCTTCATCATCTTCTAATATTTTTCAGGAAGTAATAATTATTGTTTATGATACTTGTTTTCTTAACTAAAGTTAACATTTTGTCCATCATTTAGTTACTGAGAAATTTATGTCTTCTAAAGTCGTTTGTATCGATGTTTGCTAAAATTTTGATAGTATTAAGAATACTATTTTGTCTTCAACGTCAAATCTATGCCTAGAACTCAACGTAATGATAATTTTATCGATAAAAGCTTTACTGTCATGGCAGATATCATCCTCAAAATGCTGCCAGCTAACAAAAAAGCCAAAGAAGCTTTTGTCTATTATCGAGATGGTATGTCAGCCCAAGCAGACGGAGAATATGCTGAAGCCTTAGATAACTATTATGAAGCACTTAAGTTAGAAGAGGATGGTAACGATCGCAGTTATATTCTTTACAATATCGGCATTATTCACGCCAGCAACGGTGAACACGCCAAAGCACTCGACTATTATGAGCAAGCAGTAGACTTAAATCCACAAATGCCCTCAGCCTTAAATAATATTGCCGTCATTTATCATTATCAAGGGGAAAAAGCTAAATCTGAAGGGAATATCAACGAAGCAGAAGCCCTATTCGATAAAGCAGCCGAATATTGGAAACAGGCTATCCGTTTGGCTCCTAATAACTACATTGAAGCCCAAAACTGGCTAAAAATTACAGGACGCTCAGAAATGGATGTCTTTTTCTAAATCCCATTACAGGAACCTTTATTTATGTTAGATCGTCAACAAGTCCAGAAGATCGCTCATTTAGCTCGTTTGGACATAACCCCAGAAGAAGAAGAACAGTTTGCTGGTCAGTTAAGCGACATTTTAGACTATTTTGAACAGTTAGGTGAGTTGGATACGGAAAATGTTTCTCCCACAACTCGCGCCGTCGAACTGAGCAATATCACTCGTCAGGATAGTTCTCAAGTTTATAGTGATCGAGAAGCTCTGTTACAAGAAGCACCCAACCCAGAAGACGACTTTTTTAGAGTTCCGCAAATTCTCAATACCGATGAGGAATAATTATCATTGAGATATTTTTATGTTATAATAATAGGTGACTCGGACTTACGCAATTACAACGCCCAAACCTTGTCAGGACCGGAAGGTAGCAGCAATACGGGATGCTTGTGATAGGCGTAAACTCCGAGTCTTTTTATTGGATAAAAAATTTTTTAAAGTTTTTCTATTACAGCACTGGTCTAACATATCATGAAACATTTGTCAAGTAAGTTAGACAATGACCCATGAGAAAATAGACCACTAACATAGCAGCAGCAGACAGAGCAACTAATGTTCCTGCTAACATCAGAGAGAATTCTTGGTGTTCGATGGCTTCCTGCATCAAATGCAGCGACCAAGCAACTAAGGCAACGTCGAATATTAAAATTGGTATCAACATATTTTAAAAAATGTTAACTTTTCTTTCTATTCTAATACACAATCCTTAGCTAACAGTGAACAATTGCCAAAATTAAGATTTTCTCAAGATGTAGTCAAGATTACTGCGGACAGGAATTTGGCGGTCTCTTAGATAATTTTTGACCTCAGCAATGGTTAATTGTCCATAATGGAGCAAAGAAGCGAGTAAAGCTGCTTCTGACTTCCCTTCTGTCAATGCTTCGTAGATATGCTGACAATTTCCGGCACCTCCTGAAGCAATAACGGGAATTTCCACTTGTTGAGCAATGGTACGAGTTAACTCTAAGTCATAACCAGCCTGGGTTCCATCCGCATCCATACTCGTAATTAATAGTTCCCCTGCCCCTCTTTTTTCCATTTCAACTGCCCATTTTATGGCATCTAAGCCCGTATTTTCTCTTCCTCCCCGAACATACACATCCCAACCAGGATTATTGGGGTTATGACGGCACTTTGCATCGATTGCCACCACAATACACTGTTTTCCAAAGCGATCGCTTGCCTTATTAATAAAATCAGGATTTCTTACAGCAGATGAGTTAACACTCACTTTATCAGCACCAGCTCTTAACAAAAGTTTAATTTGTTCTAAGGTTGAAATGCCTCCCCCAACTGTCAAGGGAATAAAAACAACTTCGGCGGTACGGTAAACCACATCAATGATAGTATCCCGTTGTTCGTGGGTCGCTGTAATGTCTAAAAAGACTAATTCATCTGCCCCCGCATCATTATACACCTTCGCCAATTCTACTGGGTCTCCTGCGTCTTGAAGATCAACAAAATTGACTCCTTTAACAACGCGGCCTGCATTAACATCTAAACAAGGTAAGATTCTTTTGGCTAACATTGATTAGTTTTTTGGTTTATTGATATCACTCTTTTCATGTTGACATAATCTTGTGATGCTCCTTAAAAAATTTTGATTAATTTTAAGTTTAATCCCTTAACAATGAGACTTTTTTTTATGCTTTTTTGCTTTTGACTCAGATAATAAAAATGAGTCTCCTGGATGAACTAAAAATCGATCACGAACCGCTTCTCGTCCTAATAACATCCGAAAACCCATCACATCCCTATTAGTTAAGGTTAATTCAATATTCCAGACTTGTCCTCCTATTTCTACAGGAGTTAAAATAACCGGACGATATTGTTTATGTCCGCCAGAGTTTTTAACGTTACGCCATTCTAATAGTTTCGCTTCACAATTAACAGTAGTTTCTTTATCTTTTTGATAGGGATGAACTTGAAAATGAATCATCCTTGTACCCTCTTTTTCAATTTCTTTGATATGAAAAGCGTGTAATGCTGACGATCTTGCTCCTGTATCGATTTTAGCCTTAATTTCAGTAATGCCTAATTCGGGTAAATCTAACCATTCTCTCCACCCAATAATACCGAAAGAGTCTTTATCTTTTTTGCTATGTTTCTGTTCCATGAAAATTTACAATTAATTATCATCTTTTACTCAGAATACAGTAAAAGATGACCTTCAGGAAATCGTTAATCTAAAATATTAACAAAAATAGTTTTGGAAGTTGCTCAAATAAATGGATATAATAGATGTCTATTAAATTATCCTGTTTCTGGTCATTTTTTCTGTCCCAGAAGAATCGCTCTATTGTATTAGTATAAAGAATGATGAAAGTTTTTGATTATTTAAAACAAACTTCCCTTTTACGGGTTAGCGATGGCAAAACTATTCCTATTTTCACTAATTGCCAATCTTACTCTCGCTTGTTAGTGATCCTTTGGTCACAATTAGGAGATTTTGATACCCTTGAATATGCTTGGTGGTTAAATCAAAAATCATCAGAAATTTCAGCAAATAATATAATAGTAAAAGCCATTGGTATTGGTAATCGTGAATCAGGATTAAAATTTTGTAATTATACTAAATTTCCTCAAGAAAACTTATTTGTTGATCCTGACGCTAATATTCACGAAAAATTAGGGTTATATGAAGGATTATCTTGGAATATACCAGGACTGAATGATAGTCAAAATGCTTGGGTCAATTTAATGTTGATGTGTGCAGGAATTGGAAGTAAAGGAACTTTAAAAGAAGTGTTGAGAGGATATACAGGAGATAAAAAAGCCCCTCAATTAATTGGAGATCAAGAAGTGATTAATACCAATATTTTACCCCCTCTAAAAGGGTCATTTTTTAACCTAGCAGGAGGGAAAGGGTATCAGCGGCCTTTTGAGTTAGCAACCTTAAGATTAAGGAATATGACTGAAGTATTAAGTAGCTGGAAAACCTATGTCCCTGATGCTGCTTATTTAACTCAAAGAGGAGCCACTTTTTTATTTGATCAACAAGGTAATTTATTATATGAACATCGAGATAAAGGAGTGCTTGGTTTTGCTGAAAACATGAGTAATCCATTATCTTTTTTATGCTTCGATTCTTAGTGAAAAATATCAGAAACATTAATATAATTGTGTCTTTTATCGCTTAAACAGTTAAACTTATTTACCTTAAAAAAGATTAGAATTAAATAGCTTTAAAAAATAAACGATCAATTATAAATCTTGAATTAATTGGTATTTACTATCAGAACGAAATACATAGATAGGCTGAAAGCTATTAGAAAGACACTGGCACAAACAATACCGCTTTTAATGCTTGTATTTCTGTTGGCAACCCTCACCCCTAATCAAAAAATTATAATATTTGTTAAACTAAAAAAAGACAATTATCAACTGAAACCTTAGCCTATGTCTCAACGTCCTATTTATTTAGATTGTCACGCTACAACCCCAATGGATAAGAGGGTATTAGAGGCAATGTTACCTTATTTTACTGAACATTTTGGTAACCCTTCTAGTATTAATCATTTCTATGGTTGGGAAGCAGAAGCAGCCGTAAAAAAAGCAAGAGAAACGATTGCTAATGCAGTTAAGTGTAATCCTGAAGAAATTATTTTCACCAGTGGAGCAACAGAAGCCAATAACTTAGCAGTAAAAGGAATTGCTGAAGCTTATTTTAATCAAGGACAACATATTATTACTGTTCAAACCGAACATCGTGCCGTTTTAGATCCTTGTAAATATCTAGAAAAGTTAGGCTTTAAAATTACTTATCTTCCTGTACAAAAAGACGGAATAATTGATTTAAAATTTTTAGAAAAAAGCATTCGTAATGAAACAATCTTAGTTTCAGTCATGGCAGCTAATAATGAGATAGGAGTTCTTCAACCCTTGAAAGAAATTGGAGATATTTGTAAAAAAAATGAAGTATTGTTTCATAGCGATGCAGCCCAAGCAATTGGAAAAATTCCTTTAGATGTTCAAAATATGAATATTGATTTACTATCATTAACTGCCCATAAAATTTATGGGCCTAAAGGTGTTGGTGTTTTATATATTCGTCGTCGCAATCCAAGAGTAAATATTGCTTCACAATTACATGGGGGGGGTCAAGAAAGAGCTATCAGATCAGGTACATTATATACCCCTCAAATTGTCGGATTTGGCAAAGCTATTGAGTTAGCATTAGCAGAAATAGAAACAGAAAATAAACGTCAAAGCGAACTTAGAAATAGACTACAAGAACAGCTTTTAAATATAGAAGGAGTATCTATTAATGGACATCTTACCAAACGTTTACCCAATAATCTTAATGTTAGTATAGAAGGAGTTGATGGAGCAGCCTTATTATTAGGATTACAAGGAATTGTTGCCCTTTCTTCTGGCTCTGCCTGTACCTCTACTACAACAAAACCATCTCATGTTCTTAAAGCATTAGGACATTCCGATAAACTAGCTTACGCATCCTTAAGATTTGGATTAGGAAGGTTTACGACGAGTCAGGAAATTGATACGGTAGCGCAACAAGTTGTTAATACCATTCAATCTTTACGTCAGGCAATAGTTAATACTAAATTTTAAATGATACTATTAGTTACAATCCTGATTTTATATGTTTGCTCATATTGTCAAAAAAATCATCAGATATAATTTCTGGTTGAAAGCAATTATAGAGTTTAGTGAGTTTAGTATAATAGATAGAAGAAAGATAGGCTCGACTTAAATTAACATCAATTAGGGTAGAATCTGTTAAATCAGTTCTTATAAAGTGAGTCCCTTCAACAGAGACATTTCGTAAATATGCTTCACTAAAATCAGTTCTTTCTAAACAGCCATAATCTAGACAGGCATTTTTTATTAAAGTACAATGAAAATTAGCTTCTTTTAAGTTAGAGTAAATTAAATTACCATAACTTAGGTCGGCTTGATAAAAATTAGCGCGGTAAAGATTGCAGTTGGTAAGATTAGCACCTTTTAAATTAGCTTTTTCGAGATTAGTTCCTTGTAGGTTTGAATTTTGTAAATTAGTTCCTTCAAAATTCACATTTTCTAGATTAAGTCCACTTAAATCTAAATCGCTGAGATCCGCATAAGTAAAGTTTCTTGCTCCCAAAGCGTACCTCTGTTTAAGTTCCCTTAATCTCAACTTAAGCATTTTTACTTTCTTAACAAATTTTAATATAAAGCTTACCTTCCGAACATACCAGTTCAAAATAGTTTGAGTCAATAGGTATTATGACATAGTTGCATAATTTCTATGTAATTAGAGAATAGTGTAGAGAAAAAATACTGTAACTAAGACAAAAGCTAAACTTGAATGATTTTTATTTATTTACCCTAAAAAAAGCTAATAAACAATTTATACTTTCCCAGTAGTATTACTCAGTATTGTCAAAGATATAGCTTTTAGGTTATATTCGGGTTAAAATAATAAATAGTTGTGTCAAAGCCTAACATAAAAGGCAATCTAATCCCCCTAATAAAATAGGACGGTTACCCAAAAACACAACATTGGAAGATTAATCAAGCATGATTAATCAGTTTGATCAGAAAAGCTGATAAAACTCCAACGTTTTTATCGAAGTTACCCACTCATAACTATCCACCTAGACAGCGTCTTAATATAAATGTCAACGAAGCGCAAGTTTATTCTTCAGGATTTTCCAAAATATTGAATAAACCCTCTTGTTGTGAAATGGGTAGAGACACCCTAAAACATCAAGTCATTTCCCCTGATGGAGATAGTCAGTATTCATAGCCTACTGACATTAGGTTAAGGATAAAAATGAGTCGAGTTCACTACCGTTGACCCTTGACTTAATATGTCAAAATGTTTAATCGTAAACAATTTTTCCAGTAATTTAAGCACCAAACCCAGGAATTATAACCTGTCATCGTCTCTTACAGAAGTTTGAGGGAATTGAATGCCAAAGCAAATTATTATCGCAGAAAAACATCACATTGCTGCCGTTTTTTGGGAAGATCAAATACAAGAATTAGTGGTTGCCACAGGGAACCAACAAGTTAGTGACATTTTCCTAGGCGTTGTTGAAAACGTCATCCCCGGCATTGATGCAGCCTTTGTTAACATCGGAGATGCAGAAAGAAACGGCTTTATTCACGTTACCGACTTAGGACCATTGCGCCTCAAACGTAGCGCAGGTGCCATCACAGAACTCTTAACCCCACAACAAAAAGTGCTGGTGCAGGTGATGAAAGAACCCACCGGTAACAAAGGTCCAAGATTAACCGGCAATATTAGCCTTCCTGGACGCTACTTAGTATTGATGCCCAACGGCAAAGGAGTTAACCTCTCTCGGCGTATTCGCAACGATGATGAACGGAGTCGGTTACGGGCTTTAGCTATTCTTATTAAACCAGCCGGCATGGGCTTATTAGTAAGAACTGAAGCCGAAGGCAAAGCCGAAGAAGCCATCATGGAAGACTTAGAATTTTTACAACGACAATGGGAGTCCATCCAAGTCCAAGCCACCTCAACCCGGGCCCCTTCCCTATTAAACCGTGATGATGACTTTATTCAAAGAGTTTTGCGGGATATGTACAGCGCAGATGTCAACCGCATTGTCGTAGATAACCCCTCCGGAGTCAAACGGGTCAAACATCATTTAATGAACTGGAGTGGAGGAAGACCTCCCGAAGGCGTATTAATTGACCACCATCGGGAATCTATGTCGGTTTTAGACTATTTTCGAGTTAATGCTGCTGTTAGAGAAGCCCTAAAACCCAGAGTTGATTTACCATCTGGGGGTTATATCATCATCGAACCCACCGAAGCTCTCACCGTCATCGATGTCAACTCAGGGTCTTTTACCCGTTCAGCAACCTCCAGAGAAACCGTATTATGGACTAACAGCGAAGCAGCTACCGAAATCGCCCGTCAGTTAAGATTAAGAAATATTGGTGGTGTGATCATTGTCGATTTTATAGACATGGACTCTCGACGAGACCAACTTAAGTTACTTGAACATTTCAATAAAGCCCTCAAAGTTGATAAAGCCAGACCCCAAATTGCTCAACTCTCAGAATTGGGATTAGTAGAATTAACCCGTAAACGCCAAGGCAAAAACATTTATGAGTTATTTGGTCAACCCTGCCCTCAATGTGGCGGTTTAGGACATTTAGCCCATCTTCCAGGAGAATCTCAGTTAGTAGCCCTTGAGTCAAGCGCAAACCCCACCCTTCCTATTCCTGCCCCAACCCCTGTAACTCCCAAACCAGTCGAAAAACCGGTAGAAGTTAATGACAGCAGTTGGGATTCTTCTTTTGAAGACGAAGATAACGATAATTCCGATGAATTAGAATTATTACACCATCCCAGTTATCAAGAACAAAATAGTAACGCCAATAATCGTCGTCGTCGCCGTCGTCAAACTCCTAACCTGGTTATCAAAGAAGATTCTCCTAAACCAAGCAATAACGGTGGCTCCAAAGAAGGCGACGATAATAACGAATCCAGTTATGAAAATCGCAGAGAACGGCTACCTCGGCATTTGCGTCGAGAAGAAAGCCCAGTTGAAAAAGTTTCAGTAGAAATGACTCCTCTAGAACAAGATGTTTACGCTTTAATGGGTATTTCGCCTTTGGTACGTCTTGATAAAGAATTTAAAGATCCCAAATCTGTGGTAGTTTCAGTTAAATCTCCAGATGGTGTAGAAAGAAAAACCATCGAACTGACCGAAACTTCTACCCCAGAAGTTGAGACCCCTGCCAAAGAAGAACAACAGATGGTGATTGACTTAAGCGATATGAGCAATGACCATTTGAGTGAGTCTCCAGACATAGAGGAAACAGAAAATATAGATGATGACGATGATGATGAAACTGAACTCACTTCCTCATCTCAAGAGGACGGAGTTAAACCAGTTATCCGTCGTCGCCGTCGTCGGTCTTCGGCAAAAGACTCAGATGAATAAAATGTTATCCTACTATCAAAGAATAAAAATGCTAAAAACTTAAACCAAATAAGAGAATGGCTAAGTTAAGACTAGAAAACTTAACAAAACAATATCAAATCGATAAAGGAAAAACCCTTGATGTGGTTAAAGGAATCAGTGGTGTTGAGGTTCAAGACGGAGAATTCTTAACCTTACTCGGCCCATCTGGTTGCGGAAAATCAACCCTTTTGAGATTAATTGCCGGATTAGAACCCCCAACAAAAGGAGATATCTTTATTGGAGAAAAAAAGGTCACTAATATTGCCCCAGGCGATCGCAATATTGCTATGGTTTTCCAAAGTTATGCCCTTTATCCTCACATGACAGCCGAGGAAAATATTGCCACAGCCTTGAAAATTCGTAATCTTTCCGATAAGGAAATTAATGAACGGATTCAAAAAGCTGCCAAACAATTAAAACTTCAAGAAGGGAAAGATTGTTTACTGGAAAAACCAGGCAAACTCTCAGGGGGACAACGGCAAAGAGTGGCTTTAGCCCGCGCCTTGGTTAGAAATCCTGATGTTTTCTTATTAGATGAACCCTTAAGTAACCTAGATGCCCTTCTCAGAGAACAAGTCAGAGCAGAACTCAAACAAATTTTCACCGAACAAAATAAGCCCGTGGTGTATGTCACACACGACCAAACTGAAGCTATGACCCTTTCGGATAAGGTGGCGGTTTTATTTGGTGGTGAAATTCAACAATTGGCTTCTCCCCGTGAAATTTATCGATACCCTGCTAATCAATTTGTCGCAGGGTTTGTGGGTAGTCCTCAGATGAATTTGCTAGAATTGGACTGTGAGAATAATCAGGCTATCTTAGGTAAATTTCTCATTCCTCTAACTAATGTTGCCCCTGAAAACATTCCAGAGTTAAAAGGCCAGTCTCAAGGACTTAAACAGATAGTTTTAGGCATTCGTCCCGAAGATATTCATGAAGCAACAGAAATTGATTCTTTAGTTATCGAAGGTCAAATTAAATTAGTAGAAGAATTAGGTAAAGAAAGTTTAATTAGCGTTCAAGTTGAACAATCAGACTTAGTGATTCGAGCCTTAGTTAAAGACGATGGAAAAAAGAAAAATGGAGATCATATATCCTTAGCTCTGCCTGAAAACAGTCTTCATTGGTTTTATTGGGATGGAAGTGGCTATGATCCAGATGGTAAACCGTTGCTTTCTTATCATCAACGTTATCGTCTTAATCAAAAATCATATTAATTGGTTTGCATCTAAGATGCAGACTGAATTATTTTTCTGAGGAAGAAAGGTAAGACATTACTGAATTCCCATTTATTTTTTGGTTCTAAAATATTGATAATATATTGATAAGTAATGGCGTGATGCAAAGCACACAAAGGTCTAGCTATTGCCCAAGCTTCCAGTAACCGTTCTTTAGATTCATATTCAAGCCACTGAGAGAGATAGCTGTTTCGTATCCGTGGAATAGAATAATAATGATTCCAAAAAGTTTTAAATTGGTTAAGACAAAATTTGCTGCTGGAAATAAAAAACAATTCAAACAAATCAAAAAAAGGATGAGAAATACAACTATCTGTCCAATCAAAAAAAATATAATTACCTTTATTAAAAGCAACATTATTTAAGTGTAAATCTCCGTGAACCAAGGTTGATGGAATGTTGTAGCTATCTAGTTGTAAGCATAAGTTTTTCAAAACAGGAACTAAATTGTGGAGTTGTGTAATCTCTTGTGCTGATAATTGAGTTAATGTAGCTGCGTTTTCTATTAAAGGTTCAATTTGAGTTTCTAAACATTGTAAACGCCGATCTAAACAACCCATTGCTAAAAGGCGATCGCAATATTTTACAGACTGAATTTGTATTTTTGCCAATAAACCATAAATATTTTGTTTGATTTTTAAAGATACTTGATTACCGATTGGTTGACCAAAATCTTCTAATAGTAACCAATGCTGTTCAGGATTAATACTAATTACTTTAGGGATATAATTAGGAAAAAAAGTAGCTAATTCTTTAGTAATAATTGGTTCATGGCAAAAAAGGGGTAACGTAGAAGCTTGTTTAAAATATAAAAATCCTACAGTAGTTGGTACTTTTAAAATACAAGAAAGACACCAACTTTTTACACATTCAATAGGAGCAATTTGTTCATACCCCAATCTACTCAATTCTTTCTTAATCCAATTAGACACCTGAGCATACCAACCCAGTTGCGCCCAAGGTGGACGAAGTTCAGGAATTTTTCCTGTTTGTCTTTCCATTAAATAGGTTTGAATTAGAGATTTATGTTCTAAATTAGGAAACGAAATCCTATTTAAAGTTATGCGATCGCACCACATTCCATTATTCATGTTTTCAGGAAAAGTATCCAATTCTAAAACATAGACCCCTTCCATTACTTTTTCTGTTTGATTCCTATGAAAATAAGCATAATGTAAAATATTAACAGTAATGCCAAATTTTTGCTCAATGGCTTGATTAATTACAGTTACGTTATCTGGCCGTATTCCTTGATTAATCTTAATCTGCGGTAAGCAATAGTCTTGATTTCTATGGGATTTTACCCAAATCATTGCTTGAGTGGGATGTAACAATAAAAGATAAAAATGACATTGCCAAACTTTGAAAAATTTCATAAAAATACACTTAGTCCTAACACTGTTTAGGTACAGTTTTAAAAGTCAGGTTAATATTGTAGAGTAATCAACTGATAAATTTTTTTTGGTCATGATCAAAAAAGTTCCATTAATCCTATTGCTGAGCTATGTAGCTCTTACGTCAGGAGGGTGTAGCCTTTTTCAAAGCGGTCAAGACTCCTCAGAAGAACCCCCTGTAGCTGAGTCTCCTGAATCCCCTGAAACTCCTGAAGAAAACCCAGACGAAGTCTTTGAAGACCCTGAGTCCACTCCTTCTCCTCCTCAAGTCTCCGCCAGCCAAGGCTTGCTACCATCCACACCCCCTAGTGAACGGAGGAAAAACATTCAAACCGGTCGGGATAACCCCTTTGCTGTTATCCCTATTAAACCCGTGGTTCGGCAAACAACTAGCTCAAATGGCTCTAATCAAAATGGCTTCGCTCAGAATGGGGTGGCCGCAAATGGCGTTGCTCCACCAGAACAACTGTGTACATTAGAGCAAAGACCAGTCGCTACTGTAGCCCAAGCCCCAGGGAGTGCAACTCCTGTCTCCGATGTTGGTCCGGCACCCCTCCTTGCTCCTGTTTTACCCATTCCTAACGAAGCAAGAGGGGTTGAGGTATCAGGAGTTATGCAACTTAGTGGAACTCCTGTGGCTATTGTTAAAGCCCCGAATGAAAACGTTGCTCGTCAAGTAAGAGTGGGGGGAACTCTATCCAATGGACAGGTTAGAGTTAAAGCTATTAATGTCAGCAGTCAAAGACCTTATGTGATTTTAGAACAGTATGGATTAGAAATTCCCCGTGGCCTTGGAGAACCCCCAGAAGAACCGATAGATCCACCAACTCCATCAACTCCTTCTGCACCTTCTATCGCTCCACCCGACCCCGCCAATCCTGATGGTTTTGGAATTGTTAACAATTTGATGTTACAACAAGTTGAGTTAGCAGGAGAAGATACATCGAATCCCTTAGTGAATGGCACATTATGTAATAATGGCAATGAAACCCTGAAAGTTTCCACTCTAACCTTACAAATTGCAGAAAAAGGAACTAACAAAGTTATTAACAGTATGAAAGTTGAACTAGCTGCAACTTATACCTTAACCCCCGGCATTCAAGCTGAATTTGATGGTCGTGTAGGAGCAGACGATAACAGTCAAAAGTCAGAACTGGGTCTTCGAGGTCGTAACAAAGAAGACGTAACAATCACCTTAACTGATTGGTCTTAAACAATTAGTTTAAATATGTACAAACAGTGAAACACACAACAGAAAAAATTACTTATCCTCATTTATCATTGGCAGTTTATCGAGAATTAGCTGCCCATTTACGTCAAATTGAAGAGGTTACGATTGAGTTAATTCCTCAACAGTCTCAACACTTTAGCTATGATCAAAGTCAAATTGATCACTTAGAAATGGGTTATCCTGTTAATTTTCCTCCCTTAGAAAAACAGCGACTCGCAGACATTCTGAATTATTATGCTGAAGTTCACGGCCCTTACACCAGAGAAGTTAGAGAATATCTCCCTTCCTAATTAAATTTCGTTTTTAACTCCTCACCCTTTTTTTGTTTTCTTCCTAGGAAAAATTTAATCAGAATCCAATTATTAACAATTAATAATTATTGAGCAAATAGGAAAGAAGTACAAGGCAATGGAGTTACTTACTTTGTCTACTTTTAAATTTGATACAACTTATAAATATTAGAAGCTGCCATAATTAGAAATGAATTAATTTTTATTTATTACTTGTTTATCATAAAGTTAAAAAAATTTTTTATTTTATGCTAAGGAAAAATATCAGAAAGAATGGCGTACTAGATTTAATCTTGTTCATGGTTCAAAAAAAGAACTGATATGAAACCCTTAATTTTTCGCACTAAAATTGTTGCTACGATTGGGCCAGCTTGTTATTCTCCTGATGTGCTGCATCAAATGATGCTGGCTGGCATGAATGTTGCTCGCTTAAACTTTTCCCACGGGAACTATGATAATCATAGCCAAATGATTAAGTTATTGCGTCAACTTTCCCAAGAATTAGACCTACCTTTAACCATTTTACAAGACTTACAAGGGCCAAAAATTCGGGTAGGAGAAATACCTGACAATGGTCTAACTTTGACAGAAGGATCTTCTGTAACTATTGTTCCTTTAGAGCAATGGGAAAATCAAGAAAATACCATTGGTATTGATTATCCCTATGTCGCCAAAGAAGCACAACCCGGTACACAAGTGTTACTCGATGATGGGATATTAGAATTAACCGTTGAAGCCATCAAGGGTGATGGAGTAAGTTGTAAAGTGGTCGAAGGTGGCATTCTTAAAAGTCATAAAGGGGTTAACTTTCCCTCTCTTAACTTACAACTGCCTTCGATGACGGAAAAAGATAAAAAAGACCTAGAATTTGGCATTTCTCAAGGGGTCGACCTTATTTCTTTAAGTTTTGTTCGTCAAGCAGCCGATATTAAAGCCCTTAAATCCTTTTTAGCTGCTAGAAATGCTGATATTCCAGTATTAGCAAAAATCGAAAAACCCCAAGCCATTGAACATTTAGAAGAAATTGTCGACGAATGTAATGCCATTATGGTAGCTCGTGGGGACTTAGGCGTAGAAATGCGCCCTGAGAAAGTCCCCTTGTTGCAAAAACAGATTATTCGGATGTGTAATCAAAAAGGTATTCCCGTGATTACAGCTACCCAAATGTTAGATAGTATGATTCGTAATCCGCGTCCAACTCGTGCAGAAGCCAGCGATGTAGCCAATGCTATTATTGATGGAACCGATGCAGTAATGCTCTCAGGAGAATCAGCCGTTGGAGACTTTCCAGTGCAAGCAGTTACGATGTTAGCTAGTATTGCCCGCGATGTTGAGCCAGAAATCTCTTTTACCAATTATCCTCCACGACATCGGGATAAAGCTCACGCCTTAGCTGAAGCATTGAATGCTATTGATAAAGTGCTTGATCTCCACTGTATTGTAGCCTTTACTGAAACAGGTTACTCAGCCAAATTAGCTGCAGCAGAACGTCCCCAAGTACCCGTTTTGGCTTTAACCCCTAACTTTGAGGTTTATCACCGTCTCAACTTAGTTTGGGGAGTGCGTCCTGTTTTGTTTAAGTACGATGGGTTAACCTTAGAACAACTACTTGAACAAATGGAATCAGTTCTATTAGAGAGAAATTTCGTCAGCAAAGGCAATCAAGTTCTAGTTTTAGGTGGTTTACCGTTAAGAAAGACTAGAACCACTAGCTTTCTCAATATTCATACCATTGGAAAGGACAATTAAACTAAAAGATTGAGATGCTGCATTAATTGAGATGCTTGCATAGCTCCTTCAATCCTTTCTACTGGTTGTCCTTGTTTGAATAGAACTAAAGTAGGTAAAGATTGAATGCCATATTTGGAGGCAATTCCTGGATACTTATCGGTATCAATTTTAACAACTTGCACGCGGTTTCTCATTTGGGTTCCAACTTGTTCTAAAATTGGGCTCATCATTTGGCAAGGACCGCACCAAGTTGCGTAAAAATCCACCAAAACAGGAACTGTTGAGGCTGATAACATTTCTTCAAAACTGGAAAATTGTTTTTTGATTGTCATAATAGTTGAGAGAGATTCAGTTAACAATAAGAAAATCTATACCAAAAGGAATAGATTGGTGGCTTTTTTAAGCCATAAGATAATACTCTCTTATCAGAGGTTCTATCTTGCACATATCATTGATTAATGTTAGTATTCTCAATGTCATCAAAGATACTAAAAATAAAACCACAAAGCTGTCAAGATTTCTTAATTTCTTAATATAACCTTTAATATTGCTAAGCAAGAGAATGAACAACAAATATTCATATCAGTCACCTTATCTCAATCAACCTGATAAATAATACTTAACAATTAATAATTAATCCCTATTAAAACTAGAGAATTTAACCATTCAAAGGTAGAGATTCTTAGCCTATTGAGACAAAATAGTTTAACTATGGTAAAGTAACCATGATCTCTTGAGGTGATTATGTTAGTATCATAACCAAAAGAATCATTCTTTAATGACTTATTTTTCTTATTGTCTTTGATTTAGCTAAGGTTAAATCAGTCAACTCAAGTAAAAACAAACAGAGAAACAGCTTATGAAATCTTCCCTTGTTATTTTGTATCACCGTGAACCTTATGACGAAGTAGTAGAAAATGGACAAGTAAGATATCTGCCAAAGAAAAGTCCTAATGGTATTGTTCCAACGTTAAAGAGCTTTTTTGCTGATGATAATAACGAAGGAACTTGGATTGCCTGGAAACAAGTTTCAGAAGAGCAGAAACAGCAATTTAATAAGAACGTTAATGTAGAAGATGATGGCAATTATCGGGTTTCCCGTATACCTTTAACTGCTGAACAAGTGAGGGATTTTTATTACGTTACTTCAAAAGAAGCATTCTGGCCGATTTTACACTCATTTCCTTATCACTTTACCAGTGAGTCATCCAATTGGGATAACTTCGTGAAAATTAACCGACTTTTCGCTGAAGCAGCTTGCGAAGAAGCGGCCGATGATGCCTTAATTTGGGTTCACGATTATAACCTTTGGCTTGCACCCCAATTCATTCGGGAGAAAAAGCCTGATGCAAGAATTGCTTTCTTCCATCATACTCCTTTCCCTTCGGTAGATGTGTTCAATATCTTACCTTGGCGAGAAGCAATTGTAGATAGTTTGTTATGTTGTGATGTGGTTGGCTTCCACATTCCTCGTTACTCAGAAAACTTCGTTAATGTTGCCCGTAGTTTGCGGCCTATTGATATTGTAGAAACCACAAAAGTAACAGGACATATGACGCCTGTGGGTATTGCTTTAGCTGAACCAGAAGTTAACACCAAGTTAAGATACAAAAACCAAATCGTCAAAGTAGATGCTTTTCCTGTAGGAACTAGTCCCCAAAACATTTTAGATGTGCTACACACCCCAGAAGCAGACGCCAAAGTCGCAGAAATCAGAAAGACGATTGAGGGTCGTAAACTGATTATTGCCGCCGGTCGGGTGGATTATGTGAAAGGGAATAAGGAAAAATTGGAAGCATTTGAGCGTTTATTAGAACGTCGCCCAGAAATACACGGTAAAGTTAACTTTGTCATGACTTGTGTGCAAGCAGCCACAGGAATGCAAGTGTATCAAGAAGCCCAACGAGAAATTGAATATTTAGTGGGTAAAATTAACGGACGTTTTGCTGAATTTGACTGGCTTCCCGTTCGTCTATTTACTCAACCCATTCCTTTACTGGATTTATTCTGTTACTACAAAGCGGCCGATATTTGCTGGACAACTCCTTTACGAGATGGCTTAAATTTAGTGGCCAAAGAATATATTGTTGCCCATGAAGGAAAAGACGGAGTATTAGTCTTATCTGAGTTTGTTGGGGCAGCGATTGAACTTCCTCAAGCGATTTTAACTAATCCTTACTCCGTTAAATTAATGGATGAAGCGATCGATAAAGCTTTAGATATGTCTCCTGAAGAACAACAGGAAAAAATGGCGAAAATGTACGAAACGGTGACTAAGTATGATGTTAAATACTGGTCTGACCGTCTCTTAGACTACTTTGCTAATATGACCCGTGAATTTGTCGATGAAAAAGAACCCGCATTAAACTAAAAAGTTTGCTCCCTGATGAACCTCAGTAAGTTTAGTTTCCCTACATTGATCTGTGGGGATTTTTTCTTATAATAAACAAATAAGAATCTTTTTAATCAATTTATAAATTATGGTATTGTCCTTAGAAAATAATCAAAAAAAATTAAAAGAAACAATCAATCAACAGGATAAAAAAAACGACTCAAACCAAGAACCTATTTTATGTCCTCATTGTAAACGCACAGCCAGTAATGGTATTAAATGTAAAGGCATTTGTGTAGCTGATGATGATTATTGATCATTTATTTATTTCAAAATACAGATTTGTCCACGATGATGATGCAATCTAATTATTAATTAAGTGTTATTTGTCTGAGTTTCGGTGCGTTTTTGACGCGCCTTTTTATTTATTAAAAAAACGTTTATAATAAGATTAGTTTAAACTTAATTTAGACAAATGGATAACACAAGTAAGCATATTTATAATTACATTGTCCTCCTCGAACAAGAAGCAGAGGGAGGTTATCATGCTTTTTGTCCTACTTTAAAAGGGTGTCATTCCCAAGGAGATACCTTTGAAGAAGCGATTGAGAATATTAAAGAAGCGATTGAATTGTATCTGGAAAGTTTAAGGGAAGATAATCAACCGATTCCTCAAGATAATTTAATCGTTAAACCGTTAAGTGTTTTAGCATGAGCAACTTTCCCAGTATTAAAGCCAAAGACTTTATCAAAGTAATCGAAAAATTAGGATTTTATTTAGATCGTCAAAAGGGAAGTCATCAGATTTATAAAAATAGTCAAGGACAAAGAGTTGTTGTTCCCATTCATTCAGGAAAAGACATCAAACAAGGTACACTAATGGGAATGATTCAAGATATTGGACTTGATAAGGAAAGTTTTTTTGAGTTGTTGAGAAAATAAGATCAGATCATATAGAGTGCATTAACGAAGTTTACAAAAACGCACCTTTTTCTACTTTATAATTTCCTCGACTTGTTGAGGAGAAACTAAGGTATTCGCACACAAAATACCAGAAGCAGCAACTGCCGGAACCCCAATACCTGGTAAGGTACTATCTCCGACTCGATAAAGTCCTGAGATGGGAGTATGACAGCTAGGAAACAGACCATTTCCGGCGGGTATTGCTGGTCCATAAGTTCCTTGATAACGACGGAGAAAGCGACTATGGGTCAAAGGGGTTCCTATTAATTCTAAAACCACTCGTTGACGAATATCAGGAATAACCTTTTCTAAAGCTTTATATAAGGATTGCGATCGCTGTTTTTTCTTATGTTCATAGTCTGCATTTTTTTCCCATCCTTGATAGGGTTCTAACGTATAAGTATGAACCACATAATGACCTTCAGGGGCTAAATTTTTATCCCAAACAGAAGGAATGGAAATCATACAAGTATTACCAGGAACGGTAATATCTTTATTACTATCATGAACCACCACATGATGACCCGTTAAATTTTCTAATCCGTCTGCTTTTATGCCTAGATGAAGGTGCATAAAACTTTCAACAGCAGGGGTTTCTAGTTGTTCTTTTCGATAACTTTTAGGTAAATCTTCTGGATCTAAAAGGTGTTGATAGGTATCCCAAAGCGTAACATTAGAAATAACAACAGAGGCGTTAATAATATCCCCTTTTTTGAGTTTAATTCCTGTTACTTTTCCTGATTTGATAATTATTTTATCGACATGAGAGTTAAGATATAATTCTCCTTCATATCGCTTTAATCCATTGACCAAAGCATCAACAATTGCGGCACTTCCGCCGATTGGATATTCTACGCCAGCGCGGGTTCTTTCTCCCAACATAAAGGCAATTTCTGGGGCAACAGTTCCCTTAGCTTTTAATCCTGAGAGTAAGAAACATTCAAGATCAATTAAACGACGAACCCAAGGATCTTTTACGGTATTATCCATCACACCTCCTACTGATCCGCTAATCATTCCCACTTGAAATAAACTTTTGATTAAAGAGGGAAAATAGCGACTAATTAAAACAGAAAATAATTGCCAATCTGCTCGTAAAGCAATAGTGGGAATATCTTTTAAACAGTCATAAAGTCCTAGCATTTTAGACTCGAAATTAGCTAATTCTTTAGCCCCTTGAGGAGTCACTTTTGCGACAGCTTGACGATACTTTTCTAGATCACTATAAACAGGAAATTTTTCCTCTGGAAAATGATAATGACCCAAAGGATCATAAGGAATAACCTCTAAACTTTCCCCTAAACTATCTAATACTTGTTTTAAAGGATTAAGAGAAGGTTTTTCATTCCCCAAACCACAATAAAAAGATGGGCCAGAGTCAAAGATGAACCCTTGACGAGTGAAACTATGAGCAGCACCACCAGGGATAGAATGACTTTCAAAAATGGCAACTTTTTTCCCATATTTTGCTAATAAAGATCCAGCAGTTAAACCACCGATGCCACTGCCAATTATAATAACATCAAAGTTCATTATTAAACTCTTATATCGGTTGATGGGTTTAGCTCGGCTAAACCCTTACAGACTCGTAAAATGCCACAATCACTTATGACTCAGATTCAGATTTATTCTGAATTAATGCGCGATATAATCCGTAAAGAACAATCCCTAAAATTCCTACTACGATCAAAGAGGTAACTAACTTTAAAATGCTATTGAGGATGGATAATCCTACTATCACTCCAACCACAGCAACGCCTACTTTAGCAGGGGTTTCTAACCCTTGATACCAAGCAGCAACACGAGTTAAGATCCCGTTACTATTTTCTTCATTGGGGTTAAAAGGACGGACTGGGGTGGTTTGATTATTTATTTCCGTTTCAAGATCCTTAAATTTCTGTTCTAATTTTTCTTCCCAGTTGGGACTATTGCGATCGCTCATAAACTAACTATCCTAATTGAGTAACCATCTATACTATTTATGTTAATGCAATTTTGGAGTTTACGGCCAACTCTATCTAAGTCATCACTTTGCTATAACAATGCCATACAAAAGACATAAAAAAATGTAAATCTAAAAAGTGACCATTAAATCGTTTGAATCTTTATGAAACTCACGACTATTCTTGTTAATACTGTTGTAATCGCTTTCTTCTTAACTGGTGTTGGACTTACTTTAGATAAAATAGAAAGTGCTTCTATATCCAATCCTTTTAGAGTGAGAACAGCGCAACTTCACAAAACTAATTAATTATATTTAACCTCTTTGGATCACTCTATTGGGGGAAGTTTCCAAGTAATATTTCAGATACATTTATAAAATATTCTGAATAACAAAGCCGAAGAGATTGGACAATGAAGAAAACAACCGAAATCAAAAATTTTCAACTATTTATTACGACGTTTGTTTACACTTTTTCGTTGTTTCAATCTTTTCTTCCTCAAAAAAAGCTCAAGCAATAATTAATCTTTATTGATTATTAATGGGTTTCGAGATATTTTTCTAATTTTTGTGCTAACCTCTCTACAGAAATCCGGGGAGAAAACCGAGGAATGGTTTTTTCTCCTTGGGGTAAGTGCATTCGTAAAACGGGAATTTCGTATTGATAGGACTTAAACCAATCGTCACGGGTAGTAATGTCTCGTATTTCTAACTCAAACTGTAGGGTTTCTATTTGCTTTAATTTCCCTTCAAGTCCTTCACATAAATGACACCCTGGCTTGCTATATAAAATGAGTCGCATATAATTAATTAAGAAATAATAAGATAAATTTTGATCACAAGTTTGGAGTTAACATTCTCTAAAATGAAAGGATTTGAAATCCCTAGTTTTCTATTTAGAGATTAAACTCTTTGCTCTAATCCGTTAATGTAGAAATAATTGATCCTAACAATATTGTAAATCTTGAGACGATATTTAGACAATGGATTTAACCGTTGCCACTCAATTAGCGATCGCCTTAATTTTAGGCTTAATTATTGGCATAGAACGGGGCTGGAAGACCCGTGAAGACCCTGATGGTTTGGGAGATGGGGGGATTCGTAACTTTGGTTTAAGTGGGCTATTTGGGGGCATTGCTGCGGTCTTAGCGGATAAATGGGGCATCGGTATATTAGCGGTGATTTTTTTAGGTTTATCTCTCGTTATTGTCACCTCTTATGCCTTGACGGCAAAAAAATCAAAAGATTATGGGACTACTACAGAAATTGCTTTATTGATGACCTTTAGTTTAGGGGCTATGGTAGTGAGTGGTTGGATGATAGAAGCAGTAGCGATCGCTGTTATTGTAGCTTGGTTATTGGGGTTAAAAGAAGAGTTACGTCGCTATTTATTATTACTGCAACGTCGAGAGTTAATTGCTACCTTACAATTACTATTAATTGCTTCGGTTTTTTTTCCTCTTTTACCGAATGAAAATTTAGGTCCTTGGCAAGCGATTAATCCTCGTTCCATTGGTTTATTGGTATTATTAATATCGGGTATTTCCTATTTAGGTTATTTTTCTATTCGCATTTTAGGTAATAAAGTCGGTTTATTATTAACGGGATTTTTCGGAGGAATTGCTTCATCTACGGCTTTAACTTTAGCCTTTTCTCGTATGGCAAAAACTCGTCAAGATATTACTATTTTATTAGCTGCTGGCATTGCTTTGGCTAATGGTATGATGGCACCGAGATTATTAATAGAAATTATGGTGGTTAATGGTAGTTTAGCTCAACAATTAATTATACCGTTAATCGTATTAGCAATTATTCCTTTAGTTTGTGCCGGTTTATTAGTTTGGCGGTTATCTCCTCCAAAATCAACCACTCCCGTTAAGCTATCAAATCCAGTAGAATTAGGTGCAGCTTTACAATATGCTGCTTTATTAGCTATTTTATCGATATTGGTTCGTGCTGCTCAAAATTGGTTCGGAGATAGCGGAGTTTATCTATTATCGGCCATTTCTGGACTGGTTGATGTGGACGCGGTTGGTATTTCTTTAGCTAAAGCTGCTAATGATACTATGGCCTCACAAGTTGCTATGATTGGGACGTTATTAGCAATAACCATGAATACCATTGTTAAAGTAGGAATGACTGCTATAATCGGGGGGAAAGTGTTAGCTTATTGGTGTGGTGGGATTCTTTTTGGTTCCCTGTCATTAAGCATCGTAATTTTCATAGCTAATATTTCAGTGATCAATTAACAGTCATCAATGATCGGTTGTCAGTAAACAGCAATTAATTAATTATTTATCAACAGTAATTAATGATTAAGTAACCATAATCAGTTATTAATTATCGACCACTGGTCACTGTTCTTAGTTTATTGTTAAAATTTACATTAATATGGCTTTAAAATTCTTTCAAAAACCCGAACCAGATAATAGCGATCGCGTTCCTCCAGGACAATATTTAGCCAAAGGGTTTCCTGTTTTAACCTATGGTGATACCCCTCAAATAAGTACCGATCAATGGCAACTTAAAGTCTGGGGTTTAGTAACACCAAAAACCTTTTCTTGGTCAGATTTTATGAATTTACCTCATCATGAATTTACCAAAGATTTTCACTGTGTTACCCGTTGGTCAAAATTAGATGTTAAATGGACAGGAATTAAAATTACAGACTTTATCAACTTATTAGATATTGACCCCAAAGCAACCCATGTGATGCAACATTGTTATGGAGGTTATACCACTAATTTACCTTTAAAAGATTTTGTTTTAGACGGTAACTTTTTTGCTTTCAAACTATCAGGAGAAAACTTACCTCCCGATCATGGTGGCCCAATGCGTACCGTTATTCCTCATCTATATGCTTGGAAAAGTGCAAAATGGATTAATGGGTTAGAATTTTTGCCGAAAGATGAGTTAGGTTTCTGGGAAAAAAATGGTTATCATCGACGGGGTGATCCCTGGAAAGAAGAACGATATGGAGGGTAAGTTATCAGTCATTAGTTATCAGTTATTAGTTAAATTTATTGATCGCTGGTCACTGGTTACTGTTAACTATTTTAAAAGATAAGGTCATGATAAAAATAGAAAATTTGCCTTATTCTATTAGTATTGTTCTGTTTACTCGATATCCCGATCCAGGAAAAGTAAAAACCCGTTTAGCTTGGGATATTGGCGATCGCACAGCAGCAGAAATTCATCGTTATCTCATGAGTAAAATGTTGGGAATACTACTCCGTGAGATGGATGGAATTAATATTATTGTAAATTACACTGGAGTTGATACTGTCAGCAAAATGATCGACAGTTTTGATCCTGATTTACTATCAGATATAAAGCAACATATTAACTCTGGTGTCCTCTCTTTTATTCAACAACCCTCTTCCTCTTTTGGGGAACGAATGAATGCGATCGCTAAACAGTTAGGAAAAGTAATAATAATTGGTTCTGATATCCCAGGGATTACTTCTAATATTTTAAATGAAGCTATCGACTGTGTAAACGGAGATGAAGCAGCGATCGCTTTAACTGCGGATAAGGGTTACTATCTCATCGCTTTACCTTATTATAGTGATGTTTTTACTAGCATTAATTATGGTGAAGCAAATGTCTATGAACAGACATATACTTTGATGCAAAAAAATTATGCTTCTACCTCTATTCTTAATCATACTTTAGTGGATATTGATGAGGTTAATGATCTGGAATTTCTTGGTTTAACAGACTTAATAAAACAAAATCAAATTGAGATTTCAGTTATTATTCCTACCTTAAATGAAGTTAATTCTATTTACGAGACGTTAGTTAATTTAGTTTTAGTTAAACAGGCCAAAATAGTAAATAATATAGAAATTTTGGTAGTAGATGGAGGAAGTAAAGATAATACATTACAACGGGTCAAAGACTTTAAAAAAGACTATCCCCATACTCTCATACAGTCGTTAATTATATCCTCTTTAGGTCGTGCTTTTCAGATGAACACAGGGTTAAGACATTCATCAGGAAAGTATCTTATTTTTTGTCATGCAGATACCCTATTACCATCAGAATGGGATAAAAAAATAGTTTCAATACTAAGCAACGAAAAGGTTAAATTAGCTTATTTTGACTTACAATTTCAACAAGATCATTTAGGATTAAAATGGGTTGCTTGGACAGCTAATAATATTAGGCGATCGCCTTACGGAGATCAAGTTTTTTGTTTGAGACGAGATTATTTTAAAGCAATAGGAGGTTTTGATTATCTTTCTTTGCTAGAAGATGTTACTTTGATTGATAATAAAATTGGTTATCAACAGTCTCACAGAATTCCTGAACCCGTCACTACAAATGCGCGTAAGTATAGTAATCAAAACAATGAATATAGTTACTTGTCTATTTTTAAAAACGTCAGTAAAAATTTAGCGATTATGTCAGGAACAAAACTATTAAAATTACCGGCTTGTCAATTAAGAAAAATTCATTATGGTTCATCTCCTGACTATGAATTATTAGAAGTTGCCTTTCAAGATAAAATCTATACATTTAACTATCATTTCCCTAAAGAATTACACCATAAACTTTTAATCTGGAAAAGAGTATATTATCGACAATTGATGAATCAATTAATCCCTAAAATTTTAAATCATTGCCAGGGTAATGATATTTTTATCGATATTAGGGCTAATGTAGGGGTTGTTAGTTGTTTACTGAGTATGGAGTTAGCTAAACATCGCATCAAAACTGATATTTTTGCCTTTGAACCTGTTTCTTATCTGTATCAACTCTTTAAAAAAAATTATGAGCTTTATATTAATGAAACAAGAAATAAAATTTATCTAGAAAATTTAGCTTTAGGAGATCAACAAGAAGAGAATAATAGTATTGAAGTTAAAGAAATAGCCTTAGATGATTATCAGTTTCCTATAAAGAAAAAAATCAGCATTATTAAAATTGACTTAAATAGCAATAAGTTAAATGTACTTAAAGGAATGATAAGCACTATTAAACAACATCAACCGATTTTAGTTTTAACTCCATCAATTTTTTTATTTCCCAATGCTCAAAGCGACACTAAAAATGATATTAACGCTATGATATACTTACTTAATAATTTAAACTACCAAGTAGATAAATTTAGTTTTATTAATTATATTGCTTACCCTAAGCACAAGATATGAGTTGAAGAGAACAGGGAAAACTAACAGGTATTAGTGTTTAATATTCAAAGTTATGTTATGTCAGTGAGTCAGATAAAAAGGGACTATTATAAGCATTTTCTAGCTGATAAGTCTTATTTGTTTGATTATCCTGATTTGTTTAAGTTGCAGTTTTCTATAAATTGCTTAAGATCAAGGAATAAACTTATACTGGTTTCCAGGCTCTAAAGGTAAAGATAACTCCATGCTCTCTTTATTGCAGATTAAAAATTTTGCGTTGGTCGATCGCTTAACCCTCCCGTTTGGTCAAGGGTTGAATGTGTTGACGGGGGAAACCGGGGCCGGAAAATCAATTATCCTAGATGCGATCGACGTTGTATTAGGGGGAAAAGTTAATAACCGTCTTATTCGTCAAGGAACTCAACACGCATCCCTAGAAGCAACCTTTGAGGGGAATACGAAGGTGTTACAGTGGTTAAAAGAGCAAGAAATTGATCCCTTGGATGATGGGACTGTGGTATGTTTACGAGAGTTGTCCTTAACAGGAGAAACCGTGCGATCGCGTTCCCGTATCAACGGCGTTCTGGTAAACTTGCAATTAATGGGACAATTTCGTAATTTTTTGGTAGAAATCACCGCACAAGGCCAAACTGTTCAATTAATGGATGCAACCCGACAACGGGAATTATTGGATCTCTATGGGGGTAATGTTATCCTCAAACAACGAAATTTAGTGGAATCTGCTCATGAAAATTGGAAAAAAACGGAAAAAGCTCTAGAAAAGCGAAAAAAATCAGAGCAAGAACGGTTGCAACGCCTCGATTTATTGGAATATCAATTAAAAGAATTGGATGAAGCGCAATTAAGCGATCCTGATGAACTTGAACAACTTGAACAAGAACGCGATCGCCTTTCTCATGTGGTAGAGTTGCAAAAATTAAGTTACGAAACCTATCAACTTCTCTATCAAAATGATAGTGGAGAACCAGCGATCGCTGATCGCCTGGGAGAAGCAGAAATGCTCTTGACAGATATGACAGAATATGATCGGGAAATTGAGCCATTATTAGAGATGATACAATCTGCTTTAACCCAGGTGGTAGAAGCAGGAAAAGAGATAAATGGCTACGGGGATAGACTAGAAGCCGATCCCCAGAGATTAACAGATGTAGAAGAGCGAATTAACCTAATTAAGCGTATTTGTCGCAAATATGGACCCAATTTATCAGATGCTATTAGTTTCTATGAGAAATTAAAGACAGAGTTAGATGAATTAAATGATAGTGAACAGTCCATTGAAAAGTTAGAAGCAGAATATAATCTCGCTTACGAAAACTTAGTTAAAACCTGTCAAGAATTAACCGCATTAAGACAAAAAGCAGCTACAAAACTAGAGAAACAATTAGTCAAAGAATTAAAACCTTTGGCTATGGATAAAGTCGTGTTTGTCTGTCAAATAACCCCTTGTTCTCCTAGTATAAATGGGAGTGATAAAGTAGTATTTTATTTTAGTCCCAACCCAGGAGAAAAAATACAACCTTTATCCCGTACTGCATCAGGGGGAGAAATGAGTCGTTTTCTTTTAGCATTAAAAGCGTGTTTTGCTAAGTCAGAAAAATCCTCTAGTACCTTGATTTTTGACGAAATTGATGCCGGTGTATCGGGAAAAGTTGCCCAAGCGATCGCAGAAAAATTACACAGTTTAAGCGAAACGTATCAAGTTTTATGTGTCACCCATCAACCGCTAGTTGCAGCAATGGCCGAAAATCATTTTCGGGTAGAAAAGCAAATTATTGAAGAACTCTCCCAACTTGAAAATGAAGAAAACGGACAATTAAGTTTACCTGAATTAAGAACAGTTGTCAGGGTGAAAGCATTAGAAAACATTCAAACTAGAAAAGAAGAATTAGCACAATTAACAGGGGGACATTCTTCAGAAGATGCAATGGAATTTGCAACATCTTTATTAGTTAAAGCAGAATCTTATCGCTTGGGAAAGCAGTCAATTTAGAACCAACAACTGATAATCAATCATTTAAACTAATTAGTAAGATACTGATTTTAACTCTAGTCATTTTAATTTCATCCTGGGCATTTTTAATACTAATAGATTAAATAATACACTTATGAGTAAATCGATTTATTTTTTTAGTAAAACCAATGATTGGTATGAGTTATCGAACTTTTATACATTTGGTTTTGTTGATGATGATAACTTGTATTGGCCAACCGTAGAACATTATTTTCAAGCCATGAAATTTTCCGAGCAAAAATACCAAAAATATAGGGAAAATATACGTCTTGCTGAAACTCCAGGGAAAGCCAAAAAATTAGGACAAACTAGAGAAATTCCCTTAAGAAAAGACTGGGAAACTGTTAAAGAAGAAGTGATGTTATATGCTTTAAGAAAAAAGTTCAGTCATCCTAAAATGAAAACAATCTTATTAAAAACTGAAACAAGACATCTTTACGAAAATTCTCCTTACGACTATTATTGGGGAATTGGTAAACAACATACTGGAAAAAATCGTTTAGGAGAATTATTAATGAAGGTACGAGAAGAATTATCAAATCTATAAAATAGGAATTATAGTAAGAACATGAAATATTTTAATTGAGGAATTCTCTAAAATGACTTTAAGAAAAATAACTCAAGAATTAGTTACTAAACATATTCAAAACATCAAAATTATTGCTACCGATATTGACGGAACTTTAACTAAAAATAGTGAATTTAGTAGTCAGTTATTCTTAACTTTAGAACAATTAAAACAACATAATATACAAGTTATACTAATTACAGGACGATCAGCAGGGTGGTGTCAAGGAATCGTTAATTATTTACCTGTTTGGGGTATTATTGCTGAAAATGGAGGTATTTATTGTTTAAAAGATAATCAAAAAATTACCCCATTAACAGCTATTAATAATGTCAGTAAACATCGTCAATCGTTACAACATAACTTTGAATATTTAAAATCTCAATTTCCTCAATTAATAACCTCTAGTGATAATCAATTCAGAATCACAGATTGGACATTTGATTGTCATGACTTAACTCAAGGACAATTACTAAATATCAAAAAAATTTGTGATAAAAATAACTGGGGTTTTACTTACAGTCATATTCAAGGACATCTCAAACCTGTAGAACAGGATAAAGCAAAAGCATTAATGAGGATCAAAGAAACATACTTTAAACAATTATCTTTACAAGAAATTATGACCGTAGGAGATAGTCCCAATGATGAAAGCTTATTTAATACAGACATATTTCCTATTTCTGTCGGGGTTAATAATATTCTCAAATATACAGAAAAATTACAATATAAGCCTGCTTATATAACTAACTTGTTAGAAATTGATGGATTTTGTGAATTAGCAAAATTATTGATTTAAAATAACTACATAATTAATAAAATATTCGAGTGTATTGTTGATTAAAGTCATAATTTTCAATAACATTTAAAATAACATTGACAAGTTTTTGACCACCTTGCATAGAAGGTTCAATAGGATTAGCATAATCTTGAGATTCATTAAACACTAATCTTAAATCAATGATAGGAAGACCCAATTTAAACCCCTGTGTCAGAATGACATCATTGAAAATAGTTAATGCTGTCATACTTCGTTTTTGTAACATTTTATCCGCAAAATTCGGATTATAAATAGTACAGATAGTCGTTGAGAGATGAAACCCCAGAATTGTTTTTAACAACTCCTGATATTGTTGTTCAAATTCTTCTCTTAACTTGGCCAGTTGGTCAAAAACTTGTGCAGAAGAATCCACCTTTTCATCTAAAATGTTAATAGAACTCAAGGAATCATTGCCACCCACACTGAGAATGAGATGAGTTGCATCTTTTGGTAGTTTTCCAAGTTGGCTATTAATATCCTCTACTTTATGGCCATCAACTGCATTTAGAGTTCCTTGCCAAGTCTCAGGTAGAACATTTTGTAACTGAGTAATAACATCAGGATTGTTCTCACCAACGTATGCAGCGTTATCAAAAATTGAATCACCAACTAAGATAATATGAGGCATTTTACTGTTTATTTTCCATGACCTAATCTATTTAAACTTTATCTTGAGTTAGTATTCAGTTGCAATACTCTCATGATAATGCCAACAATAAAGACAATAATAATCCCTAATAAAATATAGGTCAATGGATTTGCTATATATAAATAAGGAATGTCTCGGACTACTTTTTCAATGGAATCTGGTAACGCAAAGCGGATAAAGAAACCTAAAACCCAAGAAATTAGAACTGCAACAACTAGCCAAATTAGAATACGAATACTATTATAAATTGAAATCACAGAAGGTTGAGGCCAACCTAAAGAGGGTTTTCCAGGTTGAAAAGAATTCCCCTCTAATATCCAGTCCGCTAATTGTTTTATTAATGGGGTTTTTCGACTTGGTTTATAATTCAAATATTTAATATGACTCAACAAATGAATTCCTTCTGCTTTATAAGCAATTTCTTTTGGTTGTTGCTTATTTTCATTGGTTTTGAAGTTGAATAATGCGCTTCTTCCTGCTACGGGATCTGTCGGATCATAAATATTTAACCATTGAAATTTAGAGTTAAAAATATTGCTATCTTTATTCACAGGAACAATAGCTGGCCAAACTACACCAAATTTACTTAAAGGAGAACCATAAGTGACAAATCCTTGTAAGTTTTTAAACAACTCAGAACGAGAAACAATATCATTGTTGTTTAACCAAGCAGGACGAGAAGGAAACATATTCTCTTCTTCTTCCGATGTTAAACCTTTAGCTGCTTTTTGGGTTTGGAAATCGGGTCGATTCTTCCATTTTTTCCATAATTCTTGACTCAAATAATTAGGTAAAGCTTCCTCTGTTTCCATTAATCCATTAAACGCAACAAGGGTTCCTAAACTATGGGATAAAACATACCAGCGATCGTAATTCCTCAAACTCATGTTCACTAACCCTTTAACCATCCGTCGTCGAACGGAAACACGGGGAGGTTGTCCTAAATCTACTAAGGGGCCTTTTCCTGTTCTTTTTCCTTCTTGATAAAGCTTAACATCTCCTAAATATTGAACTAAAATATCAGGGCGTAAATCAAAGCCTAAGACTTTACGTAAAATAACACTCAAAAATGAAAGTACAGGAAGAACTAATAAAATAACCAAGGAGACCCAAAAGAAGCTTAAGCGACCTTTTAAGTCCATTTTAGGTCTGTTGCCCTGCATATCTTCAGGGGGTCTTACTTTATCACTTGTTGCTAAATTAGGATTACTATATTGTTTTCTTGACCATAAAGATAACCCCCACGCCCAAAAACCCAGTTCAGTTTTTAAGCTATCTGGATCTCCAAGATCCGCCCACCAAACCTCACTAAAAGCTAACTCTGTTATCTGATCATTTTTATCTTTAACTTCAATAATAAGAGGTTCTTTATCATCAGCTTGCCAAGTTTGTTGACTGGCTCCGTAAGCTCCTGTATTTTGATCATTGATAATGATTCTAACTTTGAGATTTTTTTTATTATCAGCTTTTAAAGCCGTTGCCATATCCCTAACAATTTCTTCAACTGTTTCAAATTTTTTCTGTTCACCAATGCCGTGAACTACTAAAATTCCGACTTTTGTTACCATGAGAATAACTCCTATCTTTAGTTTTTAAAAATACAAGATATTTTTTGAGTATTAATATAGGGTTATTTTAACTGAGATTCACTGAACAATCATATGAATTTTTATTGCATTTGCTATTAAAAATATATTTTAAAAGTCAATAAAATTATTAATTATTAATCATTGGTCTAAGCTTGCTAGTTCTCCACCCCGAAGACGCAACTATGGTATTCTATGGTGAAACTTACAACAGATTAAAAATCTTTTAGTAAAACTCCCTCATCTCATAGTTTTCATGACGACTCAACTCTCCTCTTATGAATTCGAGGTTGTCACAGTCAACCCCCAAGGCGAAATTACTCAACGGGAAAACAAAAAAACCTTATATTTCCTAGAAAAATTAGAACACGAATCTACCTTAGAAATGGTAGCCATTCCAGGGGGAACCTTTTATATGGGTTCTTTGAAGACAGAAGAAGGATGCTTATCTTCCCAAACCCCTCAACATTTAGTCACCCTCAAACCCTTTTGGATGAGTAAATATCCTATTACTCAACACCAATGGAAAGTCGTGGCCAAACTGCCTTGTATTAAACAATTTCTCGATCCTGAGCCAGCTAATTTTTCTAATCCGAATCGTCCTGTAGAACAAGTTTGTTGGTACGATGTCCAAGAATTTTGTGCTAGGTTATCCGAATATAGTCAACGGTCTTATTATCTCCCTAGTGAAGCTCAATGGGAGTATGCTTGCCGTGCTAATACAACCACCCCTTTTCATTTCGGGGAAACCATTACCACAAACTTAGCTAACTATTCTGGGGTTGACTGGGAGTATCAAGGGAAAATTTGTAGTAAAGGGTCTTATCGTCATGGGCCATTGGGAGAAGATCGACGGGAAACCACTGCGGTAGGACATTTTGGAGTTGCTAATAGTTTCGGACTTTATGATATGTACGGTAATGTCCGAGAATGGTGTGAGGATGTCTGGCATAAAAATTATGTAGGATCTCCTGACAATGGCCAGGCTTGGATTGGCCATACAGAAGAAACCAGACGAGTTTTAAGAGGAGGATCATGGAATTGTTCTCCCCATAAATGTCGTTCAGCTTACCGAGCTAAACTTGATCCCCTGACATCCCTTTATGATATTGGCTTTCGTATCGTTCATTATTAATTGACATAGGAGAATCCCTATCATGATATGATGAGTGAGCAAGAAAAACCATGCTTTTCCCATCATTACCCTTATGCCTCAAGCCGTTGGTGTCATTCAAACTGTAGGATTTCCCGCCGTGTTAGCAGCAGCTGATGCAATGGTAAAAGGAGGAAGGGTGACAATTGTTTATTCTGATAAAGCCGAACGTGGAGAATTTTTAGTAGCCATTCGTGGCCCCGTTTCTGAGGTAAAAATCGCTATGGAAGCAGGAAAAGAAGCAGCTGAAAAATCTTACAATGGTAAAGTATCTAGTCATTACATTGTCCCTAACCCCCCAGAAAACTTGCTCAGTATCCTACCTCTAGATTTCACAGAAGAAATTGAACCATTCCGAGTTTCATAAAGTTATCAAGATAAAGGAGTGAAAAATCCTGTCTCTTGATTATATTGCAGGGTAAAGCTTTATTAATTTTGACTATTGCTCTGCAATCGTAGCAAAGTTTAACGATGAAACGTCTGACTTCGTTATTGCACCCTTTCACCATAAAATTAATCCTATTGTTAACAACGCCATCAATCACTATTTAGGAGACTTCCTATGACTCAAAAAGCTGTCGGATCAATTGAATCAAAAGGTTTTCCAGGAATTTTAGCGGCCGCTGACGCTATGGTTAAAGCAGGAAGAATTACCATCGTTGGTTATATTCGAGCCGGAAGCGCTCGTTTTACTCTCAATATTCGCGGAGACGTTCAAGAAGTTAAAACCGCTATGGCTGCTGGAATTGATGCCATTGAACGGACAGAAGGGGCTACCCTAGAAACTTGGGTAATTATTCCTCGTCCCCACGATAATGTTGTTGGAGTCTTACCCATTGATTATAGCGATCAGGTGGAGACGTTTCGCCAAGCAGCCGAAGGTATTGCCCTTCCTGCTTCAAGTTCTTAATTTTTTTTATGTGAACTTGGCTCTTAATGGGGGCGATGTTGCCCCCTCGAATTCTATCGCTAAGCTTTCATCAAGAATATAATCGGTCTTCATAAAAGTCTTCACAGCATACCTGTGTCACCCCTTCTAGCCCTAATTCTTCTAGATAATTCATCCAAGCTTCTGGGGTATCGTCAACGGGTAAAACACCTAGAACCCTAGCTACATCAGCAACCCAAGGAACCGTAGAGATACAATAACCTTTCCAGTGAACCTCTAAAGATAGCCAATCAGGAACTTGATGGGCATCAAACTGGGTAGATGCTCGATAATCTGCTTGAAAACAGTAAATTTTACCTGTTTTGCTCATAGTTTAAGGAAAATAGAAAATAAAACAACCTGTCAATTGACGGGAGACTTAAATCATTAACGCCTCGTTTACTGATCATGGGATAACACATTTATCTCTCAAAAATCAGCGATCGTGTCATCAAAAAAACACAAAGTTAGGGAAAATTGAATAAATTGAGTTAAACCATGAATAATATATAAGCAAACCCTTGATCACAAGACTGATTTTTAGATTTTTTTTGTTTAATTCTTAACATTTAATTTTTATAATCGATGACTAAGAAATCTCAGCCATTCTATTTTGCAATGGCTAAGCTAATAATTAATATTTTATTTTTTCATAGGGTTCGAGGTGGTTAATGTTAATGGAGATCAAGCAATGGTTAAAACGAAAAATTCCCAGAGTTCCCCCGGATATTAGGGAAAAATTGCAACAAGAACTTTTAGACGAGGCTGAACTCGATACTGAATTTCTGGTTTTAACGATTAGTTCTTGTGTTATTGCCACCCTTGGACTTTTAATTAACAGTGCTGCCGTCATTATCGGTGCTATGTTAATCGCTCCTTTAATGTTACCGTTACGGGGTTTAGCGTTAGGAATGTTAGATACCGATCGCATTTTGGTAAGAATTAGTTTGATGACCCTAATCATTGGAACGGGAACATCGATGATGATTTCTGCTTTGGTTGGAGCGTTTTTCGGTCTTCCAGAAGCCTCTTTTGGTTCAGAAATTTTAGGACGCACTCAACCCAATTTAGCGGATTTAGGGGTTGCTGTGGCCGCAGGGGCTATTAGTGGTTTTGCGAAAATTCGTCGTAAACTCAGCGATGCTTTAGCAGGAACCGCTATTTCTGTAGCCTTGATGCCTCCTTTATGTGTTGTTGGTATTGCCCTATCTCAACAGTCGTTACCCCTAGCCAGTGGCGCATTTTTGCTGTATTTAACCAACCTTTTAGGCATTACCCTATCTTGCATCGTTATCTTTATTTTTGGGGGTTATTACCTCAATTACAGCCAAACCAGTCAAGCGTTGAGTGGCTTTGTGGCCATGACAGGAATTTTAGTGTTTCCTTTGTTTATCAGTTTTGGTAATCTTCTTCGACAAGAAAGGTTTGAAGGAAAAATTAAAACCCTCTTAGAAAATAGAACTGTTACCGTTGGTCAACAAAGTGAGTTAGTTGGTTTAAAAGTTCAATGGCCAACGTTTCCCTGGAGTAAAGAATATCCCATTATCTTAGTGACCGTTCAAGAAAATATTAAAAACCCCATTACTCCCACTCAGGTTAGCTTAGTTGAACAGTTAATTAAGACGGAGTTGGGGCAAAAGTTTAAACTCGTCTTCCGTGTCAGTCAACTACGAGAAGTAGTGGCCGACTATGAACGGCCTTTATCGACTCCTCAGTTATTTGGTCCCGTGTCTCCTCCTCCTGTTTCTCCCTTACCTCGACAAGACATTTCTCCGTCTGTTTGGTCAGAAGATAAGGAATAATATCAACAAAAAGACAGAAGGTAGAAGAATGTTAAGCTAACATTTTCTCAGGAAAATACTTCTTGAGCTTGTTTAATTTAGGAGGAATACTAAATAAGCAGTAAGGTTGATTAGGATGCTTTTTGAAATAGTTTTGATGATAGTCTTCTGCGGGATAATAGTCGGTTAATTCTTTTAATTCTGTGACAATTTTCCCATTAAAAACATCTTCCTTATTGAGCTTATCAATCACTTGCTTCGCAGTTTCGAGTTGTTCTTGTGAGTTCCAGAGAATAATAGAACGGTATTGAGTTCCCACATCGTTTCCTTGTCGGTTTAATGTAGTAGGGTCATGACTGACCGTAAAAAAGATTTGTAATATCTCTGTTAAGGAAATCTTCTTAGAACTAAAGGTTACTTTAACCACTTCTGCGTGTCCAGTTCTACCACCACACACTTGATCATAAGTTGGATTTTTCGTATCTCCTCCTGCATAACCAGATTCAACACTTTCTACCCCTTCGACATTTTGATAAACTGATTCGACGCACCAAAAACAGCCACCACCTAATACAATTGTCTCTGACATTTTTTTATCTCCGTTATTAATTATAATTGCTACATTTCTTAATATAACAGTTTCTAATTAGATTTTCATTAAATTTCTGCCAAAAGTCATAATTAAAAAGTATGAGATAATAATTGATTATTAATTATTCATTGGTAACGTCCATCCTAAACGAGTCGGTTGCTCATAAATTCTTTTTAAAGTGTTAATATCCCTAGAAGAAATAGGAATAGATGAACTGACTTGTGAAAAATAAAGGACATCATTTTTTTGTAAACTATGACCCCAAATTCCTAAACCATGGCCTAATTCATGACGCGCTGCGGATAGGGTTGCAAGAGGACCTAAACGGGGACTAATTTGTATGATCATTTTATGGAAAAGTTTATTATCTTTAATATAGAATTCATAGCGAGTTTGCGCTGTTTTTGCTCTAGGAATTTTTAGGTTTCCTGTTTCTGGATCAATTTCTGCATCAATAGGTGGGTCAATTCTTTGTATAATAATATCGGCTAATTCTCGTTGAGAAACTTCTGTTATGGGTAAATAACTATTCCATTCAGTGATAGAAGTTTCAACTGCATTAACCCACTGATTAAAACGACGAGTTGTTGCAGCAGTATCATTAGGATTATCGGGACGATTAAAATATATTTTAATGGGAAACTTTGACCACAGTAAATATCCTGCTACACTGGGTTGAATTTGTTCAAAATAATCCCCTGAATAAGGTTCATTTTTCCATTGATTTAAGGGGGTGGGTAAGGAATGACTTTGTAAAGGGGGTAAGGATTTTTCTAAGTCTTTTTCTAACGCAGAAGATGGAGTAATAATTAATAAAATAAAAAAAACAATGATCAGGAATGGTAAGGATAATTTAAAGTAAAATTTATCTTTTTGTCGTTTTTGCATAAATCAATAGATTAATTTGTTTCTTAACCTAGAATCTATACTATCAAATTCGGATTCAGTTTAGGAGTTTGGAGTGTATAGCGATAATATTATCTAAATTCAGGTATCCAGGATAACAAGTTAGAGAAAACGAATAAGTTACTTTTCGTAAATTTCCCTAACTGAGTAAAAATGTTGCCTTAAACTATATCAATCATTTTAATATAGTTGAGCTTGACGACGATCCAATCTTTTTTTGATCCAATCAATACAATCATTAGGACTTAGAAATAAAGTTGGTGCAGCAATATTTCTTAATTCATGGGAAGGATAATGATCATAAAAACATCTCTTTCCTTCTTGATGAATAATAATTAATGTATTTTGGTAAGTATAGCGTTGATTAAAATAATTATCTTCTTTTAAATTGACACTATATTGATTAAGATGTTCTTGAGCAATATCTATGATCCCACCTAATGTATTAGAACAGAGTCCCGTGGGATTTTTAGCTTTGTGGAATTCATCATCGTAACCCTCTGCTGATAATAAAGCATAGGAATAAATAAATTCTCCACTAACTTTAGCAATAAGAAAAGGAATAATTAAATATCCTTGGTAACTTTTAGATTTTTCGTACAGAAAACGATTCATAATTAACCATCATTTATTTTTAAGGGGTTATAGCAAACTGACTCAAACTTAAGTGAATTTGCTATATAGTTATGAAAGAAATCATTATCTATAAAAGGAACGCAAAAAATTGATTCATAAGAACAGTTTATGAATTGTCCCTAGAAAAAACACAACTTCCTTAAAGGTTGTGTACGGTTTATTATCAATTTAATGCTGTTGTCAGTATATCAATGAATGTAACCTAAGCAAAGCCCCTAACGCAAAAACTTACCTAATGGGGATCAACAAATATCATGATAAACATTATAAAAATATCATCAAATTACAAATTCATCAAATTTAATCGCATTAGAATCAGGTTTACGGATATCAAAGTAATAACTACTAACTGTTCCTTTTTTTGTATCTAAAATGCTAAAAACGGTAATTTCATTACTGGCAATGTAAGGTAAAGGATGATTATTTTCATCTATTAAAGGTGCTAAATTAGGAATGACGGGTTTAAGTCCATTGGGATCGCCAATTTCGACATAGTTTAACGCAGAATAATCAGGCGGAATTGGTCTTTTATTTTCTCCTAAATGTGCGCCGTAACTATTACCTACATTAGAAGATTCGAGAAAATTAATACCATTAGAACTGATAAAACGGTTCCACAGATGAGAATGACCATAAAATACTAAGTTAACATTTGCTGTTTCTAAAAGTGGCATTAAATCTTGAATAAGATAATCTTTTTCTTTGGGATATTGGTAACGAATTTCTGTTATATTTCCATCAGCATCCTTATTGATTTTTTGTATGGGATCGGTATAAGGTGGAACAATATTGCCTCCTAAGGTATGAACGGGATGATGAAACATTACTATTTTATATTTTGCTTTTTGAAATACTTCACTTTTTAGTTCTTTTTCTAACCATTGATACTGTTCACTTCCTTTTTTAATCGGTTTAAAAATATGTTGACCATAACCCCAATTTTCAGCGTTATTAAAGTCTTTTTCTGCTTCTTGATATCTTCCTTTGACATTCTTATCTAAGCTAGGAGAACGCCAAATATTAGTCACTTGTAAAACCACTAAACGAATGTCACCAAAAGTGACAGCGTAATAATGACTGTTATTCGATTGTGTTTGAGGAAAGGAAAAAATCTCTTCATAAGTATCGGTATTAAATGAATTGTTTTTTATCCAATTTTCTTTAAAATCACTATCATAATTGGGGTTGATACCATCAGCTTTTTCTGAGTAAAGACTTTCAGCCACTTCTCTAGGAATAGCATCTACAAATTGTTTAGATAGACCTTTGCTCTCTGACCATTTTCCCATGACTTCATGATTACCAATGGTAGGAAATAATGGGGCAGATTGAATCAATTGACCTCCACGATAAACGGTTTTTGTCTCTTCAGTTTCTATTGTATAATTAGCTAATCCTTGCAGACAAGGAAAAAAAGCCCCACCTCGTTTATCATCAAACCATTCTGAAGCGCGGTCAGGAACATTAACTAAATCACCAGCAAAAAAAATAGCATCAATTTTACCCATCGTTTCCGCAACTTTTTGTAAATTAGCTGCTACCATTGGCTTTAATTGATGGTCAGAGGTTAATAAAATTTTTAAAGGCGTTTCTTTTTTAGGAGAAGAAGTTAAAGAAAAAACATTGCTTTCTATTTTATTTTCTTTAACTAAACTCACCACTTTATAAGGAACTTTCTTTCCTTGATTCAACTCTGTAATTTCTCCTTCGTGTCGCCAAATATTGCGTCTGGTTGTTTGCGAATAATCACCCTTTACCTTTGATTGTTCATCTTCTCTCGTACGACTTAATTCAGTTGTCTTAGCAATTATTTCTTTGTCTAAATTGTCTCCATAAACAATTTTATGTTCAATTCCCGGAAATTCAGTAAACCAAATAACTTTAACCGATGATTCCGTAGGAAACTGTAAAAACGGATCGCTTAGTAAAGAATAATCTAAATTAGAATGACTAGAAGACATTTGTATAACAAATAAAAAAGCGAGGATAAATAATAGCGTAGGAATAATTCTTACAAAATTCGAGATTTTCAATTTTTTAACTAAATCTTAAATAACAACAAAAATAAAGTTATAATTAAGCATTTTTGAACAAATGAACTAAAAAAGTTAGAAAAACATAATAAACTATGAGTGAAAAATCATAAAAATTGAGTATTTCAGAGTTTTCTATGAGGACGGGGTAATAATATTTACTTAAGATAGGTTGCAGATAAAGAGAAGCTTGCTAAACTAAATCTAGATAACTAATGAATCTACCTATGAAGATTCTTGTACTTTCATCCCTTTTTCCTTATCCACCAATACAGGGAAAAGCCCAGGTAAGAACCTTCTCCTTACTCAAACATCTTAATACAAAGTATGACATTACCCTAGTTACCCAAGAACCCGAACAAGTGTTAGAGGAGGATATTGATGCGCTACAGCAGCACATTAACAATTGTATTGTTTTTCCTGCTGTCAACCATCATGAAAATGGCAAAGGTTTCTTAGAAACGGCTAAACAACTAGGGGTATTTGTGCAGCAAGGAACACCACCGAGGGTGTTATCTCATTATTCGTCTGCTATTCAAGAATGGTTAGATCAAGCAATTGAATCTGAAAAGTTTGATATCTTGTTATGCGAAGGAAGTGCGAATGAAATTTATGTTAGACCAGAATGGCAAACAAAAATCCCGACAGTGATTGATATTCATCGTTCTGTCTATGGGATGTATAAACATCAAATTGAAACCAATTCTAATGATAGCGGATTAAGGGATCAATTAAGTTTACCCCTATTACGTCGCTATGAAAGACAATATTGTCATAAATTTGCATCCGTTGTCGCAGCGAATCAAACCGAACAACAAACCCTAAAAAACTTAAAATTAGAAGTCCCTGTTATCCTCGTTCCCAATGGACTCAACTTACAAGTTTTTCCAAAACGTTCTAATAATAAGGACGGACACCGTATTACCTTTGTTGGTGCTATGGACAAACCTGCTAATGTCGATGCTGCACGGTTTTTTAGTTTAGAGGTTTTTCCGAAAATTCGCCAACGCTATCCCGATGCAACCCTTGATCTCGTGGGAAGTCGGCCGGTTGAAAAAGTTTTAGAATTAAAGGAACTTTCAGGGGTTCACGTCACGGGACAAGTCCCTTGTGTTCTTGACTACCTCCATAACACCACTGTATCAGTTATTCCCATTCGCAAAAGTGTCGGAACGAAAATGCGAACTCTTGAAGCATTGGCCACCGGAACCCCATTAGTAGCTAGTGATTACGGTTTAGAAGGATTACCCGTTGATGGGCCAGGGGTTCCTTTAGTAGCCATGAGAGCCAATAATGTAGATGAATATGTTTATGCAGTAGGCCGTCTCTTTCAGGATGCAAAGCTAAGAGAAAAATTATCCCATAACGGACGGACTTTAGTCGAAAATAAATATACTTGGGAACAAATGACTCAACGTTATGAACAAGTGTTGTTAGATACCTATACTAAATTCACACCCTGAAATGGTCTATACCCCTTCTTATAATCATGTCTAATGCTCAAATTGCTGCTATCATCTGCACCCATAACCGCGATCGCTATTTAGGTGATGCTATTAAAAGTCTTTTAGCTCAAGAGGGGGTAATCTATGAAGTCCTAATCGTCGATAATGGCTCCACAGATGGTACAAAAGAAGTGGTTGAACCCTTTTTATCAAATACTCACCTTAGATACGTTTATGAGCCAATTTTAGGGCTATCCGTTGCTCGTAATCGAGGAGCTAAAGAAACTACTGCTCCCATTTTAGCCTATCTTGATGATGATGCGATCGCTTCACCTCACTGGTTAAAGGTTCTGGTAGACGCTTATGAACGCAAAGAAAAATTAGCGATCGCGGGGGGTAAAGTCACCTTAATCTGGCCTGATCATATGACTCCGCCGGCTTGGATTTCTCAAGAGTTAGCAGGAGGATTAGGAGCTTATGATTTAGGGGAAGAAGAAGTATCAATCACCAACCCCCAACTTACCCCAAGAGGTTTAAATTATTCCCTGAGACGGTCATTTTTAGAGAAAATTGGTGGTTTCGATGCTAATTTAGGTAGAGTCGGCCAAAAACTGCTATCTAACGAAGAATTATTTATGACAGAATTAGCCTTAAATCAAGGATGGGAGGTTGCCTATCTTCCTGATGCACTGGTTGCCCATAATGTTGCTCCGGAAAGGCTTCAACGAAGTTGGTTTTTACGGCGTAGTTGGTGGCAAGGGGTGAGCGAATGTTATCGAGAAGAAATTGCTGGCCGTACTGGTATTAATCAGTTAGGAAGAGGAGGAGAAAGATTACTTAGAGGTTTATATAAATCTGTAAAATATCTTGGTAAACCGGCACAAAGTTTTGATAATTTAGTTTATGCTTATGGTCAAATTGGCTATTTAAAAGAAGCTTTACAATTATTCTTCAAATCTTCTAATTCTTCAACAAAATAACAATATAAAATGGGACAAAAAACAGCTTTAATTTGTGGCATTTCTGGACAAGATGGGTCTTATTTAGCTCAGTTTCTTTTAAACAAGGGTTATTTGGTTTGCGGAACCTCACGGGACGCTCAAATGTCCTCGTTTCAAAACTTAGTTCGTCTGGGAATTCGCAAACAAGTTAAAGTTGAATCCATGGCTTTAAATGACTTTCGGAGTGTTCTACAAACTCTCAATAAAATTGAACCCGATGAGGTCTATAATTTAGCGGGTCAAAGTTCCGTGGGATTGTCTTTTGAACTTCCTGTAGAAACATTAGATAGTATCGCCACGGGTACTTTAAATTTACTTGAGGCCATTCGTTTTACCGATGCACCGATTAAGTTTTATAATGCAGGGTCAAGCGAATGTTTTGGGGATATTGGGACAACCCCGGCCGATGAATTAACCCCGTTTCGTCCTCGCAGTCCTTATGCTGTAGCTAAATCTGCGGCCTTTTGGGAAGTGGCAAATTATCGAGAAGCTTATGGTATTTTTGCCTGTTCTGGTATCTTATTTAATCACGAATCTCCTCTTCGTCCCCAACGATTTGTGACTCAAAAAATTGTCGCAACAGCTTGTAAAATTGCTAAAGATCACTCCCAGAAATTACAACTAGGAAATGTTAAGATTAGACGGGACTGGGGATGGGCCCCTGAATATATTCAAGCCATGTATTTAATGCTGCAACAACCCCAAGCTGATGATTATGTTATTGCTACAGGAGATAGTTATTCTTTAGAAGAGTTTGTCATTGAAACCTTTAATTGTTTAGAATTAAATTGGCAAGATTATGTAATCACTGATCAAAGTTTATTTCGTCCTACCGATATCTCTTACAGTTGTGCTAATCCAAGCAAAGCAGAAGAAAAATTAGGTTGGAAAGCTCAATATAAAATGCCAGAGGTGGTCAAAATGATGGTAGAACATAGGCTAAGTCATAACAAAGGGTAGAAAGTCGAAAACCCCTACCCTTCAATGAATTAATTCAATGATTTGAACTTAGAAACGGCCACGGCCTCCTCGACCACCACCGTTAAAAGAACCACGAGGTTGACGTTCTTTTGCTTTGTTAACTTTTAAGGTGCGACCCATCCATTCAGCCCCATCTAGGGTAGAGATAGCTTTCTCTTCTTGATCATCAGAAGTCATTTCTACAAAAGCAAAACCACGCATACGGCCGGTATCACGATCAGTAGGGATATGAACACGCTTAACCTGACCATAATCTGTAAAGACTTCGCTAAGGTCTTCTTTGGTTACGTCATAGGATAAATTTCCTACATAAATTGACATTTTTAGATTATCTCCGCTATTTACAAGGATTGTAGAGATTGAGTGATCGGAGAGAATCGTATCAAGGCTGAAAGGGAAAGACCCGTCAATGCTAATAACAAAATCTGCTACCGAATACTTATTTGTCTCACTTGATATAATAACATATCTTTTGGATTAAGATCATGCAGGTTTACTTGTCGTTTCCATTACTCTGATGCAATGAAATTATTAATGATTTGTGCTACTTTTCCTTATCCTCCCAGTCGAGGGGGAACTCAAGTTAGAACCTTTAATTTATTAAAACAGTTAAGTTATCATCATGAAATCACTTTTTTAACTCAAAAAGCTGAAGATATTACTACAGAAGAAATAGAAGCTTTAAAGCATTGGGTTAAAAGTTTAATACTCTTTCCTCGTCCTGCTAACCCCAAAACAGGACTACTTAAAAAATTTAACCGATTTAGTCAATTTTTAATAACAGGAACCCCTCCTAATGTTTCTTTTTTGTACGACCAGTCTATTCAAAAGTGGCTTGATCAAGCAGTTGAAAACAATAATTTTGATGCCATTACTTGTGAACACAGTGTGAATGAAATTTATATTCGTCCTTCTTATAAAAATAAGATAAAAACCATTATTAATAGTCATAGCTCTGTCTACCGAACCTGTAAACATCAATTAGAAACAGGAACCTCTGAAAATTTTAAACGTGATCGCCTTTATTTACCGTTATTAAAACGTTACGAAAAACGAGTTTATCAGAAGTTTTCCCATATTGTTGTCACCACAGATGAAGATTATCAACAACTGAAAGAATTTAAGATCGATACTCCAGTTTCTGTACTTCCTAATGGGGTTGATTTAGACATTTTTCCTTATCGAAAAAGTGACCCAGGAGGTCATCATTTGATTATTACGGGGGGAATGGATTATGTGGTAAATATTGATGCTGCTTGCTTTTTTAGTCAAGATATTTTTCCTTTATTACGTCAAAAATATCCTGATCTTACTTTAACTATTGTTGGTGCAAATCCTGCACCTTCAGTTATAAAATTAGCAGAAATCCCAGATATTATTGTCACGGGAAAAGTGCCTTCAATGGCAGAGTATTTGCATAAAGCAACGGTGTGTGTCATTCCTTTAAGGTCAGGATTTGGTATTAAAAATAAAACCCTAGAAGCAATGGCTGTAGGGGTTCCTATCGTAGCAAGCGATCGCGGTTTAGAAGGAATGGAAGTTGATGGAAAAAACATCCCTTTAAGAGCGTTAAGAGCGAATACAATAAAGGAATATATGAAAGCTATTAGTAATTTATTTGAAGATAAAAAATTACGCCAGACTTTATCAAAAAATGCTCGATATTATGTAGAAAATCATTTTACTTGGGAAAGTTTAGGGAAAGAATATGAGAAAATAATTATGGATAAATGTAAGTTACGATAGCACTATAAATTATGGTTAAGACCTTGTAGGAATTCAGATCAATTGAAAACTGCTATAATGAAAATGACGTACCCCATGAGGTTGAAATACCTTCGTTTTTTCAGAAATGTCGAAATTATAAATTTATAATATTTGTTGTTCTCTATTTTAGTTATTTTTTATGAATCAACCGTTATCGAACAAAGTTGCCCTCGTCACTGGTGGCTCCCGTGGTATCGGAGCTGCGATTTGCCAGAAGTTAGCAAGTCATGGTGCCCATGTGGTAGTGAATTACGCCAGCAGTCCCGATGCAGCTAAAAAGCTGGTGGAGCAGATTGTGACTGATGGCGGACAGGCGATCGCTATCAAAGCTGATATGAGTGACCCGGCTCAAGTGATCAGCCTGTTCAACGAAGCCGAAAAGAGTTTGGGTAAGGTCTCAATTTTGGTTAATAATGCAGGAACTGCCGTCCCTGGAAGCCTGGCCGAGATTACCGACGAAGATTTTGACAAGCAAATTAACCTTAACGTGCGTGGGGTGTTTGTCGCCAGTCGAGAAGCTGCTCGACGTATGGAGTCGGGCGGACGCATCATCAACATTGGTAGTTCTTTGGGCGAAGCCGTACCCATGCCAGGACTTTCCATCTACTGCGCCACTAAATTCACCATAGCCGGTCTGACCAGAGGTTGGGCGCGAGATCTCGGTCCGCAGAAGATTACTGTCAATTGTGTGGAACCCGGGCCAATTGATACCGAATCGAATCCCGCTGATGGACCACAAGCTAACTACCAAAAGGCTGTGACCGCTCTCGGTCGCTACGGCAAACCCGAAGAGGTGGCTTCCCTGGTAGCGTATGTTGCTTCACCGGAGGCCAGCAATATTACTGGAGCAACCCTGCGTGTGGATGGCGGTTGGGGCGCATAGATGTTGAAAGAGATTTTTTGATAAAAGAACTTTGAGGACAATTTATTCTCCAGTTTAAACTAATTCAATATGAGAATCATCTCCTACCATGAATCTCAGAGCTTTTGGTCGTTGAGGAGCCATTTCTAGTTTAGCTCGTTGTCCAATTAAACTATCAACAATTCTTTGATGTATTTTTAATACTTGTGCGCCTTCTAAAAGGACACTATGTTCAATATCAGCATCGATTAAAGTACATTGATCGCCAATACTTGTATAAGGACCAATAAAACAATTTTCAATATGACAATTTTCTCCGATCATAACAGGTCCGCGAATGGTACTGTTAATAATTTTTGAGCTTTTTTTTATATTGACTCTACCACTTATTTTACTACATTGATCAATATTTCCTGCTTTATCGATGGTTAAATTCGTGTCTAATATAATGCGGTTTGCTTCTAGTAAATCATCTTTTTTTCCTGTGTCTAACCACCAACCATTTAATTGAACTGATTCAACAATTTTTTCACTATCAATTAATTTTTGAATAGCATCGGTAATTTCTAATTCTCCCCTCGCTGATGGTTGAATGTTCTCAATAGCTTCATGAATACCAGTAGAGAAGAAATAAACCCCAACCAGTGCTAAATTTGACGGAGGATGTTTGGGCTTTTCAACTAATTTTAATACTCGTCCTTTTTCGTCCACTTCAGCTACACCAAAAGCAGTAGGATTAGGGACGGAACGCAATAAAATTAATCCATCTAAATGCTTATTTTTAAACTTATCTAAAAAGAGGTTCAGATCATCTTGAATTAAGTTATCCCCTAAATACATAATAAAGGGGTCATTTCCTAAAAAGGGTTGGGCTACTTTTACCGCATGGGCTAATCCTAAAGGTTCCTCTTGTACAATATAGGTAATATTTGCTCCTAAATGTTTACCCTTATCGGTTTTTTTGCGTATTTCTTCCCCTGTTTCGGGACTAATAATAATACCAATCTCGGTAATTCCCGCTTTAACAATCGACTCAATTCCGTACCATAGAATGGGTTTATTCGCAACAGGAACTAATTGTTTTGCACCTGTATAAGTAAGGGGTCGTAGTCTGGTTCCTTTTCCGCCGGAAAGAATTAATGCCTTCATAATTTTAAGTTAGTTATTTAGAGAGTTTTATTAACATTTCTTTAAGGGAATCACGCCAATAGGGTGCATTGTATCCTAATAGGTTGGCCGTCTTTTTTCCAGATAAAACTGAATAATGAGGACGTTTAGCTGGTGTGGGATATTCTTCGGTTGTAATAGGATTAACTTGTTTAATATTTAGAGGAAAACCAAGATTTTTAGCCTCTTCAAAAATAGCTACTGCTAAATCATACCAGCTTGCTACACCGCTATTTGTAAAATGATAAATTTCTCTTGTTTCTGCTAGATTAAGTTTAGTTAGTATTTGGGAGATTGTATTAGCAATATCATAAGACCAGGTGGGACTGCCAACTTGATCACTAACAATGCCTAATTGCTCTTTTTGCTGACCTAAACGTAACATAGTTTTGACAAAGTTACCTTTCCCTTCAGTACCATAAACCCAAGCTGTTCTTAAAATAACATAGCGATCGCCGTTTTTTTCGATACCCTGTTCTCCTGCGAGTTTGCTTTTTCCATAAACTCCTAAAGGGTGAGTGATATCTGTTTCTAAATAAGGCGTATTTTTCTTCCCGTCAAACACATAATCTGTAGAAATATGCAATAGAAATGCACCTATTTTTTTAGCTTCTTCTGCTATGATTGCTGGAGCAACTCCGTTAACTGCAAAAGCTAAGTCTGATTCACTTTCTGCTTTGTCAACGGCAGTATAAGCAGCAGAATTAATAATAATATCGGGTTGAATTTTTTGGATAACTTGACGAATATTATCAGGAGAGGTTAAATCAAGTTGCTGACGGTTAGTAGCAATGACTTCTCCAATAGGGCTTAAGGTTTGCTGTAAGTCTTGGCCAACTTGTCCATCACTTCCGGTTAACAATATCTTGTACATGGGTATTTTACCTAAGAAGCTATGAAGTCACTTATTATTTTACAGGTTTTAGGTGTAATGCAATCGCAAAAGGTAATCAATCCCGCTTTTGAGACTATGATTTTTACTGTAGTATCATGGTACGATATAAAAAATTTTTTAATAGCCTAATAGAGTAATCTTATGCACTGGACTGTTGTTGCACCTTTTTTTGAGAAAAATAATATGGACCAAGCTCGATGGCTAGACGATTTTGTTCCTTCTGGGGAACATCAATTCACAAAAATTCCCCGTAAGGAAAATTCAACTAATTTAGGCTGGCACAATCGTTCATCACGAAATACCCCTTTAGAAGAATGGTTGATTCACTGGAATCAAAGTGGAGATGCTTGGGGACAAACTATTGGAGGTTGTATTACTGTTTTCCCTCAACTAGCAAGTTTGATCGGATGGAGAAAGCGTTTTTCGAGGAAGAATGTACCAGTCATAGCATGGTGTTTCAATATTGGAAAACTTTATTCAGGGATCAAACAGTCACTAGCTAGTGCTGGACTTAGAGAAATAGATCAGTTTGTTGTTCATTCAAAAAAAGAATGTGAAACGGTAAGCTCTTGGTTAAAACTCCCTGAAAGTAGATTTAAATTCATTCCTTTACAACGAGCACCTATTCCGATAGTAACCTCAGAAGAAATGGATAATCCTTTTGTCGTCGCAATGGGATCAGCTAATCGTGACTATCAAACATTATTTAATGCTGTGAAAAAACTGGGAGTACGAACCATTGTTGTTGCTGCTCAACATTCAATACAAGGTTTAGCTATTCCTTCTAACGTAGAGGTTCGTTCAGGCCTGACTCCACAACAATGTCATGTTTTAGCTCAGAAAGCAAGAGTGAATATTATTCCATTAATAGAACATACTACAGGAGCAGGTCAAGTAACTATTGTTGAAGCGATGCGTATGAGTCGTCCTGTGATCGCTACTCGTTGCGTAGGTTCAGAAGATTATATTGACCATGGTCGAACAGGACTATTTGTGAAACCTTACTCTATTGACGATTTAAGTAGTGCTATTGCTCAATTATGGTCTGATGAGAAATTACGGAGTTCTATGGCTAAAGAGGCAGGTAACTATGCCGAAATGAATTTTTCTGATGAATCGGCAGGAAGGCATTTAGGTAAAATCCTCGATCAACTGACATAGTAATAGATTAATAACTTTGGACTGGAAATCTTGTATTATTCCTAACAATGTGGAAGTTTATTAGCTTCACAATATAAGTTTAAAATTGCCAATAATCAATTCTATAATATTCTCCTTTAAAGACTATAGCTGCTAAATAGTGGTCTTCAGGAATAAAAGAAAATATTTGCCAAATTTCCCTATTAAAACCAGGAAGATTAAGAAATTTTATTGGTTCATTCGGGGAAATTTCTACTTTTTCTAATCCTCCACTTATTCCTTTTCCAATAGCTTTTAAATAAGCTTCTTTTACTGTCCACAATTTAAAAAACTCTCGTTCTTTTTCTGCGGACGATAATAAACTAATATATTCATATTCTTGCTTAGAAAAGAAACGTTTTGCTAAATTCTCTGCTTCTGGCATCGGACGTATATATTCAATATCAACTCCAATCAAAGAATGACAAGTTATGCCATAAATTGCAATATCTTCTGAATGGGATACATTAAACTGTAAACCAAGTTTATTGATTTTATCTAATAACTTAGGTTTTCCATAATCATTATACTCAAATTCAATTTCTTGAGGAGATATTAACAAATAATAACTTAAAATCTGTTTTAAGCTACTTCTTGCTATAGTAAATCTTTTTTGATGTTTTTCAAAGCGAAATCGTTGAGCTTTATCCTTTTCATCTTCATTTAAAATTTTGAAACTCTTTTGAACATTGATAGATGATTGTTCTAAGTTTTTTTTCCATATATGAACTTCTTGGGAATTAATGTTTAAGTTCTTAGAAGGACTTTTCCATACTATATTCATAATTTAGTTATCAATCATAAAGATTAAGCAATAGAAAGAGAAAAGCGGAAAACACTTCCTTTTCCTATCTCACTTTCTACTTCAATTTTACCCCCTTGTAATTCTACCAGACGACGAGTAATTGCTAGGCCGATTCCTGTCCCTCCAGAATACCGTGAACGGGATTTATCGGCACGCCAAAATCTTTCAAAAACATAGGGTAAATCTTCGGATTTAATCCCTATTCCTGTGTCAATAATTTCGATCCAAACTTGTTTCTTTGTTGACCAAGCTTTAATCGTAATTGTTCCTATTTCTGTATAACGAATGGCATTACCCATTAAATTAACTAATATTTGTTCAATGCGATCGCTATCTGCTAAAACTTGAGGTAATTCTTGAGGACAGTTTAATTGAATTGTTGGGCCGTCTTCGAGTATTTGATCGCTAAATCTTTCTACTAAAGACTTTAATAAAGGAATCATATTGATAGGATGTAAAGTAATAGAAAGATAACCTGCTTCTGCTTTAGAAAGTTCTTGCAGATCATGAATTAATCTTTCTAATCTTCTCGTCTCTTTAACTAAGTTTAAATAGAGATCAGGATTTCCTTCAATGGAACCATTAGCTAATTCTTCTAAATAACCCCTCATAACAGTTAAAGGCGTTCTTAACTCATGGGTCATATCACTAATTAATTCTCGTCTTCTTTTTTCAACTCCTTCTAAACTATTAGCCATGATATTGAAGCTATTTCCTAATTGATCCCATTCTGGAATATCGGTTTCTGGCATTCTTTCATCTAAATGACCTTGCGCTAATTTTTGAGTAATTTCTTTCATTTGATTTAAAGGTTTCATCGTACGTCGAGAGACAAAATAACTCACACCTCCAGCAGCACTAACACCGAAAATTACTGACCAAAATGCGCTATTATTCCACGCTGTTTCAAAGCCTTTAACTAAATAAGTTCTCGCTGAACGAACCGTAAAAAAACCTTGTTGTTCTAGTTTTTCCAAGCGAATAACAAACATTCTAGGTGAAGAAAATTTAGCAATACAAATAAAACTACCTAATCCCACAAACATCACTAATAAATGAGATAAAAATAACCGTGTTCCTAGAGTTAATTTAGACATTTTTTTATGTTAATAAAAGTTATTCAGACGTATAAAGACTGACTAATTTAGCAATAGCAATTGCTGGATACATTTGTCCAACTAAAGCTTCTGCATTAGTTAAAGTCATAGCAAAAGCATTATTAGGGGTAATATCACCATAGCCTAAGGTTGTTAAGGTTGTGAAGCTAAAATAAAATAAAGAAGATTCTTCTAAATGGTCAGGGAGAGAGAAAGCATTGGGATCAAAAAATAAAACAATTTTATATAAACTAAACCAGAAAACTCCTAAAAGTAAATAAACACAAATACTTCCTCTAATCACTTGTTTATCGACTTTTTCTTCGTTGGAAATTCTAAATCCAATCGCTAAAATAACCAGTATGTTAAAGAGACTATAAGAACAATCAGATATTAAAGAACTGATCGCTGTTAAAGTATCAGAAGGTAAAACAATAATATCAGCAATAAACCCTAAAGCAGCAAATACCCTCAATAAAAAAAGTATATTATTAGGTAAATTAAGGGTGTTTAAACCTAAAAATAACGTGACAAGAAAGAAAATACTAACCAGCCAACCAATAGAACTATTTAAAGAGGCAAATGGAGCCAATAAAAACAGTAAAACAAGACCAATAAAAAGTTTATTGTATCCGGTAGCTAAAGAATAAAATCTCCAAGGAACTTTCATGATTATATTGAGCTAAATATTAACCATGATAAAACAAAAACAAAAGTTAAGAAAGAAGATAAATAAATCTCAATGAAACAAATTATTTAATTTAGTTATCAATAAGCGATATCTTTGTTAAACTAATCGGCATTACACCTCAAATCATAACAAACTTTCTTCTTTACCCGTCTTTAATTGACCCAGGATCATGTTACTGTCCCTATCAAACGCTTTTATTAAAAGACCTGTATTAAGTACCGTTTGCACTATTGTTATTATTCTTTTGGGGACTATCTCTATGGCGGTGTTGCCCTTAGATAAGTTACCTGAAATTGCACCGAAAAAAGTTGCAGTAACAGCTAATTATATCGGTGCTGATGCTAAAACAACAGAAGACAACGTTACCGCCGTATTAGAACGGGAAATCAACGGAACCGAGCAAGTCAGGTGGATCGACTCCTTTACCGATAATACCGGGAATGTCTCGATTAACGTCACCTTTCCGACGGAAATGGATCGCAATACTGCCCAGGTACTGGTTCAAAACCGAGTCTCTCAAGCTCAATCTACCTTACCCTCCGTGGTGAATCAAGCAGGGGTGAGAACAAACACCCAATCACCCAGTTTAACTCTAGTGTATGGATTTTATGCTGAAAACGGGCCAGACGGTCAACCCCTCTATGATAAAACCTTTATCTATAACTATGTTGATCGCTACATCTCCAATGAGATGAAAGGGTTGCCAGGGGTGGGATCAGTGGGTTTATTTGGGGGGGCAAACTATGCCATGAGAATCTGGCTTGATCCTGATAAATTAGCCGCTAGGGGACTAACCGCTTTAGATGTAGTGGCCGTGATCAATGAACAGAATTTTGATGTTGGGGTAGGAAGAATTGGACAACAACCTGCCCCACCCGAACAACAGTTTGAACTTCCCCTACGGATACAAGGACGCTTTCAAACCGTTGCAGAAGCAGAGGATCTGGTGGTCAAAGTTGGGAACGATGGCACCTTGATCCGCATTGGGGATGTGGGTTATGCAGAATTAGGGATGGAAAACTATGACACTGTAGTTAACGTTGATGGCTTCACAGGGGTAGCATTTTTAATTTATCAGTTACCCGGTAGTAACGCCCTAGAAACCGCCGACGCAGCTAAAGCGAAAATGGCAGAATTAGAGCCAAATTTTCCCCCTGGCCTGAAAGTGGTCATCGGTTTAGATAATACGCTATTTGTGAATGCCTCTCTCAACGATTTAAGCATCACCCTACTCCAGGCGATCGCCTTAGTAGTATTGGTGATCTTTGTGTTCCTCCAAGACTGGCGCACCACTATTATTCCGGGTATTGCCATCCCTGTGGCATTAGTAGGGGCTATGATCGGTTTAAACGCTTTTGGCTTTAGCCTCAACCAGTTAAGTCTTTTTGCGTGTGTCTTGGCTACTGGGTTAGTGGTAGATGATGGCATCGTCATTGTAGAAGCAGTTTCGAGTAAATTAGCCCAGGGAATGCGCCCCACGCAAGCAGCGATGGATGCAATGGATGAACTGTTTGGGGCGACGATTTCCACCTCCGTTGTCTTAATGGCGGTGTTTATTCCGGTGTGCTTCTTCCCAGGGACCATCGGCATCGTTTATCGACAGTTTGCCCTAACTATCATCTTTGCAGTTTTATTTTCCACCTTCAATGCCTTAACCTTCTCCCCTACCATGTCAGCCATTTTACTGGGTCCACCTGAAGACAAACACGGCCCTTTAGCCGTTTTGTTTCGCTGGTTTAACCAAGGATTTGATATTATTCGCCAAGGATATCGCGGTTTTATTAATTTTTTAACCCGTATCCGAATTGTCATTATGGCCTTATTTATTGCCGGCTTAGTGGCTACTGGTTGGGTCTATACCACTATGCCATCCGGCTTTATTCCAGCCGAAGATCAAGGCTATTTCTTCGCCCTAACGGACGCACCCCCAGGGGTATCTCTCAATTATACTCAGGCCATTGATCGACAAATTACAGACATTATTCAAAATATGGATAATGCGGAGCAAACTCTAGACCATGTGATTAATTTAACAGGATTTTCCTTTGAAGGGAGAAACGCCAATAAGTCTCTCACCTTTATTAAATTAAAGCCTTGGGAAGAACGGCCAGGCGCGAAAAAATCAGCTTTTGGCATCATTCAAACTCTCAATCGAGAGTTTGCTCAAAACATATCTGGAGCTAGAGTGTTTGCCAGCAATGCCCCTCCTGTGGATGGTTTAAGTAACTTTGACGGGTCAGAAATCTTTATTCAAGACCGTCAGTTAAAGGGAATGGATGCGTTGATCGATAATGTGCAACGGGTGATAACGGCCGCTAATCAACGGCCAGAAATTGGGCAAACCTTTACCACTTTTACGTTTAATAGTCCTTTGCTGACGCTATCCATCGACCGAGAAAAGGCCAAAGCGCAAAACGTTGATATTGATAGTATTTTAAGAACTTTACAAACTTATATTGGCTCTAATTTTGTCAATCAATTCGTCTTTGAAGGTCGTCTTTATCGGGTTTATGCCCAAGCAATGGCACAAGATCGCTCTAACCCCCAAGATATCGGCCGTTTGTATGTGCGATCGCGAGAAGGAGCGATGGTTCAACTCAGTAACTTAGTTAGTACCGAAACCACTACTTATCCTCCGATTCTCACTCGTTACAAAACATTCCCTGCTATTAAACTCATTGCCTCTCCAGCACCGGGTTATAGTTCCGGTCAGGTGATTAAAGCAATGGAAGCAGTTGCCCAGGAGACGCTACAGCCTGGTTTCGGCTATTCCTGGACAAATACGGCAGCCGAAGAACAAAGCTCGGCCGGGGCAGCCCCTATTGTCTTTGGTCTAGCCTTTGTCATGGTATTTCTCGTATTAGCAGCCCAATACGAAAGCTATATCGACCCCACCATCATCCTCTTGACGGTTCCGTTGGCTATTTTAGGAGCGTTGGGGATGATTTGGTTACGGGTGACTTTTGTGCAAACCGCCCCATTTAACCCTGGTGACGGTATTTGGCCGGTGTTAAATAATAATATGTATGCCCAGGTAGCGTTAGTAATGTTAATCGGGTTAGCTGCTAAAAATGCGATTCTTATTGTCGAATTTGCTAACCAGTCCCGTGATCTTGGGATGAGTATCACTCAAGCAGCCATTAATGCTGCTGAACAACGGTTACGTCCCATTTTAATGACAGCAGTTTCTTCCTTGGTGGGGTTTGCTCCCCTGTTGGCTGCCTCAAGTGTCGGAGCGGTTAGTCGTTGGTCTTTGGGGACGGCTATTTTTGGAGGTTTGGCCTTAGCAACCGTGTTAAGTTTGGTGTTGGTTCCTATTCTCTATATTGTTATTAAAAACTTTGAAAAATATGTTCTCGGTGGGGATGACGGAACCCCTCCCAACGATGGGGGAAATGGCCACGGAAACGGTAATCAACCCTCTCCTACTGCACCAGAAGAGGAAAAAACTCCAGTTTATCGGGTTTCTTCTCAAGGAGAGTAGGTTATAAGTGTGGAGAGTATGGAGAAACAAATATCAACCCCGAACCCCGAATTCCTACTTCAACAACTACTAAAAATGGAGTCATTAAAATGTTTAAAAATTGGACATTTAACGATTGGATGAATCACATTTTATTTGTGGGGACAATTATCTTATTAATTATTTCTTTTACCTAAGTAGGAAGATAACCGTTATGAATATTAGAAAAGTTATTTTTGCTGGAATTATAACTGCTTTAATTGGTGCTATGTTTGGACTAGCTGTGACTAAAATATCAGGTAGAGAAGAACGTAAAAAAATTCTACTGTTTGGTGGTGCAGCAGTTGGCTTTGCTATTGGTGCATTTCAAGAATCAGTTCAGCAACAAAAGAAACTGAGAGATGACGAATATGGAGATACTAATTCTTGGAAATAAGCTGTGAGTGCTTTTGCAATATCATTCAGAGAAAATAAGGAATCTTATAAAGGTCTTAATATTCAAATGTATAGAGATTTTTTTAAACATATTGAAACAGTAATTAATAACAGTTAAGGCTTAAGATTTCCTCCTCGAACAAACCAACCAATAACACCGCTAATAGCAGCAGTAACAGTAATAATTAAAAACTGTCTCCAGTTCTTGAGTTCCCCAACCTTTTTCGCTAAGTCAGGAATCTTATCAATGGCAGGTTTCCAGTCTTCTAAACGAGTTTCTACAATAGCTAATCTTTTATCAATAGCTGTTAATTTCTCTGTTAAGTGTTCTTTTAAATCAGCTTGACCTTTTTCTATAGCTCTATGATTATTAATGATGAGGTCTTTTAATTCTTTAAGATCATTCTCTGTAACTGTTGACATGATGTTACCCTCAAGTTAGTCATGATTTATGTAATATACCTATATATTATCCTGTTTTTAGTTACTGTAAGGTAGGCATTGTCCACCTTACCTTACTTTAAGCTTAAAAAATAAAATGATTAATCTTGAAAAATTAGAACACGATATTAATGAATTACCAAAAGAGGCACAAAAATGACTCATAGATTTTGTTGAATTACTCAAACAAAGAAATGCTTTATTGAATAAACCAGAAACATCAGAAAACAACGATGCTTGTACTCCATGAAATCTAATTCACTAAATGAGATGAAACAGTCCACTAAAATAAGAGGTTATAGTATTTTTATCCATTAAACCTATATAACTAACTATTAAAAAGGGCGAACGATGGGACTTGAACCCACGAGTGCCGGGACCACAACCCGGTGCCTTAACCACTTGGCTACGCTCGCCATACATACACCTTTGTTATTGTAACATCATTTTCCTAAGTATGCACAAAAAAAGTAGGGCTAATTCATAAATTAGTCCCTACCTTTCACGACTGTAAGGATTAAACTTTAGCCAACGAATGCTTTAACGGGTTCAGAAACGCCAGAAGATTCGTTTCCTTTAAGGTAAGCTAACATTGTATCAGCGTCTGATACTTCAAAGGGATCAGTGGGGCAGTTATCATTATAGCCAGGTTCTACAAACATTTTCTCGATTTTGCAGTCGTTAACTAGCATAGAATAACGCCAAGAACGCATTCCAAAACCGAGATTAGATTTATCCACTAGCATTCCCATTTTACGGGTGAATTCGCCGTTTCCATCGGGTAATAAGAAGACATTTTTCGCTTCTTGTTGTCTACCCCACTGGAACATAACAAAAGCGTCATTGACAGAAATACAAATAACTTGGTCAACTCCTAACGCCTTGAACTCATCATATAACTCTTCGTAGCGAGGTAAGTGGTTAGAGGAACAAGTAGGAGTAAATGCACCAGGTAAGGAGAAAACAATTACTTTCTTACCTTTAAAAATTTCTTCGCTGGTTAAATCTTGCCAACGATAAGGGTTAGGTCCAGGAACGGACTCATCACGAACACGGGTTTTAAATACAACATTTGGTACAGTTTCCATAGCGGCCATATTTCACCTCTTGACAATCAGTTTTGTATCAGCTTTTGCTGTCTTATCTCAGAATAATTCTTATCTAAGAAAAAGTCAACAGTAATAATTACTTAATTTCTTGAATAATCTTAATATAATATCTAATCTTAAAAACATTCAATTATAATATAAGAACGCATCAATAAGATAAAGTTAAGACGATGAAACAAGAAGCGAATACCATCGTAAACACCCTAAAGCAGAAGAAATTGCGAGTAACACCTCAGCGTTTTGCGGTTTATGCTAATTTACTCCACAGAACGGATCATCCGACTGCCGAGCAAATTTTAAGCGATCTCAATAAAAATGCTCCTACCTCTTCCCAAGCAACGGTTTACAGCGCCTTACAAGCTTTACGAGAAGTAGGTTTAGTGCGAGAGGTATTGTTAGAGCCAGGAATTTGTCGTTATGATGCTAATGTTGAATCACATCATCACTTTCGTTGTCGTTGTTGTGGTGTGATAGAGGATATTCCTTGGGAAAACTTTGACTCTCTTAATTTAAAGGGATTACGTCAGGGGATTAAAGCAGAACGATATGAAGTGATTGTCGAAGGGATTTGCGATCGCTGTTTATGTTTAACAATTGGCGTGCTTATCGTAAGGATGATGACAGTTTTCAGGTAGTATGTGATCTGATCTAGAATCGATAAAACTTTGATAAATCACCTGATATCTAACAAATTATGAAACTTTCAGATCATCTTAAAATGGCCACGTCTGCCCTTTTGTCCCATAAACTTCGTAGTGGTTTAACCATGCTAGGGATTATCATCGGTAACGCTTCGGTTATTGGTATGGTTGCAGTGGGAGAAGGGGCTAGAAAAGCTACTGCGGAACAATTTAAAGCCCTCGGTCCGAATGTTTTATTTCTGAGCTTATCTTCTACTCGGATTAGGCGTACTTTATCCTCACAAGCCAAACCTCTGTTACTCGAAGATGCAGAAGCTATCGATCAATTAATTCCTAATTTAAGCAATATTTCTCCAGAAATCCATATCAATCAATTAATTACTTATCAAGACGAAATTGTCGAAAACTCGATCACAGGAACCACCCCTGATTATCTTCCTGTGAGAAATTATGAGATAGAAAAAGGGCGTTTTATTAATAATATTGATGTTCAGCGTAATCAAAGAGTTGTGGTGTTAGGAGCAGAAATTGTCGAGAAACTATTTAATAATCAAGATCCTATTGGAAAACAAATTAGAATTAAAAATACAACCTTTGAGGTTATTGGTACCTTAGCTAAAAAAGGAGCTTTATTTGACTCCAATCAAGATAATAAAGTTATTGTTCCTATCACCACGGCACAACATCAGTTAAGAGGCTGGAATTCTCCTTATGGTATTGTTTTAAATACTATTGCTTTACTCGCAAAAGATCAAGAGAGTGTGGATGCAGTTCAGTTTCAAGTCAAAAATTTAATGTTACTACGTCATGGAACAACTCGGGAAAACGATATTAAGATTTTTTCTCAAAATTCTTTACTGAATATGGCAGAAGAAACTAATGCAGGATTAAAACAAATGTTAGGAGCGATCGCCTTTATTTCTTTATTGGTTGGTGGTATTGGAGTGATGAATATTATGTTAGTTTCTGTGAAAGAAAGAACGGGAGAAATAGGACTAAGAAAAGCTTTAGGAGCAACCCCAAAAGATATTTTAGGACAATTTGTCTTAGAAGCTATTTTGTTAGCAACCTTTGGTAGTTTGGTAGGAATTGGAGTTGGTTTAGGTGGTGTTTTTATCGCTCATCTTTTCTTTTCTATCGCAGCAAGTGTTTCTATTCCATCTATTCTTATCGCTGTTAGTGTTTCGGGTAGCGTTGGCTTATTTTTTGGCGTTTTTCCTGCTCAACAAGCAGCCAAACTTGATCCAATTATTGCCTTAAAAAGTTATTAATTTAAAACAAAAAATAGAAAAAATAAACTCGATGAAATTATCAAGAAATTCAATAAAAATATCCTATAAGATTATCTCATTCTTCTAGTAAATAATTTGGTAAGTTAGAAGGGCTTAATAATATTAAGCCTCTACTAATCTTTGATTTTTCTTATTATTTAGACCAGTAATCCTTCAAATAAAATACGCCCTTCTATTGCCCTTGTCAGAGAATCTGAAGCCCTTTCTGGATGGGGCATCATTCCTAAAACATTGCCCTGTTTATTGCTAATTCCAGCAATATTAGACAAAGAACCATTGGGATTAGCCTCTTCGCTTATTTCCCCTAATAAATTGCAGTAGCGAAAGATAATTTGATTATTATCTTCTAATCCTTTTATGGTGTCTTTATCCCCGTAATAACGCCCTTCTCCGTGGGCAACGGGTAAGGTAATCACTTGATTAGAAGTATATTGTTTCGTCCAAGATAATTGATTATTTTCTACTCTTACAGGAACGCGATCGCAGATAAAATGTAAATCACGGTTACGTATCAAGGCTCCAGGTAATAAACCTACTTCCGTTAACACTTGAAACCCATTACAGATCCCTAAAACTAATTTGCCTTGGTTAGCGTGTTCGATGACCGATCGCATAACAGGAGAAAAACGGGCGATCGCCCCACATCTGAGATAGTCCCCATAACTAAACCCTCCAGGTATGACCATAACATCAATATCACTGATATCAGTGTCTTGATGCCAGATCATACGGGTGGGTTGATCGAGTAACCCTTCGGTAACGGTAGCAAGATCGCGATCGCAGTTCGATCCCGGAAAAACGATAACACCAAATTTCATGCTTGACCCCCAGTCTTTTCTAATGCAGTGATTTCATAACAATAGTTTTCGATGACGGGGTTAGCGAGAAGGCGATCGCACATTTCGTCTACTTGAGTTTCGGCATGAGCTTGATCGTTAGCTGTCATGGTAAGCTCAATATACTTACCAATTCTTACTTTTTCAACTCCTTCGTATCCTAGCTGATGTAGTCCTGATTGTACGGCGACTCCGGCGGGATCTAAAACCGATGGTCTGAGGGTAACATAAATGCGACAATGGTATTCTTGAGACATTGGCGATCAGTGATTAAGCTATATTTTCAATTATGAAACGTACTCGTTCTCAGGCTAACATTGTTCATGTCCTAAAATCCTTAACTCATCCTATTTCGGCCCAAGATTTGTACATAGAAATGAAAAATCGGGATTTAGGGTTAGGACTAGCTACAGTTTATCGCAGTTTGGAAGCATTAAAGCTAGAAGGTGAGGTACAAGTCAGACAGTTACCCAATGGTGAGGCTGTTTATAGTTTAGTCCACGAGGATCAACATCATCTGACTTGTGTTAATTGTGGAGAGTCTTTTCCTATTGATCAATGTCCCGTTCATGATTTAGAAGAAAAGCTAGAAACTTCTCATCAATTCAAAGTTTATTATCATACCTTAGAATTTTTTGGCTTGTGTCATTTGTGTCAGACGGAGGATTAGACGGTGGCGAATTGGTATTATTACCTTGAAAAAAGCGTTAAGGTGAAGGTAGCATTCTTAAAATTTCATCTATTGAATCAGCAAGGGTTTCAGTTGAAATGTTCGTAGGTTGCAAATGTGATCCCTCCATATCTTGTAAAACTTCAGGATTAATTGGAATGCCACTGGCAATCAATTCTTGAATCTTATTAACAATAAATTCGGGATCGTCAATAGCAAGACAATCATTTTTAAAGCGAATTAAGCCCATCAAATTGAAAAATCCTCGTGTGTTATTGATTAAGCATTGTGTCGCCTTTTGATTAGGAAATACCAGTCTTTCTGATAATGGATTAACAAGACTAAAGGATGAGTTAAGCGCATCCACGGCATTATTAAATTTGGGGGCTAACAATACCGATTTTTGATCGCGAATGAAAAAGTCTTCGTCAAAAACGGTATCTGTTCCGTTGAGTTCTTGATTGGCTTGTATTCTAGCGTTATCACCTCTCTGGATATCGGCGATCGCTTGATCAAACCCTTGATTTAAACACTGACGCAAAATTTGGTTCCGCTGCGGAGTATTATAGTTACTTAAAATTTCTAACAAAACAACATATTTACCGCCTAAACTATGGCCAACCCAAGAATAGTTTTTATGGTCAGCGTAAAACTCTTCAGAAATTCCATAACTATTCGCATTATTTAGCAATTGAACCCTTAAAGAATACTGTTCTTCTAGCAAAGAAACGGCTACAGATAAGTGATCGAACTGTAAAGGATTTAGGGGAAAACGATAAATGAAGAGAGTATAACCTTTTTGATACAGATTTTCTAGAAGAGAATAATAATATTGAAGGGGAAAAGAACCGAAGACAAAAGCACCAATAAATTGAATTACCCCTTTAGGTTGAGGATGTAAAGCTACTTGACTTTTAGAGATTTTTATAAATTTAAGTTCTGATGTCTTATTTGATGTATACACAGGGTTAACCATAATTTTTCCTTGATTTTCTTGAGATTTTTCCGTGAGTTTAGCATTAGTAACAGGAGTATTTTAGACCTGGTAATAAACTAATCAAATTGGGATGTTTTTGAAAAAATGGTTAGGGAACTAACGAAGTAATTAGAAATTTACTCACTTACATCAATATGAGTTAATACTAATATTTAGAGTAGAAGACAGAATATAGATCATATAGGTTTACTCAAACTCTACCTTTAACAAGCTTCCATTAGAAGAACTGATAGGAAGAGGATAATGAGTTTGATCAGGTTCCACTTTAGTTAATTCACCCATACGCAAAGCGTCTAAGTTGTAAAATGTACCTCTGTGTTCTGCTGTAAATAAAAAGTTAACGGAGTCTGATACACCTGTTGTAGAGGGATCAAGAAACACATTTAGATAACCTCTGATCTCAACCATACTGCCTCGGTTAAGTAGTAGAGAAGGGTTAGGTTGGACTAAAAGCAAACCAGTCTCAAATCCTTTTATTTTGAGAGTTAAACGAGTCGTAACATTTGGAGGGGGAACATTTCCTGCAGGAACAGAAGCTATTTGTATACTGGTTGCATTAACGCCAAAAATTTCGTTTTTGCCTTCAACATCATAAAAAATCGCAACTGTTTTTTCCAAGTCACCAGGACTCCCAACAGAAAAAGGAGTTCCACCACTTTGTGTATTGACGACAAAATCAAGTCCTAAGGTAATGTCTTGACTGGCAGTATTGCTGATAGAAAGGAAATATCCTTGAATTAACTCTCGACTAATTGGTCTTAAATTAGGATTGCTGTTTACCAAAGAATCAGGTAATTGAGGTTTGTTTAGAAGTAGTTCAAACTGAGAAAGCAATTGCGCTACCATTCCGTAAATCTCCGAAAATTTAGTGAATTTATCGAATTCACAACAACAATCTAATTATTTCAGAAGGGGTTATATCTAATCAGTTAAAGTTATATAAATTAGTCAAAAGTAACTTAAATTGACGAAAAAAAATAATATAGAACTTTACGAAATAAAAATTGATACTTAAATCTTATTTTTCTAGGATTTTTGCGAACTTTGAGCAAATACACCTTAAACTAAGGTACTATAGAGCAAATAGTTCAGCCTCACTCTTAAGACATAAAAAAATAAAGCTGACTAAAACTTAATCAGCTTCTGAAACCTCTACAATTAGGTTATTTATCGATTATTTAGTTAAGAAACAGGTTCAACATCGATAGTTTGTTCTTTGTTGAGTTTATCCTCTTGGGTAATAGATGATTTATTACCTTTTTGGCGATGTTCTAAGAATAAAGTAGATAATTCACCCACTAATAAAGATAAAATCAGTCCATCATCGATCCAACCGAGAATAGGAATAAAATCGGGTGCAATATCAAAAGGAAGTAGTAAGTAAGCAACGGTTCCTAAAATAATAAACCAACGATATTTAGGATGTTGAATTTTGGATCGATACCAGTTGTAAAAGGATTTAACAATAGAATCCATAAAATATTTCCGCAACGTTTTAACTATTATTAGTTTGCCATTTCTTGATGATCATAACCAAGGGTTGATTACCGATCCTTTTTGTAGGGTTTCTTTTTTTTAGGTGACAGTTTAACAACTGTCCTCTTACTTTTGAAAGAGATTAGTAGGAATTGATAAGTTTATTGATTCCTACTATTTTTCACCTTTTTTTACTAAAAATGTCAGTTAATTATGGCTAATCTTGATAAGGTTACTTTTTCTAATCAACGCTAGGAGATATCTGAAAAGCTTCTTTAACGTTAGGTTGATAGAGATAATAAAGAATGAACCCAGCTATTCCTAAACTAATGAGTGATCCGATGATATTTTTACCATTTAAAAGACTGGTAATATAAGTCAGTGCATAAATAAACTGAATAACAACCGCCATGGCCCAAGCCCAATTTTTCATGGCAAATAAACCATAACTAACCCCTAACGAGAAGACACTATTAACTAAACCGATGATGGCAGTAATTACCATTACAAAACTGCTTCCAGTAAAGTCTGCTTGTCCGGCTAAAAATCCTCCTACGGTTCCTAAACTACCAAATACGAAAAAAAGTAAACTAGAAATAATTCCGAGTATTCCACCTAGTAAGCTAAGAATAGCGAGAATAATTACACCTTTAGGCCGTTCCATTTTTAATTACTCCTTATCAAGTAAGATGATACTAAACTAGCGTATATTTTAACGAAATTTTCCTGATTCAGACAACTTTTTATTTCAATAGCTTATGACAGAAGAACCTAAATTATCTGAACAAATAACAGATGCTGCCATTAAACTTGTAGTCGCAGGAAGTGGGGGATCATCGCTTTATTTTTTGTTTACGGATAGTATTCCTAAAGCATTAATTGCAGGAGTAATAGCAACCGGTGCTAGTTTATTAACTAATTTTTGGGAAGGGGTGATCGGTGTGCTTAAACCCCGTTCAAAAAGCTTAGGAGAGGCAGCAGGAAAAGCCATAGACAAACGTTTAAGCAGTTTAACCTCTCAATTTTCAAATTTCAAAGAATTGTATCTAGAATCCCTAAAAACCTATTGTTATGGGTTAGAAATTGAGGGATTTCAAGACTTACCAGGGTTAGCTTTAAAGGATGATTTAAAGTTACGCATTAGAAAATTTACTAATGATCAAAAAGAGGAGTTTATTAATAAATGTTATCGTACCTATTATGTGGGAAATTCTCTGGAAACCACGCTATCAAAGAAGTTTGAATGATCCAGAAAACGAACAATTAACTGAAGGAGTAGCAAGAATTAGAAGTGATCAAGAAGCCCAAGAAAATGCTGCAGATTTGTGCAAACAATTGTTTGCAAATCTTGCTTTTAATGATTTAGCTCGTAATCCTTTATTAATTACGATGATTGCTGTAACCCATCGTTCTGAAAAAACGCTACCGACAGAACGAGAAGAATTATATCGTAAGATTACTGATTTATTACTATCAACTCGTCCCTATCACAAAAACACTTTATTAACTTTAACCGCTAAGAATAATAAGATTATTTTACAAGTGTTAGCTTTTTGTTTAATGGAAGTAGAAGAAACAACGTTTACACCAAAACAAGGAATTCAGTGGATTGAATCAACCTTAAAAGATTGTTGTTCAGAGAATCAATCGTTAACAGGTCACAAATTTTTCACAGAAATGTTGGAAATTACGGGATTATTACAGGAAAGAGAATTAGATACTTATGAATTTAGTCACTTAACTTTTCAGGAGTATTTTGCAGCGTTGCATCTCAAAGACTTGGGACAGAAAGGACAAGAAAAAATAATAGAAAGATTAGAAAATCAAAAATGGGAAGAAGTAATTTATTTTTACATGACTTTAGCGGATGCAACCCCAATTATTACCAGTATTTTAAATAATCCGAACGGTTATACTTTGTCTCTAGCAAATAAGTGTAAATTTTCGGCACGTTTAAAAGCTACAGTTAGACAAAAACTTAATAAAGTGTTGCTAGAAAGACGGGAAGACTATAAAAATATTTCTGTTGCTGTAACCTTAGAACAACGCTTTAATAATTTAACGGTTATTGATGATAAAACGGCTATTTCTAACCCCATAACTTGGGAAGAATATAAACTATTTTTAGACGCGCAAACATCGGGACAGTTTCACTCAACTGCTGAGGTAATTAATATTGCCGATAATATGACTAATTATCTTGTTACTGGAATAAAATGGGAGGATGCACGGTGGTTTTGTGGTTGGTTGGCGACACAACAAACTTTGCAGTCATCAGAAGGAGTTTATGATTATCGTTTACCCACTGCTGGAGAAACATCCCAGTTAGTTCCAAAAGGGATAACTGAGAACTCTCAAGACACAGGAGACTGTTTACGGGTTGTCAGTGAGATTATTCCCTCTCGCTACCAAACGTTGCTTAATTACTTGTCTTCTGGACGCTGGAAAGACGCAGACGAAGAGACAGCTAAGGTTATGCTTCAAGTTGCGAACCGAGTTAAAGAAGGATGGTTAGATATTGATGATATAGAGAATTTTCCTTGTGAAGATTTACGCATTATCGATCAAGTTTGGGTTAAATATAGTAATGGACGCTTTGGGTTTTCTGTTCAGAAAAAAATCTATATTGACGAACTGGGGGGGACAACAGAGTATAATGAAAAAGTTTGGAAAGAATTTTGCTATGATGTCGGTTGGATACAAAAAGAAATATATCTAGATTACTCAGATTTGTCTTTTGAATCACGCCATACGACAAAGCCTCTAGGACATCTTCCTTGCTATATAGGATATCTTGGTGGAGAACGTCGGTATGGCTTTAGATGGTGAGGTGTAGGAATAGTAACCTCTTCTCTTTCCCAAAGAATTATTAACTGCGATATGTGGCCATCAGAAACTTATGTCAAGTCATGAATTTGCGTTTTTTTAGGTTTAACAGTGTTGGGTTTAACGGTGTTAAACTCCTACGGTTGGTTGATGTAGGAGAATAATAATATTATGCCCTATACTGTTATGGATAGGCTGATCATATTTTGACAATAAACATGGAAAATATTTATAAATTACCTTTAATTTTGGAACCCCAACCTGAAGGGGGTTACACCATAACTTGTCCTTTAATTCCTAACTTAATTACAGAAGCAGATAACTTAGAAGAAGTTATCCCTAATGTATCTGACGCATTAGCAGCATTAATAGAAACCTATCAAGATTTAAACCAACCTTTACCCTGTGAATTACAACCTTTAATTCCTAATAGTACCTTATGGACAGAAACATTAATCCCAGTTAATTCTACTGTAAAATCAAAGTGAAATATAGAGAAATAGCTAAAAAATTAAAAAAATTAGGATGTCAAGAAATTCCCAGACGCAGTGGAGGTTCTCATCGTAAATGGTATAATCCAAAAAGTAATAGGATCGTGGCTATTCCTGACTGGGGAAATAAAGATTTAAAACTAGGAACTTTACGTCAAATTATTCGACAACTCGATTTAGATTGGGAAGAGTTTAAACATAAATAGGGTTTGCTGAATAAAAACAGCTAAACGAAGATTTAGTCTGAATCTCGTAATGACAAAACTTCCTGAAACCTCCATTACATCCATTGCCATTACTTTTCTAGTTGTCAATCTTTGCAGACTGCTACGGCAGTTTTTATCGCTTTATTTGTAGTTATTTCTTAATAGTAAAACTAATGAACTATTCAACAGCAATAAGATGAGCCAAAATTATATTTATAGCCATTTTATAAAAAGTAAACTTATAAAATGTCAGGAAAATTATGCGGCCAAAAGCCGATAATTTTCGGAGAAACTTTTTCAGCAAACCCTACTTAGTTGCTGTAATAAAGAATAAAACAAAAACAATATTTAAAATCTCTTCTTGATTCATCCTATCGGTTCTTATTGTTCACCCCATTGCATGAAGAAATGTTAAGTTAACTCCTTTATTATGTATAGTATCTTCACATTTTTGCAAGTTCTAGGAACCAGTCTCCATGATTAAATATATAATTGCTAGTGGTTTTTCTACTGCTATGTTGTTTAATTTAGCTTCTCCTGCATTATCTTCTGAAGATGTTGCGGTTAACCTTAATCTCGATTCTAATCGTAATTATTACACAACGACTAATAGTTTAGGTGCAACCAGTCTTGTTCAATTAGCCTATCAAGGATTTTTGAAAAATCAAGGTATTCCTAGTCACGGAGGACTTGTTCGTTCTGTTATGTCTGGAAAGGTTGACGCAGAAACCCTAGTAACTGCTGCTATTGCTGTAGGTAGAGTTTCCCCTGATACTTTGTATGATAAAGGTTATCTTGATTTAGTTGATCTCAGACTGCAAAGTTTCCGCAATTTTTAACAGAAAACTTTACCCATATAACAATTTAATACATTTCGAGATTAGTAGAATGAGGGATATGTCTCTCGTTCTATTATTTTTTATCCTAAACTGATGTGATTACTGACTCTTCATAAATATAATAACAAAAGAAACTTTCCTACACCCCATCGAAAATATACAATAGGTGTAGGGTGCATTAGGCTAACTATTATTTTTCAATGATAAACTAGGAATGATTACACAAATAGAAAAACGACATTATAGTATCGAAGAATATCTAGAACTAGAAAAACAAGCAGATATTCGTCACGAATTTATTAACGGGAATATTATAGCAATGGCAGGAGGAACAACCAACCATAATGAAATAGTTACTAATTTATGTTTATTATTAAAACCTATTTTACGTCAGCAAGGAGGACGAGTTTATACGGAAAACGTTCGTTTATGGATATCAGACTTTAATGTGTTTACCTATCCTGATGTTATGGTGATAGCATCTAACCCTATTTATTACACAGACAGTCAGACAACTGTTACTAACCCAGTCGTTATTTTTGAAGTATTATCCGAGTCTACTAGAGATTATGACCAAGGCCGAAAATTTGGCTTTTATCGGTCTATTAATAATTTACAAGAATATATCTTAGTTGACCCTGAAACTGTTTCTATCATGATTTATCGTCGGGGAAAAAGTAAACAATGGTCTTTGTATATTTTAAATGAGAAAACAGATAATTTAACTCTTAATTCTCTAAACTTGGAACTATCTTTAAACAGCATTTATGAAGGGGTTATTTAGAAAACTGATGACTGATGACTAACTCTTCATGAATAAATTAACCAAGGAAACTTACCCACACCCCACTGAAAATATAAAATAGTTGCTATTATAAAAAACAAAACAAAACCTATCATACAAATATAATCCGTTTGAGATAAAATTGATTCATGTAAATAGGTTCTTTTGGAACTACCCGAAAATGCTTTTGATTGTAAGACAACTTCTAATTTTTGAGATTTGGCCATCGCGTTTAAAATTAAGGGAACAGCAATGGTTGCATAAACACTGACTTTCTTAAAAATACTCATTTTTTCTAACGCTAAACCCCGTAATCTTTGCGCTTCTAAAATGCCTTGTATTTCTTCTAATAATAGGGGAAAAAATCGTAAAGTTGATGAGAAAATAAACACAACTTTATAAGGAATATTCGCTTTCACCATCCCGACAACCATATCATTAATATCTGTAGTAAAAATTCCCAACGGAATAATTAACACCATTGTTAATGTCTTAAAAACAATGTTTAATCCGTAGACAATTCCTTCCTGGTTCATGGTTAAACCTCCTATCCAAAACCAATTTTCAGGAACGGAAAAAATAGGGGTTAATGTTTCTGTATTTAGTAATGTTTGCACCTGAGAAACGTTAAAAAATCCCATAACAATAACAATTAAAATGTAAAAAGGAATCATTACCTTAAAAACAGTGCTTAAATATTCTAATTTTACCCCTGCAAAAACACAAGAAATACCAACAAATAAGGTTAATATTCCACCAGTAACTGGACTTTCCCAGACAAAAGCAATAACAGTAATTACTGCCATCATTAACAATTTTGTACGAAAATCTAAACGAGTAAAAATAGAATTTTTATCAACTGTTTCAAACTTCATCATGATAGAAACACTCCGCTAGTTCATTAGGGGTTAATAAAGGATAGTTTTCATTCGTTAATTGACTTAACTTTTGGGATAATAAAACCGCTTGAGGAGGGGTTAAATAAGTGGATTCTAATAAGTCAGTTTTATGGTAAGCTTCTCTGATAGGTGCATCTAATAATACTGTACCTTTTCCCATGATAATAACTCGTTCTGTGTAGTCTGGCATTAAATATAAATGATGGGTAATTACAATGATAGTTTTACCCATTTGATGTAGTTGACGACTGACATCTAAAATAGCACGAGATCCTTTATAATCTTGTCCTGTAGTCGGTTCATCGAAGATAATAATATCAGGTTCCATTGCTAAAATAGCAGCAATAATTATTCTAGCGCGATCCCCTTTCGGTAAGGATAAAGGATGATCTTTCTTATATTCTAATAACCCCATTTCTTCTAGACTTTGGGTGACTCTTTTTTCTATTTTTTCTTTCTCATATCCCACATTATTCAAAGCAAAAGCAACCTCTTCTGCTACTGTCATACTAAAAATTTGATTATCAGGGTTTTGTGCCACATAACCGATAGATTTGGCTAAGTCACTAACTGTTAAAATTTTAGTATTTTTTTCTCTTATTCTAACGCTTCCTTGAGTGGGTTGTAGTAAGTTCAAAAAATGTTTAACTAAGGTACTTTTTCCTGCGCCATTTTGACCAATAATTAAACAATATTCTCCCTCATGAATATTTAAAGATATGCCATGTAACGCTTTAGTTCCATTTTCATAAATATGGGTTAAATTTTCTGTTGATAATACAGAGGTTTGATCTTCTTGATAAGAAATAGTTTTCAATTCAAATTTAGGAGAAATATTTGCTATATTTTGTAATTGTTTCAACCCCTTCATTCCTTCTTCTAAGGTAACAGGTATATTAGGAATATTTAACCCTCTTTGTTTAATCTCATAAAATGTTTTTGCCACTTGAGGAGGACGAAGATTATGACGTTCTAATAAATCAATTTCTGAGTAAATTTCATGGGGTTTTCCTGTGGCGATAACTTCCCCTTCAGAGAGTACAATTAAGCGATCGCTAAACTCGGCCATTTCTTCTGCTGCATGGGATACCATCACAATTGTTACCCCTAATTCTTCATTTAATTCTTTCACCGTTGAAAATACTTCCATTGTCCCAATAGGATCAAGTTGGGAAGTGGGTTCATCTAATATTAATAAACGGGGTTGTAAAGCTAAAGCAGCAGCGATCGCTAACCGTTGTTTTTGTCCTCCTGACAATTCTTGAGGATGTTTATTTTCCGTTCCTTCTAATCTTACTGCTTCTAAAACACGAGGAATACGATCTATAATTTCATCTCGATCAACACATAAATTTTCTAAAGCAAAAGCGATCTCATTTTCTACTGAAGTTGAAATTAATTGTGTTTCTGGATCTTCAAAAACAGCCCCAACATAACCAGCTAAATGACTAACTGGATGCTTTAAAGTATCCAAACCAGCAATAGTAACATAACCAAAAAAACGACCTCCATAAAACTGCGGTACAATACCATTCAACGTTAAACAAAGTGTTGTTTTTCCTGCACCCGTTGCTCCAATAATTCCTAAAAATTCTCCTTCATAAATCTCTAAAGAAATATTCTTTAAAATAGGTTGTTTTGAATTCGGATAAAAATAAGAAACTTTATCTAAAGCAGCAATAATATCCATGATTTTTGTAGTTATTAGTGTTCAGTTATCAGTCATCAATCATCAGCTTTCAGCAAAACAAAAAGACTTTATTTTCAACCAGAAACTTTTGCCTTTTGCCTTTTGCCTTGTTTAATAAATAGCTGCTTCAGGTTTCATAATACCAATTGCCCGAAGTCCAGAAATAACCCGAACTCCAATAAATGCGCCTACTAAAGAACGAACTAAATTTTCTAATGGCATAATCGGAATTAAAAAAATCCAAATTTCTTCAGGCCAGTTAAACATGGCGTAAGTAATAACAATTTGAGCAATATGATACACCCCTGCAACTGTCCAACTACCAAAAAATAAACCCAACCAAACTAACCGTAAATTGTCACTATTAATCCATCTTGCAAACAAAATTCGAGTGGGTAAAATAAACAATAATAACCCAGACCAATCAATAAAAGAGCCTTTAATAATTACCGAAAGAGAAACCCCATTATTCATGGCACGGGAGATGTAAAGAAAATAGGCAATAACAAAGAAAATAGTCATGCCAAACCACCAATATTTTCGTTTTTTACCAATCACCATACAACCAGCAGCAAAACTGGCTACCATCGCCCCAAAAATAGACACCGGTGGAATACCTGCGGTATGAGGGGCTAAAAACACCCCCATCAGGGTTCCGATGCCACTAGCTAATGCACCCCCCACAGGTCCTAAAATCCAGCCGAGAAGGGGGAAAATACCTTGGCTGAGGGGAAAAATACCACCCGATCCAATGGTAATAGAAAAAGGGATAAACGCCAGCACTGTCACCACCGCAGACATGACTACAATATAATCTAAAGGAGTTCCATCAATAGAAGCACTTCCTAAAGACTTAATCTCTCTTTGTTCACCAGAAGGTTCAATCATCATAATTGATTCATAAAAGTTTAGCTTATCGAAAATTTTGCTTTAACATCTTCCCTTTTTAGAAAGATTTTCTTTAGTCACCACCACCGCAACCACCACCGCAGCCACCGCCACAACCACCGCCACCACAACCACTGCTACAACTACTATCACTACTGTAATTAGAATTTGAAAAAAGGACAAAGATAAATATGAAGAACGAAATGATTAGTATTACTACGAAAAAGAGTATAAATTCTGCTGCTAAAGGCTGAGAAACTTGTCGTTTTGGAGGAGGTAAATCAAGAATATCATGGGAAAAAACACCTTGAATTGCAATTTCTTGACCTGGTAGAATTTCATTAAGACTAACAAACTCTATGGTATGAGTATCAATTTTTTTCTTATCAGTAGATTGTCCTAAACTTTTAAAATCAACAATTTTATCCTCTAATTCAGGGGGTAATTTTACAGTGATTTTAGCATTTAAAATAGGTGATCTTCTTATGGGAAAGATAGCTTTCCAGTAGAGTTCATCTTTATCTAATTGTAGTTGGCGATGTAATCCTCCTAATACTTCATAGCGAATGGTAAATATATGAGATTCAGGAGCATTTAAAAGATGACTCCATCTAATATTAAAACTCCGATTTTCAATGTTTGTCTTGCTGTTTAATAATTGTCCATTTTCCGTAACAGAAACATCTCTAATATCATCTAGTTTCTCTAGAAGAATAAATCGAGAACGCTGATTAGAAACAGGTTTATTAAAAGTATACTTTTGAACTTCTTCTACTATCATGCTTCCATCAGCCTTGGCATCAATATTGACATTGACAAAATCCCAATAATAGTTATATTCAGATAAAGGTAGCGGTAGAGCTAGGGCTGAATTTTTATCAGTCAATCTTCCTGAGTTTAAATAGGTTGCCTCAATGGGCATAATATTCAGTCCTAAAAAGAACCAAATAAGAATAGTAACTAAAATTAATTTAACTAATTTTTTAGAGAAAAAACTGACTAAGTTTTTATGATTATTTTGTTGAGAGTTTTCTCCGGGTACTGTCCAAATATCCCTAGGTGGAGTTTCTTCAAAAAAAGTTTGATAGCTCTTCAAGGTTTGCTCGTATAAACCCTTAAATTTAGTTTCTTCTGCTAACCCTCCACTACTGGGTTCATGATGTAAGGACATTTGCAAAATATTAGGACAAAATTCTTCCCAATAGGAACGAGTATAAGTAAGGTGTAAATGCCAAACTTTATCCACTTGATTTGATGGGGAAACAATATGGCCAGCAACAACAGCAAGAAAGGTAAACTTTTTATATTCTTCAATCACACGCTCAGTATAAGATGATGACCATTGATTTTCCTTAGCTAACCGCTTACTAAAGGATAAAGGTTCATCGTTTTGATCCAAAGAAAAACCTTGTATTCGTTGATAAAGTTGACTGTTTTCAGGAGACATAGATATCTTTATCCTCAAACTTAGCTCTATCTATTTATTTTACCCATTATTTCTTATTACCTTAAAACCCCTGCTCGACAATCTTTTAACCACAGTTTAATCCCTTGACCGATCGCTCCATTCCTAGCATCTTGAGGTGGTATAGGAAGATCCCCTTGTTCTAAATCAGCCAATCGAGAAAATAATAAAACCAGTCGCCAACCTTCAGAGGTTTGTGTTAAAAATAACCAATAATAATTTTGTAAAAGAATCGCTTCTGTTGGGGTATATTGTCGTTCTAACGTAGTAAAAAATACCTGTTGGGTTTCATCAGGTAACTCAGGTTCATATTGTAAGTCACTCAAAGGTAACGGTTCAAATTCTGGGTTTCCTGCTATCAAAATGTAGTTATATATCTCAACACTGCGATCGCCAATTCTAGACCGTTGTGCCACTCGGTTGCTGTAACCGGGTAAATCTTTTAACATTCGAGTCATTAAGGTTTCGATATCCGACGGGCAAGTAGCCTCCTGTTTCGGTAAAGCTTGTGTTTCTGAGGCAACAGGCAACAGGCAACAGCCAATAGTTAACACCCTCAGAACCATTATCAGTCCAATATTGAGTAATTTTGTGGTTCTAACTTCTGAGTTCATCAATGATACGATTCCAGGCCATAACAGGATCATCTGCCATTGTAATGGGTCGACCAATGACTAAATAATCAGCACCTGCATTTAAAGCTTGTTTCGGGGTCATCACTCGTCTTTGATCTCCTGTTTGCGCCCAACTGGGACGAACCCCAGGACACACTAAGACAAAATCTTTGCCACACACTTGTCTGAGTTGGGCAACTTCGTGGGGGGAACACACCGCCCCGTTAATCCCTGAATCTTTGGCTAATAAAGCCATTTGTAAGGCGTATTCAGGCAATTCTAGGGGGATTTTTAGATCAAATGCCAGATCCCTTGAATTGAGGCTAGTGAGAAGGGTTATGGCTAATAATTGGGGAGATGAGGGGCTTTTTGCAATGGCTTGGGTGGCTGCTTTGAGTGCAGTTTTTCCAGCCGTGGCATGAAGGGTCATTAAATCGATTCCATACTCACAGGCACTGCCACAAGCTCCTGCGACGGTGTTGGGGATATCATGGAATTTTAGGTCAAGAAAAATCTTTTTTTGTCGCTTTTTAAGTTCTTTAAGGATGAGGGGGCCTGTAGCCACAAATAATTGTAATCCGACTTTCCAAAACGTCACATCCGGCAACTGATCGAGTAAAGCGATCGCTGTTTCTTCTGTGGGAACGTCTAAGGGAACAATGATTTTATCGGCAACAGACATAGATAATTAATAATGATTAAAAAAGAGAGGCGTTTGCTGATTAGTCTAACAAAGACCGATAAGATAACGCCTCTCTAAAAAAATGGGTAATTACGGAAAATTACGCTTCTTTATTAAAGAATCCTTGTACTTGTCTAATAGCAGCAGCAGCAATATTAAAACCTGCCCAACTGGCTGCAATGATAATCGGTCCTAACACTACTAAAACACGCCAATCCATTGTTTTTTCCTCTGTTACTTGTTATGGGACTTTAATGAAAAATTTATGTTTCTATTTATAGCTTATCAGGGTTCATTTGTGAATCCCAAATCTGTTCCTTTATCGGCATGAACTAAAGCGAGTTGTTGATAACGCTTGGCGTGTTCGATCATTTTTTCCCCTTCTTTTTCCGATAAATCTCGAACCCGTCGGGCTGGAACCCCTACCACCAGCGATCGCGGTGGTACATCCTTATTAACAATGGCACCTGCACCGATTAAACTGCCTGTTCCCACTCGAATACCATTCAAAATAACCGCCCCGATGCCAATGAGACAAGCTTTTTCAATATAAGCCCCATGAATAACAGCCCGGTGACCAATGGTAACGTATTCTTCTAAACAGGTAATTTCTCCTGGATCACCGTGTAAGATGGCTCCATCTTGAATATTACTGTAAGCTCCGATTTTAATTTTTTCTACATCACCTCGTACCACAGCCGAATACCAAACGCTTGCCCCCTGAGCAATTTCGACATCACCCACAATCACAGCATTGGGAGCGATAAAGGCAGCTTGAGAGAGATCAGGAGGTGGCCAATAAGAAGGAAGGGAAAATAAGCGGTCTGGCATAAATCTAAGCTAAATCTAAAATCTCGCGGTAGAATCGAGGCGACCAGGATTTAGTCGATATAATAGCTACTAGCAACGGGTCTAAGGATATCCTCAGCATCACTTAAGAATTGATTTACTTTTTTGCTGCTGAGAAACGCCGGTCTATCCTGCTGCTCAAAACACACACTTATTGTTGCACAGGTATTTTAGACCACCCAGTGCAGTTATAAACAACTAAAAACAGATGACTCTAAGTTTACAATACCCTATTTACGGGCCAGAAATCCAATGTCCTCATTGTCGTCAGGTCATTCCTGCATTAACCTTGACGGATACTTATCTATGTCCTCGTCATGGTGCGTTTGAAGCGAACCCCCATAATAATGAGTTAGTTCATTTACAGTCAGGTAGACACTGGAGACGGTGGGAAGGAGAATGGTATCGACAACATACCCATCCTGACGGCATTCGTTTTGAAATTCACGAAGCCCTAGACCGATTGTATACCCAAGGATATCGCGCAACTAAGGTCATTATCGCCAATCGTTATAAAGATTTGGTCAGTACCTATTTAGAGCGGAACACCTCTTGGCGAGGAAACTCTAAGTCGGTGCCTCGTTTGTATGGTTTACCCGTGGAATTTAGCCCCGATATTCCCAAAGAAGATCATTGGGATGTTATTAATTTCGACTTAGAAAAAGAGCCAGGGGTTCCCAAACGTTATCCTTATTTTCGGTTATTTGAATAATCATGCACCATGCTTCCATTCGCACGGCTAATATTCATCAAGCGATCGCTTTTTATGAACTGTTAGGGTTTACAGTCAAAGAACGATTTACCACGGGTTACACCCTCGCCTGTTGGATGGAAGGGTTAGGGGGCAGAATTGAACTGATTCAAATTCCTGAACCCAAACCAGCCCCCGATGCTTTTGGGGATGAGCATTATGTGGGGTATTATCATTTATCTTTTGATTTAAGCGATCGCATCTCGGATCTGACGACTTGGTTAACGGCATTACAAATTCAGTTAACTGAGCTTTCTCAACAAGATCCGACTCAATTTTGTCCCCTAACTATTTTACTTGAACCTGAACAACAAATGATCGGCGATACAGTCTATGAAGTGGCTTTTATTGCCGATCGCGATGGTTTACCTTTAGAATTTATTCGGGTGATGAAATAAATATCAGTTATCAGTGAATATTTAACTTGAATTGGATCCAGTAACTTATGATATCAGAGTTTAATTTTTTCCATCATTGGTATCCCCTTATTCCTATAGAAGATATTGACTCTAATTCTCCTACCCCTGTTACCTTATTAGGGTTAAGATTAGTTATTTGGAAACCAAGATCCTCGACTTATTATCAAGTTTTTTTGGATCAATGTCCTCATCGCTTAGCCCCTTTAAGTGAGGGAAGAATTGATGAAAATAGTGATAATTTAATGTGTAGTTATCATGGTTGGGAATTTGATCAAAATGGTATTTGTACAAGTATTCCTCAAACAGAAAATACCAAGATTCTAACTAAAAACAAACAACAGTTTGCTTGTGTTTCTTTTCCCTCTCGTCAAATTAATGGTTTATTGTGGGTTTGGCCTGATAAAAATAGTCAAGACTTAGCTAATAAAACACCTCTTCCTTTATCCCCTCAAATTGATGCCGATAAGGGGTTTATTTGGTCTTCTTATGTACGAGATATGGCGTATGATTGGCAAACCTTAGTGGAAAATGTAGCCGATCCTAGTCATGTTCCCTATGCTCATCATGGAGTACAAGGAAACCGAAACAATGGGCAACCGATCCCGATTGAAATTGTTAAATCTACCCCTAATGTAATTGAAGCAAAAATAGAGCGAGCATTGAACTCAACGATTACCTTTGAACCCCCTTGTCGCTTGGAATATGCTATTAAAATCGGTGATAGTAATAAACAAGTGGGATTAGTGGTTTATTGTGTTCCAGTTGCTCCTGGAAAATCAAGGCTTGTTGGCCAATTTCCCCGTAATTTTGCTAAAAGTTTAATGAAAATAATTCCCCGTTGGTGGGAACATTTAACCACCCGACATTTAGTTTTAGAAGGGGACATGATTTTATTACAACAACAAGAATATTATCTACAAGAAAAACAAGAGACCCAAAGCTGGAAAACTGCTTATCAATTACCCACAGAAGCGGATCGTTTAGTGATTGAATTTCGCCGATGGTTTGATACTTATTGTCAGGGAAAGTTACCTTGGGAACAAGTGGGAATTAACGATACACACTTAACCATTAATGATAATCGCCATGAAGTATTAGATCGTTATCATCAACATACTCAACATTGTTCAAGTTGTCGTAACGCTTTAAATAATGTAAAAAAATTACAATTTATTTTGCTGATTTTAGCTATTTTTTCTCTTATAGGATGTTCAATCATGCCCGATGAATTTAGACAACAATGGGGATTGCTTTTAGGGGGATTTATTGTGATTGAATTGGGGATTTATAGCTGGTTAAAATGGTGGTTAGAACCTCGCTTTTATTTTGTTGATTATATCCACGCAGATAAAAAATAATCTAAAAATTCTTATTCATATAAGGTGGGCATTGCCCACCTTACCAGTTAAACTTATTTAGAAAGAAATCGCTTAGCTAAAGATAAAGCATCAGCAACATCGACATCTTGATCACCATCGGTATCAAGAAAACTCTGAAGAACTGAGTTATTGCGCTGGCCAGGAGCTTTAGCGTTGTTAGCTCCTGCTTGTAATAATTGTAAGACAATAGGAATAAGAGTAGGTAGCATTGATTCGATTACCTCTCGATTAAGTCCCGTGGAAGTAGCTGCTTCTTGTGCCATTTGTTCTTTTTTTTGGGGTGTCATAACAGCGTTAACGGCCTCAGTATCTGGGGAAGTTCCGCTATACTTTTCGATGACGGCTTCTGTCTCTTCAATACCTTGGTTTTGCCGTTTTTCTTTTAAAGCAGACCGCACGTATTTACCCACAATAGAGGTGATTACTTGGCCTTTTTGAGTATCGACCCCTCCAACTTGAGACAACTGTTCTACCATATTAATAATTTGTGATAGTTGGCTCGAACTTGCCTGTTTGCTCGGCTCATTGATGGCATTAAGAACTTGCTCAAATAAACTCATATTTTTTCCTTATCAACCCTTATAAACTATATTAAAAGCAATTAGGACAGGACAAAATCCACATTATCCGCTCCTTGAGTTTCTCCTTTACCGGATTCTAATTTTTGTCCATTAACTTCTACAGCAAAAGGCGTATCTGAAAGTTGCAAATTGTAGTCAGTTTTTGAGGTAGTGTAACCGACACTAGCAATCATATCTCTTCCTTCATCAGTGTATTCAAACACTAACATTTGATTTTTGTTTTGCTTATTATCCCTTGCCCAAATCACCATATAACTTTTCCCTTTATATTCAAAAACTTTTGGGGAACGGTTAGGTACATAGCGATTAGCCTCAAAACTTTTATCTAGAAAGTCTTGGACTGATTCAGGTTTGACTACAGCATAAGCGACTTCTTCTTCGGGAGCAGAAATTTCTTGATCTCCTTGAGATTCGTCAACCACCTCTTCTTGATCTCGGTTACGAAGATAATCCACGGCCGCTTTTGTGCCAATAGCTCCTAATGCAGTTAAACCGGCACCAGCTAATACTTTATGAATGTTTTTCATCTGAATCTCCAAATCCTTCGGTTATAGTTTCGATTTTATCCCTCTTTGGTACAGGGAAATAGACAAGCTTCAATATTTTAAAATCGATTCGGTGTTCATTTCCTCTACCCATGAGTAGGTTTAAGAGCAGCAATTGTTACAGTTCTTTACCAATTTAGGTAACAACGTAGAACTGAGTGATACCATTCCCTAAAACACCTTTTTTTTGAGGGAAATAAAAACATCATGGCAGAAGAGCTTAAAGGAAAGCCACCCAAATTCGGTGGCAGCACCGGCGGTTTACTCTCGAAAGCAGAACGGGAAGAAAAATACGCCATCACCTGGACCAGCAAAACAGAGCAAGTCTTTGAAATGCCTACAGGTGGGGCTGCCATTATGAATGCAGGAGAAAATCTCCTCTATTTATCTCGTAAAGAGCAATGTCTGGCTCTGGGAACCCAGTTACGGACAAAGTTCAAGCCTAAAATTCAAGACTACAAAATCTATCGCATCTATCCCAGTGGTGAAATTCAATATCTTCACCCTGCAGATGGTGTGTTCCCCGAAAAAGTAAACGAAGGCCGGGGTTACTATGGTAAAAAAGACAGAAAAATTGGGGATAACCCCGAACCTGTTACCCTGAAATTCTCCGGTAATACTCCCTACGAGGTTTAATCGTTAAAGGGTCGGGTGTTAGGGCAAAGAAAGGCATTTTATTCAACCCTTATTCTCACTCCCTACGCCCAAAACAAGCTAATAGTGGCCAGAGATCAATTACTCTACATCAATGACTCAATTATCGGTACAATAATCTGGTAATCATTGATGATTCTGATGATTGGTAACTGGCCACGGCTTATTTGTATCTAAGTATATGATGTTTCCTGACTTTGAGCAGTTTTCTGCATTAGCACAAAAAGGTAACTTTATTCCCGTTTATCAAGAATGGGTAGCGGATCTTGAAACCCCTGTTTCTTCTTGGTACAAAGTGTGTGGCGATCGCCCCTATAGTTTCTTATTGGAATCCGTAGAAGGTGGGGAAAATCTAGGCCGTTACAGCTTTTTAGGCTGTGATCCGATGTGGATTTTATCTGCTAGGGGAAACATTACCACCCAAACCTATCGGGATGGTAGCGTAAAAACTTTTGAAGGCAACCCGTTTGATATTTTGACCGACTGTTTAGCCTCTATTAAACCTGTCACTTTACCTCAACTGCCTTCAGGGATTGGGGGTTTATTTGGGTTTTGGGGTTATGAATTAATTAACTGGATCGAGCCAAGAGTACCCATTTATCCCATTACTGACGATGATCTGCCGGACGGGGTTTGGATGCAAGTGGATCATCTGATTATTTTTGATCAGGTGAAACGGAAAATCTGGGCGATCGCCTATGCTGATCTACGGGATGAAACCATTAGTCTAGAACAAGCTTACCAACAAGCTTGCGATCGTGTGACGAAATTGGTTTTAAAGCTACAATTACCCTTACCCATCCAAGGTAAAACCCTAGAACTAAAGACGAACTCAGAAGAAACGCAACCGTTAAAGTACACCAGCAACACAGAACGTACTCAGTTCTGTGAAAACGTGCGTCAGGCAAAAGAATACATCCGTGCAGGGGATATTTTTCAAGTGGTGCTTTCCCAACGCTTACAAGCCCATTATGAAGATGATCCGTTTAATCTCTATCGCTCTCTACGGTTGATCAATCCTTCCCCTTACATGGCCTATTATAATTTCGGGGATTGGCAGATTATTGGATCGAGTCCTGAAGTCATGGTTAAAGCCGAAAGAACGGAAGATGAGTCTTTAACCGCTACGTTACGACCCATTGCTGGAACCAGAAAACGGGGTAAAACGCCAACCGAAGATCAAGCTTTAGCCGAAGATTTATTACAAGACCCCAAGGAGATCGCAGAACACGTGATGTTAGTGGACTTGGGACGCAACGATCTGGGCCGGGCCTGTTGTGAAGGCAGTGTCACCGTTAACGAGTTAATGGTCATCGAGCGTTATTCCCATGTAATGCACATTGTTAGTAATGTTATTGGCAAATTAGCAGACCATAAAACCCCTTGGGACTTATTTAAAGCCTGTTTTCCCGCCGGAACCGTTAGCGGTGCGCCAAAAATTCGCGCTATGGAAATTATTAATGAATTAGAACCTGAACGCAGAGGCCCCTATTCAGGAGTGTATGGATATTATGACTTTGAAGGCCAATTAAATACAGCGATCGCTATCCGCACCATGGTGGTGCGTCCTTTGGGGAGTGGTCAACATCTTGTCTGTGTCCAAGCAGGAGCCGGTTTAGTAGCAGACTCTGACCCAGAAACGGAATATGAGGAAACGATGAATAAAGCTAAAGGGTTATTAGAGGCAATTCGTTGTTTAAGTTAAAATAGAGTAATAATCAGCCGGTCTAGGGGTTATAGCTAAAAATGTTAACCGCAGAAAATGTCTACCAAACGACTTGTTATCAGCGTCAAGGAAATGAATTGGTTAACGCTCAAAGTTGCACTGTTACTTTAGAATATGAACACCCCGAAAATGGACTAGACTGGGAAATTATGACCCTCAGTGGAGAAGTATATCATTACCGCAATTTAGGAGTAGGGATTGAACTGTGGAGTCATCTAACTCAACAATGGACTCCTGTAAATTTAACAGACTGGTTCCCTGAGAAAGAAGGTATTCTCTGTTGGGATAATTTTTGTGCAGACTGGCGAGAGATTCCCTTAGATTAGCAAGAGAGCAGGGAGCAAAGAGAAAAATTATGAATCAAGATTATCAACAAGGCAATCTGGTTGAATTAGATATTATCGATCTGAGTCATAGTGGTGACGGGGTTGGTAAGTTAGAGGGAAAAGCGGTTTTTGTTGCTGATACGGTTACCGGCGATCGCATTTTAGCTCGTTTAACCCACGTAAAAAAACAATACGCCTATGGGAAATTACAAGAAATTATCTCACCGTCTACTCATCGTATTCGACCGAATTGCATCGTAGCCGATAAATGTGGGGGTTGTCAGTGGCAACATATTTCCCCTGACTATCAACTCACAGCCAAAGAAAACCAAGTCATTCAAGCTTTAAAACGGCTCGGTGGTTTCGAGAATCCCCCAGTTTTGCCTATTTTATCCTCCCCAGAAATTTTGGGGTATCGCAATAAAGCCACTTATCCCCTGAGACGTTCAACCACAGGGACTGTACAAGCTGGCTATTATCAACGGAATACTCACCAACTCATTAATCTTAATCAATGTCCCATTCAAGATGCTCGTCTTAATCCGATTTTGGCCGAGGTTAAACAAGATATACAAGCACAGGGTTGGAGTATTTACAATGAAACAACCGGGACAGGTAAACTGAGACATTTAGGGTTACGTATTGGCAGAAGAACAGGAGAAATATTATTAACCCTTGTTAGTACGAGTAAAAATCTCACTAATTTTCAACAGCAAGCTGAAACCTGGCTACAACGCTATCCTAATTTAGTGGGAGTGTCTATTAACTATAATCCCCATGAAGGTAACAAGATTTTTGGCGAAGAAACTTTTAATTATGTGGGTCGTCCTTACCTACTAGAAATCTTTGGTGAACTCAACTTTCAATTAAGTTCTGATACCTTCTTTCAAGTTAACACTGACGGAGCAGAACTACTCTTGAAGGTGCTGTTAGAAAAATTGTCTTTGACAGGGGAAGAAAACTTAATTGATGCTTATTGTGGTGTGGGGACTTTTACCTTACCTTTAGCCCAACAAGTCACTCAAGCTATCGGTATTGAAAGTAATAAAAAGGCCGTCGAACAAGCAATAAATAATTCAAAAATTAATGGCGTTAATAATGTGCAATTTTATCAAGGAACCGTTGAAACCATGTTACCATTCCTTGATTTTTCTCCTGACATTGTTGTTCTTGATCCTCCCCGTAAAGGCTGCGATCGCAGGGTTATAGATACCTTAAAAGAAATGGGTTCTCCTGTCATAATTTATATTAGTTGTCAGCCTTCGACTTTAGCTCGTGACTTACAAAAGTTATGTCAACAAGACCTTTATACATTACAGTGGATACAACCCATTGATTTCTTTCCACAAACTGCTCACATCGAATCAATGGCTTTGATTAGACATAATGTTGGCTAATATGCTATAATAAGGTTAGTTATTAGACTAATCATGTTAATTATTTGTTTTAGAAATTTTCACTTAACCAATTCTCTTAATCTAAAAATTACATTTCCTTAAGCCATGTTATAGCTAAAACTAAGTGTTTTAATTCCATCATTCTGTCGTCTAAATATCTAGACAACAGTTCTCTAAAACCAAAACCATAGAATATCTGTAAAAAAATTCAACTTAGAGGTGACAGCACGTGCTTGCTATTTCCCTACCGCCAACCAAGCGATATGGTTGTACAATGAGCTTCACATCAACGCTCTATTTATGTCCTGTTCTTGACTTATTATTAGCTAAGATTCCTGATGATTTACAGCCAGAAATCAGACTAGGACTACAAGAAGCCTTGGTCAATGCGGCCAAACATGGCAATAAACTCGACCCTACCAAGTCTATTGTTGTTCAATTTTCCGTTACACCAGAAGGTTATTCTTGGGTCATATCAGACCAAGGAAAAGGTTTTTCCTCTTATCATAGTTGTCCAGACCATTCTTTAGAAGCATTACCCCCCGACGAATCAGAAAACGGCAGGGGGTTTTGTTTGCTACACGAAATTTTTGATCAAGTTCATTGGAATCAGCAAAAAACAGAGTTGAGATTATGTAAGCAAGTGAAAAAAGGGAAAAGACAGCTATTATCAATTAATAATTAATAAACAATTATTGATTATTTAACTGGGTTCAATTTTAGCTAATGACCCAGTTTTTTTATCCCAATTATTGAAATCGAGTGAGGTGGATACGATAGCGTTGTTTTTTAGTAATACCTACTTCTCCGACTTCTAAGCGTCCTTTTCCTCTTACTGCAATCAAATCTCCTGATTCTATATTATGACTCGCTTGGGTAATTTCCTTCCAATTAACCCGTACATCCCCTTTATTAATAGCATCAACCATCTTACTGCGAGACATCCCAAACCCTGCAGAGGCGATCGCATCTAAACGCATGGATGCTTCTACGGTAGTCATCTCTTTAGTTTTGGGGGGTCGTATTTTTAACTCACTCAGTTCAATGCTTTGCGTTTTAACAGGAACTGATCGGACTTGGGTTAAGCTTGTTTCTAGGAATTCCACCAATTCAGGAACGATGATCACCTGACCACCTCTTTCTCCCAAAACGATAATATCCCCTATTTTGTCCCGTACAATACCTGTGGCTAAAATTGCCCCTAGAAAGTCTCGATGACTGGCAGGATCAAAAAGGAAGTTTCCTGCAATATCCAAGGCTGCTAGGGGAATTTGCGACTGTTCTAAGGGGATTTCGGGACGGGTTATCCCAATTCTTCGCCTTTCTGCTTGAGGATACCCTCCCCATACCATTATTTCTACTTCCGTTAACTGACTAAACGCATTTTCGACTTCTGCAACAACAGGAGGGGAGAAAAAGTCACTCACGACTACCTCCCAGGTTTTGATCGCCATCTCTGCTTGATCAATAATTCGGGTCATTTCTTCACGATTTTCGATCCCTTTCAGGAGTGTTTCTCTAGGTAGCATAAGGGTTTAGTAACGATTAATTAGTTTATCTTTGACTAAAAAAGCAGTAATTTCTAATAATTTCAGATTCATAGTAATAGAAGAGATTTCTTGCTGACGTAACCCTGTAAAGTCATTATTAAATAGTTTGCCATTTCGATTGTATTTAATTTTAAAGATTGATGAATATCTTGCATTTTGCTAGGATTTAAAGCAAATATAACCAACCTAATATGATTAGTTCTTCCTGGAGTCTCAGGATATAAATAACTATGATTCAGCAATTTCTGACGATTCTTAGCTAAAAAATTTTGTAAGGTGGTTGTTCCTGTTTTTTCCGTTCCTGTATTCCTATATGAAGAAATGCTTTCATCTATTTTTTATGAGCGAGCGAAAAATGGTTAAAATATCACCCATCAGAATCTGTGTAACCTTGAAGATTTTCGGGGTTTAAGGGACGAAGTATGGATGTTGCTTTATTTTTCAGGCTAGTCGCTCCTTGTACAATAACAATATATTTTCCTGCGTTGAGACGATTTCGATAGGGTAACGCATCCCCACTACCTACAGATAGACCGACACCTCCACCCACAAAAAAGCTACCCATCCCTCCGGCAATGGCACCAGCAACCCCTCCTAAGATATGATTCCAGGGTTCTCCTGCCCAGTTGAAACTATTGACCCCAGTGATTAAATCAAAGGTATAACCAGCAACGAAGCCAAAGGGAACAAGCCATATAGCCATGAGCATAGCACGTCTTTTAGCCTGTTGTGCTGGGTCAATTAAGCCAAATTCATCAGCACTTTTGTACCCTTTGCCTAATATACTCATTTGACTGGTGGGGATACCTCCTTTTTCTAGGGCGGTATAAGCTTCTTCTGCTTTAATGCGATCGCTAACAACAGCTATCAGATAATCCATAGAAAGAGTTTAAATACTTATCTAATCTAGTTTAAAATCTTTTTGCTTTATTGACCACCAACCAGCAGAAAATTGAGTCGCTCACTTTCCCTGTTATGTCCGTTACGACTTTATTATGAACTTAGCACGATAGCCAGATATTAAGATAACATAAATTAGTTTTCGACAGGGATAAGAATGATTATGATCAAAGAAATTAGAATCGTCAATCTATGGTTAGTTTCTTAGGTTGAAAATTATATCTTAATGAATTCATCTATGACATTTTTGATCGGTGCTTTAATTATTTTTATTGTTTGCCCTTTATTAGGGGGTCTTCCTTTAATTAATTGGTTAACTTATGCTATCAAGGGAAAGAAATTATCTCAATTAGGAACCGGTAATGTCTCGGTTTCTGCTGCTTTTTATCACGGGGGAACTTTGGTTGGTGTTTTGGCTGTTTTGTCAGAAGCAGGAAAAGGCATTATTGTTGTTTTACTAGCTCGTTATTTTTTCCCATTTGAACCTTTTTGGGAATTGATGGCCTTAATAGCACTTATTATAGGAAGATATTGGAGGGGAAAAGGAGCAGGAACGACCAATTTATTTTGGGGAATGATGGTTCATGACTGGGCTGCAACTTTTTTAACTGCGTTAATTGGTTTGAGTAGTTTTACTATTTTTCGAGATAGAGTAACTGGACGTTTAGTGGCTTTATTATTATTAGCATTTATTTTAACAGTTAGACATTCTCATGATTTAGGTTATATTGTCTTAGCCTGGAGTTTATCAGGATTAATGGCTTGGATTTTTTCTAAAATTCCTGATGATTTGTCTTTACCAGAAACTGGTATAAAATCTTCTTCTAAAAATATGTTTACTTTTTTTCGAGGCGAAAAATCTATTTTGTCTTTAAACGATAAATTAGAGTCTAATAAAGTCGGTTCAAAAGCTGCCAATTTAGCTTATTTAAGAAGTTTAGGGTATGGGGTTCCTAATGGTTGGATTTTACTGCCAGGGGATGATTCACAAATCCTATTAGATTATATTGATCCCAGTATAGAAAATCCTTTTGCTGTTCGTTCTTCTGCCATGGGAGAAGACACGGAAACCGCTTCAGCAGCTGGACAATATTTAACTATTTTAAATGTCACTAACAAAGGAGAATTACAAAGGGCAATTTTAGATTGTCTTACTGCTTATAATCATCCTCATGCTGTTAAATACCGTCGGGATAAAGGACAATCTGATGAAGGGATTGCTTTATTAATTCAAAAGCAAATTAAAGGAACTTTTTCAGGTGTTGCTTTTAGTCGAGATCCCGTTAATCCTTTGAATAATTGTGTTATAGTTGAAGCCTTACCAGGAGGAGCAAATCAAATTGTTTCAGGTAAAATAACTCCTGAACAATATAAGGTGGAAGTTTACAATGAACTAGAAAATGATGTTATTAACATTAAAAATACTGAACAAATAAAATCGAGAAATGTTCCTAATTTTATTATAGAAAAGGTTGCTATTTTAGCCAGAGATATTGAAACTTTATATCATGGAGTTCCTCAAGATATCGAGTGGACTTATGACGGGGAAACTTTATGGATATTACAAACAAGAAGTATTACTAATTTACAACCTATTTGGACAAGAAAAATTGCATCAGAAGTAATTCCAGGGGTTATACATCCGTTAACCTGGTCAATTAATAAACCTTTAACTTGTGGCGTATGGGGTGATATTTTTACCCTGGTTTTAAAAGACAGAGCAACAGATTTAGACTTTAGTCAAACTGCTACCCTACACTATCAACAAGCTTATTTTAATGCTACTTTATTAGGTCAAATTTTTCGACGAATGGGACTGCCTCCAGAAAGTTTAGAATTTCTGACTAGAGGGACGAAAATGACTAAACCGTCTATCAGTTCAACTATCAGTAATTTACCAGGTTTATTCCGTTTATTAAAAAGGGAATGGACGCTAAAAAAGGACTTTTGGGAAGATTATCAACAACAATTTAAACCTCAATTGGAAAAATTACAGCATCAAGACATTAATCAATTATCCCCTCAAGAATTACTACAGAATATCGATAAAATATTATCTTTATTAAAACCTGCAACTTATTATAGTATTCTAGCCCCTTTAAGTTTAGCATTAAGACAGACAATATTGAAGGTATCACCAGAAAAACTAAATAATAGTGTAACACCAGAAATCGCTGCTTTACAATCCTTAGAAAATTTAGCAAATGAAATTAATTTATTGACTAATGAAGAGAATATAGATAATAGAGAAGATTTGTTTTCAATCTTAGAAAAAAGCCAAAAAGGAAAAAATTTAATTCAAGAATTTTATCAAATTATAGAAGATTATGGTTATTTAAGTGATGTAGCTACTGATATTTCTATTCCTTGTTGGCGAGATAATCCTAATATCGTTAAAATCTTATTGACTCAATTAACTAAAAATTCTGGTCAGCGTAATAATATTTCTAGAAAAAATAATAGTAATTGGAGAATTAAACAAGTACAGAAAAGATTAAATTTAAAAGGAAAAGTAACCGAGATTTATTCTCAATTGTTAGCTCAGTTACGGTGGCACTTTTTAGCATTGAGTCATTATCTAATTGAAACCCAAGTTATTCAAGAATATCACGATATTTTTGAATTAACCTATGCTGAAATTTTAGATATAATCCAAGACGAAAATAAAAATAATTATACAGAATTAAACAAGAAAATTAGTAAAAGAAAAGAGCAATTTAATATCCATCAAAACTTAAAAAGGATTCCTTATATTGTTTATGGTAATATTACACCAATACCAGACAATAAAACCAAGTTATCATCAAATTCTTCTAGAAAATTTCAAGGAATAGGCGCAAGTTTTGGACAAGCAGAAGGATATATTAAAATTTGCCGTAACTTTCAACAAATAGAAGAAATAAAAGCTAATACAATTTTAGTCATTCCCTATGCGGACTCAGGATGGAGTCCCTTACTTGCTAATGCAGATGGTATCATAGCAGAAGTAGGGGGAGCCTTATCTCATGGGGCAATTATTGCCCGTGAATATGGAATTCCTGCTGTAATGAATATTGACCATGCAACTGAAATTTTTAGAGAAGGTCAAAAAGTAAAAATAGACGGACAACAAGGTATTATTGAACTATTAGAAGATTAATTTGAACAATTATGGTTAAAATATTCAAAAAAACAATAAACTTTAAAGAATTATTTAAAAAATCAAACCAATTTGACTGGATAGTTTTCAGTTGTATTTTATCTCTAACCATAGGAATAGTCGCCTTGTTAATTATAGGGGATCAAGTTCCTTTTAAAGTTAGACACTTTAGTTGGGAAGGCAAAAAAGTAGGAGTAAAAGATAAAACATTTACGTTGAGTTTTAATCGTTCCGTTGATACTAATAGTGTAGAAAAAAATTTAATGATTGAACCTCCCCTTCCTGGTAAGATAGCTTGGCAAGGAAGAAAGTTGATTTATACCTTAAATGATCCACCTATTTATGGAACCAATTATCAAATAAAATTAGACAATCTTCAACCTAGTTACAAAGAAGAAGATATTCAACCTTTTGTCAGTTTATTTAGTACCCGTGACCGAGTTTTTGCCTATATTGGTATTGAAGGAGAGGAAAAAGGACGCTTAATTTTATATAATATTACCGACCTGAATAAACCGCAAAAAACCATTCTAACTCCTGGAGATTTAGTGGTTACTAACTTTCAGATTTATCCAGATAGTGAAAAAATCATTTTTAGCGCGTTTGAACCTAATATTCGTGGTCAAGGATTAGCGAAACAAGAACTTTATACTGTTACCACAGGATTTAATGTTGATCCATCAAAAACCCCCTCTCAACGTGCAGGAAAACTAAAACGAATTCTAGACGCTAATGAATATCAAAATATTAGTTTTGATCTCTCAAGAAATGGAGAAGTTATTATCGTCGAACGAGTTAGTCATAGAAATAGTGATGATAGTAGTTTGTGGATTATTACTAAAGATAATCAACCCATATCTTTAGGTATTCCTGGATCTGAATTTGTAATTTCTCCCGACGGAAAACGCTTAGCCGTTGCTCAACAAGGGGGAATTCGTATGGTTCCCCTGGGATCTAATGGGGGAACGTCTCGCATTTTTCAAAATTATCAAAAACCCCTTGGTTTTTCTGAAAGTGGTGAAAAACTTTTGCTTATTAAAGATAATATTGATTCTACCCGTTCTTTAGTTGTGATTAATCAAGATGGGAAAAATCAAGAACTATTTCGTACCCCTTATCCCATTTTAGATTGTAAATTTGAACCAAGGGATCAAAAAGATATATATTGTTTGAAAACAGATGTCATTCAAGGAGAAAATGGACAGTATCGAGAAGAACCATTTTTATCGGTGATGAATCTAGAAAAAGAAACAGATTTACCTTTATTAGCTTTACCGAACTATCGAGATGTGGCTTTGAGTATGTCTCCTGATGGAGTTGCTTTATTGTTTGATCAAGTGGTCACTACAGTCCCTCAGTCTCCTTCAGATTTATTGACAACTGAACAGGAGGCGATCGCAGATGGACAGGTTTGGTTACTTCCTTTACCCGACTTAAAAGAAGCAAACAAGTCTGTCAATATTAAACCGCAAGAACTCATTTTTGGCTTTAAACCTCAATGGTTGCCTTAATAACTATCTCTACTATGAGTTAAAATTGAATATAGATATAAGCAACAAGCATCAAGAGGGTTAACATGAGTCAACTAATTGCTGTCATTGTCTTAGGAATTTATCTACTAGGAATCTGGAAATTTGTTTCAGGATATAATCGGACTAATTTCAATCGTCAGTTACCGACAAAATTGATGTTAGCCTTACTCTGGCCGGTATTGTTAACAGTTAATACATCTTATCGTCAAAACTTTACTAAAGCGTTAAAAGGAAGAAGATAGTAACCATCAAATGAAAAAGACGGGTAAACTGTGGGTCATTGGAGGAACGGGGGACAGTGTTGATGCTGTTAAACATATTGTTAAGCATTCTTTTCCTTGTATTGTCACTGTAACAACTCCAACTGCTTCTGATCTTTACCCAACTCTTTCAAATCTTAGCATTCAGATTGGTAAATTAGATAAGAAAGAAATTCAACAATTATGTACTCAAGAAACTGTTAAAGGAATTATTGATGCGTCCCATCCTTTCGCAATTAATATTTCTCAACAAGTGATAGAATTTGCTCAAACTGAGAATATACCTTATTTACGTTATGAAAGACCTAGTTTAAAGATAAATTCTCAAGCTATTTACTTAGATAGTTTTGAACACTTACTTGAAGGTAATTATTTAGAAAATAAGCGAGTTTTATTAACGGTTGGCTGTCAAGCTTTATCTAGGTTTAAATCATGCCATGAAAAGTTAGTTTTATATGCTCGTATTTTACCTAAATTAGAGTCTCTCAAGATGGCTTTAAATGCAGGATTCTCAGAAAGTAAAATAATTGCTTTACGGCCTCCTATTACACTAGAGTTAGAACGGTCATTATGGCAACAATGGCAAATTGATTTAGTGGTAACCAAAGCATCAGGAAAACAAGGAGGAGAAGATATTAAACTAACAGTGGCTAAGGAGTTGGGTATTCCTCTAATTGTTATTAAACGACCTTTAATACAGTATCCAAAACAAACCGAGCAAATGTCTGATATTATTGAATTTTGTTATCAATGTTTTCAAGGAGTCAATCATGTCTGATCCTATTACCCCTGCTATTAGCGATCGCATTTGTAAACATATGAATGAAGATCATAGTAATGCTATTGTTTTATACGCCAAAGTTTTTGGAAATTTATCAGAAACCGAAACGGCTAAAATGGAATCAATTGATCCTGAAGGAATGAATTTATTAGCAACTATTAAAGGCGAAACGGTTCCCCTTCGTGTTAAATTTGATCACGTTTTAAAAGACTCAGAAGATGCTCATCATACGTTAATTGATATGGTAAAACAAGCTAGAACTTCTCACAGCTAAGTAGTTATTAGTTAAATTTATTAGTTACTTTTCATTGTTAAATACTTCTCGATTTTTTGAGGACGATGATTTTTATCAATGGTGATCACTAAATCAATGAGGTGAGGATCTTTAGCTAAAGGGGTTATAAATAATTGAGGATGTAAAGCTTTCCAAAAATAGTCAACAAACTTGTCTACTTCTTGCTCATTCATTCCCGTTTTTCCTGATGCTCTCATTTTTGCTTCTGCTTGTTTCCGCCATTGTTTACTAAAATGATAATCTTGAGGATAGAGAATAATCAAGCGATCTAGTTTTTCCCATAAGGGTAAATAAGCTTTTAATTGTTCATTAATATCTTTAGCAAATTGCTTATCTTCTTCTGTTTTAATGGGTAAAGGTGCATCATTGAAGTGAGTTTTATCAATAGGACGAACCCCTAAAAACCAACCTTCAAATAAAACAATATCAGGGTGAGCCATGGTTTCTGGTTCTATTCTATCACCCTGACCATTCCATAAAGATTTATCAAAACGAGGAATTAAAATCGAGTCAGAATTATTGGGATTTTTTAGTTGATTTAAAACATTAATAGCTAACTCTACATCATGAGTTCCTGGGGGACCTCGCCAAATAAAACGAGGATCAATTTTTTTTAGTTTTTGACGTTCATGGTAGGTTTTATAGAAGTCATCAATAGAAATAGTAATCGTTTGATAGTCTAATTGTTTTAAAATTAAACAGAGAATATGTGATAGGGTGGTTTTTCCTGTTCCTTGTCCCCCTAAAATTCCTTGAATTAAGGTTGATTTTTGTTTATTTTTTTCTTCGCTTAATTCAATCGCTAATGGTAGCCAAAGTTTCCATAAAAATGATAGTATATCAAAAGAATCGAAGCCTAGTTTTTGACAGTATTGGTTAACTAAACTATAAGTTTTTTCCCATAAATTAAGACGATGTTTGATTTTTTCGATGCTATTTTCTGGGGTTAGATTAAAAATATTACAGAAATAGTTATTTTGCAAGTCCTCCTGTAATAAACTTTCTATTTCAGTAGAAGATAAAGACAAACCTTGGTTAAATTTTTCTAATAAGTAGATAGATTGCATCGGTTTTAAGCAAAAATAATTATTAATTGATTAATTAATAAAACTTACCTAAGATCCCAATTTAAGAGCTTCAACATATAAACTATAAGTTATGCCAATTTTAAAAAGATTAAGAATATCGAGACTAAGCGATCGCGCTTTTTTACTACTTCGACTATAGGCTATCCGACTAATTCCTTCTGTAAAAATTAGTAGAAAAATGCCTACAGTAATATCCCAATAGGCTTCCTGTCCGGCCGTAATAGAAACCGATTGACCGACAAAAAATCCAAGAAGAAGACTAATTAAACTTAAAGAAATACGTCGCCAAGGATTACTAAAGGTTTGATTAAACTTAGTTTGAGTAACTTCCACTAAAGTATTTAATCTTGTTCTTTGCATAACTTACACTTCCTCATTATTTATCCAATTATCGATCCAAACGATCTAATAAATAAAGACCCACTACAATACCAGCAAAGTGACATAAAATGGTGTGAGTATTCGCCAGAAGCAGTAAAATTTCGCTAGGGGTAGGTAACTTACTCGTATCATAAACGGCTGCACCTTGAGGAATATTAGATAGTTTTCTCCATAAAATACCGACAAATCCTTCGGCCCCAATAATTGATAGGAAAATACCCACCAAATTCGACAATAAACCGGCTCGGATTAATCGTAAAGTCGATGATTTTTTAGGTCGCAGTTTTGCGTCGGGATTTCGCATCAGTTGAGCAATTTTTTTATAGCGAAAACAAATTAAAATACTGATGACGAGGGAAATTACTCCAGCAATCGAACAAAAAACACTAAAAGAAGTCCCTTCAGTGGATTTTTGCTGAGCGACTAAACCTGCTAAAGACAAGAATAACAGCGCAGCAGCTAATACCCCTAATACTAACTGTCCCCAGAAGCCTATATTCCCTGACCATTGTAGAATATTGGCTGCTCGTTTAACATTAGGCGGAAGGGGTCGAGAAATTTGGTAGTTTTGACTCATAATCGGATGGTGAAAACTATGACAGTTATGACTTAGTAGACTCCTCTTTATGATGACACAGATACGAGATAAAAGTTTGTAGTCAAGGCTTCAGGGTTGATTATGACCCACTTTCTAGTCTCACAAGAAATTACTCATTAAATTATTAAACCGTATATCACTCTTGAACTATACCTAAAGATAGAACGACTAATTTACAAAACTTTAATATCTATCAGAGAGTAGATGGAAAAACCTTAAACAAATTGGTCTAATAGTAAATGAAGATACGATACAAATAAATAATTTATGGCTACTTTAAACATTGGATTGACAGAAGAACAAAGATATGGGGTAATTGAACTTTTAAACCGTCACTTATCTGACTTCTATCTTTTAAATGTCAAAACTAAAAAATATCACTGGGATGTAGTGGGTCCTCAGTTTAGAACTCTCCACGAACTTTGGGAAGAACACTATAATGCCCTATCATTAAACATTGATGAAACTGCCGAAAGAATTCGTGCATTAGGAGGCTATCCTGTAGGAACCGCAAAAGGATTCCTAGAATTAGCTACCATCAAAGAACATCCTAATGACTTACCTTCAGCCACTGAAATGGTAGCTAGACTCGCCAGTGATCATGAACAAGTAATCCGTAATTTAAGAACAGATATTAGCCGTTCTTCTGAAGAATTTAAAGACGAAGGAACCGCAGATTTTCTAACTGGAATTATGGAACAACACGAGGAAATGGCGTGGATGTTACGCTCCTTCGTTGAAGGCGAACGATTAGATAGTAGTGGTAATCGTCCCAATAGCGAAACTAAACCCACCATTAATGCCTAGATGGGATTGATATCGACAAGGTTAACCCCTTGTCTGTTTTCTATCAATTTCCTTAATTATTTTATTTGCTGTTACAAAAAATATTATTTATGACTAACGAATATCAAGCACAAAAAACCATCACCGGAATTTTCCAAAACGAAAAGCAAGTCGACACAGTCATCAACCGATTTTTAGATAGGGATGTACCCCAAGATCATTTGTCTGTTATGGGTAAAGATTTCCAATCTCAGACCCGTATTAGTGGCTTTGTCACCAAAAAAGACGTAATTATTGGTGGACTGCGTAGCGGGGCAATTTTTGGCTCTCTGTTTGGTTCTCTCCTGAGTTTATTAACTGGTGTGGGAGTTCTCTTTATTCCTTTCGTCGGTTCCGTCGTTGCTGCTGGTCCATTGAGTTCCTTATTACTTGGTGCAGCCACAGGTGCGATCGCCGGTAGTGCGGGTGGCGGTTTAGCCTCAGTGTTATCTACTTGGGGAATGCCTGAAGATAAGGCAACTATCTACGAAACTCGCCTCAAAGCAGGGGAATTTATCGTTATGGCTGAGGTTCCAGATGATCGCTCTGGAGAGTATATATTGTTAATGGAAAGTGCAGGAGGTCAAGAAATCCACGTTACGGATGCCACTTTACCACACCCCTGTCCTGGACGTTGCGATAGTCCCGAAGATTTAGCGATCGAAGTAAAGGCCCATTTATCCGAAGACGCACAAGCAACCTTCATCGAACGCTATAACGCCGTATTTGATGAAACTAACGACGAAATGAAGGCCGAACAAGCTGCTTGGGAAGCAGTAAAAGAATCCTATACAGAGGATGAAAACGGTGTCTGGAGAAAAGAAGAAAAAGAAGTAGCAATGGTCTAAGGGACTAAATGCTTAGAGGGGAGTTAACTCCCCTCTCTTTTTTTTATCAGGAAGAAGGCGCGACACAGTTAAATTTTTAATTAAGGGAGCATAATTATCTCAACCACGTCACTTATAAATGATATGTGCTAAACCTTAAGCAATCAATGTCACTCTAAAATCATTGAACTTGATGATAACTTTTTAGCACAGACTCATCAAGATGTTGGTATGAGTATTATAATTTATGTTTCTCAAAATTCGCTCTTCCAAACCAGAAGTTAAAGTTATTACTCGTCGGAAATATAAAAAACGCTTTTTTCCACTCCTTTGTCTAGCCACTTTAGGGTTATGGTTGGGTTATAAGCAATTACAAAGTTATTTTGCACAACCCGAAGCTATTTTTGTTTTAGGGGGACACGAAGATCGAGAACGGTTTGCAGCTAAACTTGCTCTCGAACATCCTAACTTACCCATTTGGGTGTCTTCAGGAAGTCCTGAAAACTATGTTACTAAAATATTTACCAATGCAGGAATTAGTGGCGATCGCCTTCATCTCGATTATCAAGCAAAGGATACAGTAACTAATTTTACTACCTTGGTTAAGGAATTGAAAGACCAAGGGATTGATAGTGTTTATTTAATCACTTCTGATAATCACATGAACCGAGCAAGAATTATCGGAGAAATTGTTTTTGGGACTCAAGGAATTACTCTTAAACCGCTCTCTGTTCCTTCTGATGATTCCCCCGAACCCATTGAGAAAATTATTAGGGACGGAGGACGATCTTTTCTTTGGTTACTAACTGGAAAAACAGGAGAAACCTTACTCCCACCTAGTTAATTATCCTGCTTTCCAAGTCCCATGAAATCCCATCGGAATCACATTCGGTAACCCTAAACGACATAAAGGAGGCTTATCTAATTCTTCACTATCATAAATTCTTAGTTCCGAACGATGTTCGTTACCATCATAAACAACGGTTAACACCCATCCTATTTCGGAGTTGGGAATATTAGGCACAAAAATCGGTTCTGAAGCATATAAATTTTCTTCCATATTCGCTACAGTTAGCTTATTTAATTGTCGATCATAACGAGCAATGATTCCTAAAATTTCCTCGGATAAATCTGCATTTTCTCGATGAACTGATAAGTAAGTATAACGCCAATTTTGTCCGGTTTGATGAGGGGGAATAATAGGAAAATCTGATCCCCTATCTAATAATTGCTCTTGACGAATTACTTTAGCTGTTTTTGGATCTATTTCAACTTCCCAAAGAGTACCCTTTGCAGGCGTTTTTATCTTTCCTGTCGGTATTTCTTTTAAGTTTTGATTGGTGGAAAAGTCAGGATAACGAACAAATTCCACAATAATATTTCCTTGTTCATCAACATACCCATTACTATAATGCCATTGAAACCAAGGAGCAGCTTTTCCTTTAGTAACAAAGGATAAACTATCCCGATCAAAAATTAAAATTTCTGTTCCTAATTCTGGTTTCCATTCCATTGCATCACTTAAACTAGAGAACCCTAATGCAGCAGGTAATAATTTCACTCGAACTGGCGGAACAAAAAAGATAATATAAGATCCAGCTAAAACAAAATCATGAATAAGACGTAACCCTTCTAAAGAATAATCTGATTTTTGGACTACCTTTCCTGTGCGATCGCTTTTGTATAAGTTTAATGTAACTTTTGCACCTAAACTGATACCAAAATTATAGATAATACCAGTTTCAGGATCAATTTTTGGGTGTGCTGAAAAGGGTTGTTTTTCATTTAAGTTGTCAAGATTATCTAAGGTTTTTGTTTCTAAATTGTGTAAATTTAAAGCATAAGGATTTCCCCCTTCCCACAACGCGAGTAATTTTTCTGGTAAAGCTAAAACCGATGTATTAGCAACATTTTTTACGTCTTTTCCCCAAGTTTTCCAGAAGGGGCCAGGAACAGTCATTCCATAATTAGGATATAAATAGCGGTTAGCTTCTGCTTCTTTTTGATACCCTTCTGTTTGTACATAACGATAGGTTGCTGTTGCACCTTCTTCGGTTAAATGAATGGCTAAAATTGCCCCATCGCCATCAAACCAATGACCAACTTTTTGATCTCCTCTTTCGAGTCTTCCTGGCCCATTTCGGTATAACGTTCCTCTCAGTCCATCAGGAATTTCTCCTGATAATATGGGTAAGGGTTTTAAAGGAAATTCTTCTGCTGGTTTTGCGATCGCTTGTGACCAATTAGGCATACTTCTTATATCTAAATTTTATTTTTTATCTTTATCAGTTTAACAATCCTTCAAGGGAGGCAGGAGGCAGAAGCAAAACCTCGTAGTAGGGTGGGCATTGCCCACCTTACTCTCATCTAAATCGCTTATTGTGCCAAGCAACAGGCAATGTTATTGTGATTAGCTGTTAAGGAATTGTTGCAACTTAGCTTCATCTAGGGACATAGAAGCAAAGTGTTTTCTTAGTAAATCGTGCATAAATCTGTAACGTCCCCCAACTCGTTGTATAAATCGATGCTTAGCTGCATGGCCAAGAAATCGTGAGTAGTTCCAAGGGATGTAACCATTTCTGTAAAGAACAAGACGTAATATAAAGTGTTGAATAAAAGTATCTAGTCCGAAACATAGCCCGAAAATCAGCCCGAAACTCAGCCCGACACTCAGCCCCGAAATCAGCCCCCAAATCAGTCCCCAAATCAGCCCGAAAATCAGCCCCAAACTCAACATAAATAATAAACCATTTTTACAAGACAACCAAATGCCTTGATTGACATCCTTTTTTGTTGGAATTTCCGACGTATTCAGCCCGAAAATCAGCCCCAAACTCAGCCCTCCAATCAGCCCGAAACTCAGCCCGAAAATCAGCCCGACACTCAGCCCCGAAATCAGCCCTCTACTTAAAAATTTCTTTAAAGAAAACTCCACTTTTTCAGCGACATAAATGGAAACGCGTCCGAAAATCCGCCCTCCCATTAGTCCGAAAATTAGCCATCCAATCAGCCCGACACTCAGCCATCCAATCAGCCCGACACTCAGCCCCAAAATCAGCCCAATAATTAGCCCAACACTTAGCCTATACAAAAGCTTTTGGTTGGAAGACTCCAACCAAGTTGGCTGCATCTTCTCAATTAAAAATTCGGTTTCTCTTACTGTTTCAAGTTTCTTTGCCAGCCAAACCAAATAATGTAAGGTTGTCTCTGGAGAGGGAGTTTTCCGTGGTGGATAGGTTCCTTGGCATTTAGGGTCTTGAATCTGTTTCTTGATGTAAGCATTAAAAAGTTCTTGAGGATTTCTAATGGCATTACCTTGATAAGCAACAACTAACATACTTAAGAATAGGGGCGAACGAGCTAATTCTAATAAATCAGAGTCTTGTTGTAGGTTTTCCCAAAGACTAGAACGCTTTAAATTATCAAGATATTTGTAAATCTGTTGATCTGTCAGCTTTTGCAGGTAAATTGCTCCATTTAACTCATCAAGCTGTATTTCCGCCTGTTCATATTCTTCTCGACGACAGCATACCACTAACCCTGGTTGCCATTTTTTCTCCGCTAAAAATTGATTAATCCCTTCTATACACTTAGCCTGATTAACTAATCCTAGTTCATCCAACCCATCCAGTAGGAAAATTAGACGACTACTATCAAGCCAACGTTTTCCTATTGCTTTTCCTAGTCCATAAGTCTCAAACATTTGACCTACTAACCAATCAGTCAAAGGTTGATTAGTCTTCCATGCAGATAGCTCAAGAATAACAGGAATAGGTATCTTCTCATCCTTTTTAGCTCTTTCGAGCAAATCATCAGCCAAATTTAGCAGTTCAGTTGTTTTTCCTGCTCCTGGTTCTCCTAAGATTAGTAATTTCTCTGCCACATCATCCCGTTCATAGAATTCAATGGTCTTTTGCACTGGACTGAGTGGTGTGGCTTTGTCAGGGACTCGAAGACGTTTAAAGAATCGGTTAAGGATATTTAATTTGTTAAACTGAGGCGTATCTTCTGGGATTAACTCTGGTTTACGATTACCTACTCGTTGAGCCTGTTCTTCGATTTCGAGATCAATTTTAATTAAGTTATGAAGGGAATCATGACGGCGTTCTGAATAATCTTCGTCCAGTTGAGATATTAATAACTGACGAATTTTGGAATCTGATATTTCACTTCTAGATTCCAATCCCCTTCGCCTTTGAATGAACTTAAATCCAGCTATAATCACAGGAATAGCTGCTATTATGGTGGCAAAAGCAGCCATGTTTTGAAGATTTAAGTGACACAACCAATTTAAAGAAAGGTTGAGAATAGTATAAGAACAAGAATTATCTGTCTCTGTAGCTGATTCCGATTGGACTAAAGTAACTGTCCAGGCCAAAGTCCACACTAAAGGGTCTAGAACTGCCATTATCAATAAACTTATATAGGACGCTTAGCTAGGGTTTTAAAAGAAATTCTAGCTATTTTCTCTTTTTCTAGTATAGTTAACCAATGTGACCGAATCAGCTAAATTTAGGACATATTGCAGAGTAACTCTGATAAGGTTTTGTCTCCCCCGTAATAGCAATAATGAAATTTAAAGAAATGCGGTCGCATAAAAAAAAGTAGCTAAAAGTAGAAATATGGGCAAGCTGGGGTTATCTATTAAGCTTAAGCTACTCTTGATAACTTGCGCTCTCATCAATTTAAAAGACGCAAAAACTTACAAAAATTGATTTTTATAGATGTTTATAATTATGAATTACCATTCTCTAAGTTTCAGTTTAAATAACTTTTGGAAGAGATCCAATTTAAGCCAATAATTTCAAAAAGATTTTTCTTAGATTTTTCAAAACTTCCAGTAAAATTATACTCTAGTTTAGATAAACAAAACTAAATTTATCATTAAATCTACAAAATACAAATAAATTTAATTTTCTTTTTATAGCTTAGGTTAACTATGACTTCTACAGTGAAAGAAAGGAAGAAAATAGTTACAAACGAGGTTATCAATCTCTTAAATAAACTTACTCATTGCATCATTGAGGACAATTAAATGAATGGATTTTTAGTTGGCGTAATTTCAATTATTGCCTTAGTTTCTGTTGCCAAAATTACCCCCGCAGAACCCATTAAACAACCTTCTTCACAGCAAAATTCTAATTCTGAAAGTGTCGCTACAAAATCTCCCTATGAAGTTGGTACCATTACGGGGATAGTATCGGGACCCTATGGTAGTATTTTATTTATTGAATTATCTGATAAAACGAAACTGAGATTTCATCATCCTAGTAATTCTTTAGCCAGAGGGGAACAAGTTTTAGTTTATCAACAAAATGGAGAACATTTTCTTATAGAAGCTTCTCAACCCCACCGTTAATTGAAGTTATAATAAGATTAAATTAGTAATCAATATTAAGTAAAAACGCTATTAAATACTTTTTATTGATTACTTAAGCAGTGCATAATTCTTTTTCAGATTGAAGATTTTGAAATAAAATACGAGCGACTTCGGCAGCTACCTTAACAGGAAAATTACTAGAACCAATAGAATGTAAAATACAGTTATCAGCATTCATCTTTCGTTCTGACTTTAGCTGAAATGCTACTAATAACTCTTCGTTACAATTATAAGTGTTGATCTTGGGATAAACTTTTTTATTTAATGTTTTTTCAGAGAACAACTCAGATAAGTTGGTTTCATATTCTAATTGAAGTGTGTCTTCGTACTCATCAAGGATAATGACTAATAATCCTTCGCCTTTTTGTTGACGGAAATGCCAGAAACAACTGGATAAAATAGAATAATTGCACTGTAAAAATTTCTGTCTCACCTCTCTATCAGATAGCTTGATCATTCAAATTATCTCCTTTAATTTTTATCATAATCTTTAAAGATTATGACTGTTTCTTGTCATTCAGTCAGTGAGCGTGTTAACCATAAAATGTGAGTTTGATCACCAATGAATAATAAATTGCTATTATTTAATTGATGAGAAATAACTGAATTAACTGATAACTCATGGCCACACAACCCTCCCAAAACTTAAATAAGACCCAAGAAACCCTTATTTCTGTTAATTCTTCCCTCTTATTATCTCGGATGGGATGTGGTACCTGGGCCTGGGGAAATCGCTTTTTATGGGATTATGATCAAACGATGGATAAGGACTTACAACAGGTGTTTAACCTAGCTGTGAGTCGTGGTGTTATCTTATTTGATACAGGAGACTCTTACGGAACAGGAACCCTCAAGGGACGCAGTGAAACTTTATTAGGAAAGTTTAGCCACGAGTATGACGGACTGAACAAGGATAAGATTTGTATCGCCACAAAATTAGCTGCTTATCCTTGGCGATGGACTCGTCACTCAATGGTAGAAGCAGGAAAAGCCTCAGCAAAACGGTTAGGAATAAATATTGATTTAGTTCAAATGCACTGGCCAACTGCTAATTATTTTCCTTGGCAAGAATGGCCTTTATTAGATGGGTTAGGGGACTTGCATCAACAAGGGTTAGTTAAAGGAGTGGGTTTATCGAATTACGGGCCAAAAAGACTCAAACAAATTGTTAAAAGGTTTTCCGAAAGAGACATCCCTATCGTTACCTTACAAATACAATATTCTTTACTATCTACTTATCCTGTGAGAGAGTTAGGAGTTAAAGAAGTGTGTGATGAGTTGGGTGTACAATTGATTGCTTATAGTCCTTTAGCTTTAGGATTATTAACCGGAAAATATCGAGAAAAGGGTAAGCTTCCTGGTGGTTTTCGCGGTCTATTTTTTAGACAAATGTTGCCGAAAATTCGTCCTTTAATCCAAGGTTTAGAAGAAATTGCTACTCAGAGACAAAAAACAATGGCACAAGTAGCCATTAATTGGTGTATTTGTAAAGGGTTTATTCCTATTCCTGGAGCAAAAAATTATCAACAGATGGAGCAAAATTTAGGCGCAATGGGTTGGCGACTGAGTGAAGGAGAAGTCATGGAATTAGATAAATTAACCCAAAAAGTTGATAAAGAAATGGTACAAAATCCGTTTCAGACCAAGTAATACTTGATCTGAATTAAAAGTATTTATCGACTTGCTTTCTGTTGATTGCCATATAGCTCTTTTCCAGAATTGAGTTGAGAGGCAATTTCTTCGCGACTATCAATAAATGTATATTGTTCGTTATAGGAATTACTAGGAGAGTTGCCGATAACAAACTGTCGTACAGGCATACTAGGAGCATTCATGACAATGCGATCAGATATTCTTACTTCAGCTTCTGGTGCATTGGGATTTTCTTCAGTGAGTTGAGAGATCACCCATAATTCATTGTCAACAGCGTATACACCTTGAATTTCGATATCGTAACCTCCGGAAGGTACTTCTACTTCAGTGGTTATAGTGCGTTCTTCATTTTCGGCTCCGGGGACATTAACATCGACATAGGGAACTTGAACAGTCTCTTTGTCCTGTACGACGACCACTTTAGGAACAACAACGGTTTTCTCCGTTAACCCAACATTGACATCTGGTCCTTGAATATCATACTCTGGCAACTGTCCAGGCTCTACATTAACATCGGGTAATTGCCCTTGTTGCTCCTGTTCGACCTGACATGATACTAAAGAAAAAGTTAGTAACATCAGAGATAAGGGAAAGATTTTTTTTAGAGTTGAATATTGTAATTTCATAATTATTCTAATTTGAGTGACAACGGAATAGCTTCTAAAATCCTTAGTCACTTCTCAGGTCAGTAAGGACAAAAGAAGTATAAAGATACATAATAGATATGCAATATACTTAATTAATGACTTTTTTTTAAGAAAAAAACATCTACCTTTCGGGATATTAATGATTGCAGTAAAATTATCAATAAAAATGTCTATCTTTAGATAGATTAATCGGAACTCGAAAAAAAATGAAACCTCCACAGATTGTGGAGGATTTAAGCAAGAGAAGAAACGATCTATGACAGGGGGTTTATTTATATCCCCTATTTCAGCATGAGGAGATGGTCTATATTCTAAACCATGCGACCAGTAACAGGACTACCATGACCCGTGGGAGCATTATATAGATTCCAATTGCGAATATGGTTATTACGTAAGATGGATTCGGCCATATTTACTTCTTCGACGGTTCCTTCTAGCAGTAAGAGATACTCACCTTCAGACACTCGCTCGTTATAGTATTTTGCTTGGTCTTCGGGAACACCCCAACCGATTAATGCACCGATTAAACCGCCTCCAACGGCACCAATACCTCCGCCTAATAGGGTGTTGGCTAAAACAACACCAAGTTCAGCTATTGGGCCAACGCCGGGAATGGCTAATACACCTAAACCACCAATAAGACCAAGAACACCACCAGTGGCCGCACCAGCAGTTGCACCGGCTTTAGCTCCTCCTTTAGCTTGTTCTCCAGAGGATTTAACTTCTGCGCCAGCAAAATTACCATCAGCATCTTCATGACGAGTGATGATGGATACTTTATCCATATTAAAACCCTGATCTCTTAATTTCTGTAGTGCAGATTCAGCGTTACTTCTATGTTCAAATGTGCCGATCGCGTGTTTAATTGTTGTATTATTCATATTGTTTAACCTAATTCTTTCAGTAAAATTCTACTTTTCAAGTCGATTTACTATTCTTAGTATCTATATTTTTACCGACTTTACTATTACTATAATCTTCATTTTTTCAAGAATTTACATCTGTCTAAAGAGATAAATATACTATTAAAATGTTAGTTTGTTTTTATTGTAAAAGGAAGATGACAAATACTTGATTATTAAGTTTAAATTGTTTATATTTAAGTTTATTCGTTAGTAAATTAGAATAAAGTTTACTCATATTAGATTTTCCCATAGCAGTTAAATTGACTGGAGAGAAACCCAATAAGGGTTAGGAAATAAGATTAAAACTAGAAATTTAGAATATAGAGCAAATAATAAGGATGATTCTGACTGATAGATATAGATTAGGGCTTTCTAATACGAATCATTGCATTTTGAATTCTTGTTTTGAGACTGGCATCTTTTTGGGCGTTTTCAGTGATGGCATTAAACTGGTTTGAGGATAAGCCACTATCTTGGGCTATTTGCTTCGATTCATTACAAAATTCAACGGCAATCTTTTGAGCTTTATCTGGTAGTTGTTTGATGGTTTGCGGTTGATCACAAGCAATTTCTGGAGGTTGATCGTCTATAACTGCTTCGATTTGATCATAGGCGATACGACGTTGATCTTCAATTTTTAACACCGTCTGAGCATAATTTGTGACTTCTTCATCACTAAAATTAGAAGGTGGCGGCGATGGGGTAGGAGAGACATTTGGGAGCAAACTACACCCATGAAGAATACCAAAAAATACTACTAAACTAGACATAAGAGAACGAGTGAAGATTCTGTTCAAATTTAAAAGGGAACAGTGAATAAACACCATGCGTTGAGCCGCCAAATTCATAATAATAACTGAATCCCCGCCTGGGTTTCTTTTTTTTTGAATTATTTTGAGCATTATAAGTTCCTTACCATTACCACACTAAGTGAAATTGTGAGTTAATGGAATGACAGTAGGATTAAGGATTAGACTGGGTTTGGGTGTGTCATGAGGCAAGATAGTAAAAAGACAAAATGAGTTAAGATTTTTACTCGGTTTTCTCTAACGCCTCTGTTTCCTCTGTTAACCTAATGTTTATGACTAACATCGATCACTCTAACCAGTCTGTTTCCCCTAACCTTCACACTCCTGTTTTATGTCAAGAGGTGATAGAAGGTTTAGCCATCGAACCTAATGGTCATTATTTGGATGCGACTTTGGGACGGGGTGGCCATAGTCGTCTTATTTTAGAGGCTTTTCCTGATGTTAGGGTAACAGGAATTGATCTCGATGGGGAAGCGATCGCTACAACTCAAGATAATTTATCCGAGATCGCCGAAAATCGCTTTCAAGTCTGGCAGGGCAATTTTGCAGACTATCCAGGAGAAACAGCACAATTTAACGGTATTTTAGCTGATTTAGGGGTAAGTTCGCCTCAGTTTGATGTCCCTGAAAGAGGCTTTAGTTTTCGCCATGAAGCGGTTTTAGATATGCGGATGAACCGGGAACAGTCTTTAACCGCAGCAGAAATTATTAATCATTGGGATCAAACCAGTTTAGCGGATTTATTTTATCAATATGGTGAAGAACGGCGATCGCGTCCCATTGCCCGTCGTATTGTACAACAACGTCCCTTTGAGACCACCACAGAGTTAGCAGAGGCGATCGCTAAATGTTTCCCCCCAAAACAACGGTATGGACGCATACACCCTGCTACGCGCGTTTTTCAGGCGTTACGCATTGCGGTTAATGATGAGTTAGGTTCGTTAGAAAGGTTCTTAGAAAAAGCCCCTCATTGGTTGAAACCTGGGGGACGTATAGGAATTATTAGTTTTCATAGTTTAGAAGATCGTCGGGTTAAATATAGTTTTCGAGACTCTTTATTGTTGGATGTTGTGACGAAAAAACCGATGATTGCCCAACCTGAAGAACGAGAAAAAAATCCGCGATCGCGATCGGCAAAATTACGGTTTGCACAACGGAAACTTAGTGATCACTCATCATACAAATAGTTATGAAAGTAAAACAATGTCAAAGTTTATTCTTTCAATTCACAGCTACTATGAATCCAAATTTCTATTTGTCCTTCCTCTCTATTAGAATTTGTCTTTTTGTCTAGATTAATAGTGTTTTTATTACATTTTTTCTTAGCTAAAAATTGCTCAGTTTTTTGCTTAATTTCCTGAGCTATACTTTGATCAGATTCATTAAAATATTTCAAATTATTTTCGTAATTTCCATCTACTCTTAAAGCGGGAGGAGCTATCCAATCTTGTTGTTGAAATGTTCCTCTCATATTGTTGATCAGTTCTCTTTTTATACTTCCTCTAAAATTGATAGAGATAACTGTCATCGACAATAATTGAGTCCCTTAATAATATTTCAGCTATTTCAACAACTTCGTCACTTTGATCTTCATCTATCTTTAATAAGATAGATTTTTTTACAGGAATCCCCATATGTAAAGCCATAAGGGCAATATCTCGTCTAGTTTCAGTATTAGTAAGATCGTCAAGTAAAGCATCTATTAATTTTGCTCTGTCTAAAGATTGAGATATATTATTACCAACTATTCCAATAACAATAGGAATAGCAACTAGAATTCCTTTATTTAAAACAACATCAATTATCTTTAAAATATCTTTGGGCATGGTTACTAAAATTTCTAACTATGAACTTCTAAGGATTTTAATTAGTTTCGACAATATTCCTCGCATTAAATGTGGGAGTTAATAATACTCCCACAACCGTTTCAAAACTATTTAAAGCTTAACGGTTACTGTTTTAATTTCTGTGTATTGTTGTAGGCCATATTCTCCTAATTCTCGACCCATACCAGACTGTTTAAAACCACCAAAAGGCGCAGCCGCATCAAACACATCGTAACAGTTAACCCAGACAGTCCCGGCACGTAAAGCATTAGAAATCAGATGACCTTTACTAATATCCTGAGTCCAGACAGCAGCAGCTAAACCATACATGGTATCATTCGCCCGTTGGATCACTTCATCCATGTCTTTGAACTTGATAATACTCATCACAGGGCCGAAAATCTCTTCTTGGGCAATTTTCATGTTATCTTGTACATCAGCAAAGACCGTGGGTTCGATGAAGTAACCGCGATCGCCCACACGGCCACCACCACACAGTAGTTTTGCGCCTTCCCGTTGTCCTGACTCAATATACTCCATTACCTTATCAAATTGAGTCTGATCTACTTGGGGCCCTTGGGTAGTGTTATCATCAAACGGATCGCCGACAATACGCTGTTTAGCCCGTTCGACGCTTTTCGCCACAAACTCGTCATAACATTTTTCTTCTACAAATAGACGCGATCCAGCACAACAACATTGACCTTGATTGAAGAATAATCCAAAATGCGCCCCTTCTATGGCCTGATCGAGATTAGCATCAGCAAAGACAATATTCGGGCTTTTTCCACCTAATTCTAGAGTAACGCGCTTTAAGTTGGTTTGGGCTGACGCTTCTAAGATTAAGTGGCCAACTTCTGTCGATCCAGTAAAGGCTACTTTATCTATATCATAATGACGGGCGATCGCTTGTCCTGCCGTTGGGCCATATCCTGAGAGTAAGTTAACGACTCCTGGAGGAAACCCTGCTTCTATAATTAATTCTCCAACCCTTAACGCGGATAAGGGAGTTTGTTCGGCGGTTTTCATTACCACTGTGTTTCCTGTGGCCAAAGCGGGGCCGAGTTTCCATGCTTGCATTAATAAAGGAAAATTCCAAGGTATGATCTGCCCTACTACCCCGACGGGTTCATGACGAGTGTAACAAAAATAGGGGCCGTTGATAGGAATGGTTTTGCCTTGTATTTTATCTGCCCAACCTGCATAATAACGATAACAAGCAATCACAAGTTGCAAATCAGCGTTTAAGGAGTCTTGATAAGGTTTTCCGTTATCTAATGTTTCTAAACGAGCTAATTCTTCGATATTGGCTTCGATCAAATCAGCTAATTTATAGAGAAGTTTTCCCCGTTGACTAGCAGATAGGTTTGGCCAGTCTCCTTGGTTAAAGGCATTTCTAGCAGCTTTGACGGCTTTATCGACATCCTCTGCGTCAGCTTCAGCTACGTCACAAATGACTTCCCCTGTGGTGGGATTAATGGTTTCAAAGCGTTTTCCTGAAGCACTTTCTATCCATTCATTATTAATTAATAGTTGGGTTGGACCTATTTTAGCTTTGCTTTCTGGTCGTGTTGCTGTGACCATCTTATTAAGTCTCCATTTTTTATATCAACTTTATTTTTAGGGTGAAACATTCTGATTGATTTAGATCCTATTTTTTTCAAAAATTAACATTTTATTTTTTAATTAAGTATTGATGTTTTTACCATTACTTAAGAAAAGGTTAAAAGATGTTATAAAAAGAAGCAAAATAAGATATATAGTTAATAGAAGAGATTGAAAATAATTGATAATTAATTGTCTATATTTTCTCAATCATTTAATGTTTCCGCAACGTCTAAAGATTTTGGAGTTTAATAATGTCAGGAGAATTTCTCGATTTTCTTAAGCATAAGTATGCTTATGTTGCTGTAGGAGAATTTAAACCCGGCCAATTTTCTGAAGCCCAAAAACTTTATGAAAAAGCAGTATCGACTTACAAGCAAGGGTTCCAAGGAGCATTTTTATTACAAAAACCTGGAACAGATGAAGGCATAGCCGTGATTATGTGGGAAAAAATTGAAGACATGGAAGCCAATCAAAGTGAGGTTTATGAAAAAATTATTGAAGAAATGAGTCCTTTATTTGTAAAACCTCCAAAAACAGATTTTTACGAAGTTTGTAGTGAGATTGATGGTTTTTCTGAAACTTAACTTTTAGCTTAATAATTGAACAAGTTTCTCAGGGAATTCTGAGGCAAAAGTTAATGATAAACTTCCAAATTGAGAATATAATTACCTAATTGAACTTTTCCTGACCATAACTCATATTCAATTCTTAAATATTCTGGCAATATTTCCCCGTCTAACTGTAAGCGACGAGTATAATTTCTTAGACGGAAAGCATTGGCGATGTCCCCACTGTTGTCATTTAACCAATAACGGCTTAACCCGTAAATTCCTGGCTCCCAAAAATGGCGATAACAGAATTTACCATTTCCCTGTAAGCTCATAATAACCCTTGCAGGAGAAATTTCTAGCCACAACATATGTTTAGCCGTTTCCACTGCTGAAGTGGCTTCCTCTTGATTGGCTGCTTGGGAGTTATCAGGTTGACTGAGGAGTAAATCGAACCGAAAACGATCTTTTTGGTATAAAGTCCCAGAGGTTTCTAAAGTAGAGTCAATGGCTAAGTCCGTCGACATTAAAGATAATGATACAGGACGATGGTGATTAATAGGCATGAGGAGTTACACGGCGAGAACCATACTTATACAATAAAGCCGAAAGGTCAAAATTAACAACGTCTGGGTGAATGATTTTTTTTAAGAAAAGTAAAGCAAGGGCTTGCCAAACAATAGAGCTTGTTGCTATAGTTAGTAATTGTGTGAGCAATCCTCAGTAGCTCAGTGGTAGAGCGGTCGGCTGTTAACCGATTGGTCGTAGGTTCGAATCCTACCTGGGGAGTTTAAGATTGAAAACTTTTATAATTTCTTAGTGCATACTACAAACATAACTAAGTTTGTTCGCTAGTTAACCAAGGGGAATTATTGAGGACGAAAGTCAGGCATTTCTTGAAAAGCTTAAATCGAAACTTTTAGTAATACTCTATCTGCACAGTGATTGATAACAGTATTGATTTAGGGTCTTTAAAAAGTCTGTTCACCTGAATTGTTACCTTTTGATCTGCAATCAAACTTCGTTTTTAAATGAGTAGCAAAACCAGCGACTAATAAAGTCAAGCCTCCTGTAATCCATAAGGGAGTTTGATAATCAAAACTAACCAGTAAACCAGAAATCATCGGTCCAATCGCATTAGCAATGCTTAAATAAGCAGCATTAATGCCCAATACTTCTCCCTGTTTTTGAGGACTGGTATTGAGTGATAGTACCGTATCGATCAAAGGCATGGGAAAAGAATTAACCAAGGCAAAAATACTCAAAATTATGACAAACGCGGTAAAAGTAGGAAAAGCTGGCATGAGTATAAAAGTTAGCCCTCTTATTGCCAGGGTTACAGCAATAATATTGATCAGATTAAATCTTTTGCTCAAAGGTTCTAAAGCAAATACTTGAGAAATAAACCCTAGCATACCGACGATAGCAAACATAATTGCCAGTCTTTTTGTATTTTGGTTGAGTACGTTGAGAAAAAATGGCTGAAAAGCAAAAGTAAAAATAGTAAAAGTGCTACCGCTTAAAAACGTCAAAATAAACAATTGTCCTAATTTGGGAATTGTGGCCGATTTAGCAATCTTGCCCAAGGCAAAATCATGCCAGCTTAAACGAAACTTTTCTTTTTGCGTACCGCTATGGGGATCTCTTCGAGATCGCTTTTCTGGTAAAAATACGATTGTTAGTAGTAAAGCAATACTAGCGATCGCTGCACTAACAACAAAGCTCATTCCCAACGATGAAATTCCCGCAAAGGTAGGTAACTGTTGGGCTAAATAACTTAAAAACGGGCCGACGACAAAACCCAAACGAAAGGTAGCACTAAAAATTCCAAAGGCTTTGGTGCGTTGGGAAGCATCAGTAATGTCGCTAATAACAGCCCTCGCCACCGAAGTATTACCACCAGTCAAACCGTCTAAAACTCTGGCAGCATAAAGCAACCAAGCTACTGTCGCAAAGCTGGCAACCATATTCGCTACTACCGTTCCGGCCAGACTCACAATTAGTATGGATTTACGTCCCAAACGGTCTGAAAGACTCCCTAAAATTGGCGTTCCCAGAAACTGAGATAAAGCAAATGCTGTGGTTAACAAACTTGCTTGAAAATCGCTCAACCCAAATTGTTTGGCGTAAGGATAGAGTAAAGGGATGACTATGGTAAAGCTAACGGAGTTGATAAAGGCAATTGCGGTAACAAGCCAAAATATAGGCGGTAGATCGAATGGCTGTCGCCGAATTTGTTTCATCTAAAAATTTAATTAATGAGCATTAAAGCATAACTTTAATAAAGGCGATCGCCTATCTATCGGTCGTTGAAAGTTTGAGTTTGTTTCATTATTAATCAAATAGATTCTTGAAATCCTCACGCCAGCTATTAAATTCTGCGATGAAATTGTAGCCACAGACAGTCTCAAGCGATCGCTCAGAAATAATTTCGAGTATCCGTGTTGCGCGATCGCGTGTCTCTTGTTGGGGGCCGAAAGGGTTAAATCGCATTTTATCCCCTGGTGGGAACGCATAGTCGCAGATAAACAACACTTTTTTGTAGATATACATGGTAAACCCTGGTGAGTGTCCGCCAATATGGAACGCTTCAATGCCATGCTCGGTAAAATCGCCATCAAATGGACGATCAACTGGAAATGGTTTAGCGATTGGAATCTCGGTATCAAGAGCGTGCAGATAGACTTTTGCTCCCCACAATTCGCGATACTGATTGGATGCACCTAAGAAATCCTTATGGGTGAAGTAGATTGCCTTTACTGGTTCCAAATCTCGATTGAATGCGGATGGACAATCAATCAACACTGCTCCATCATCCGTTTCAATAAGATAAGCAGCGTGTTCTATCCCCAGACGAGGCACAGATAGCAACTGTACGACATAATCATTGACGCGGTGGGGTGTGACTTGGTAGATTCGCTCTGCTTCATCCCAAGCGACGAATTTATCATGACTTGCTCCGCAGAACGGGCAAACATCAGGCATTTCATCAATCATATTGTAGCCACAAGTGATGCAAACCCATTGCTTATGGTCTGCTGCAATGGAGCTATTGCTTGCTGGAGCAGAGGTTTCAGAATTCTCTCGTGTAAAGTTTTGTAGACTCATCATAAAACTCCTATTGAGGTTTATCTTTAAGGTTTAGTTGTATTGTGTTACTAAAATTTGCTGTTGTGATTTCAGCAACTTATTATTTTGTTTAGTACACTTATAACAAACATATTTCTATTTAATTTAACTAATTTTCTGCATTTTAACGTCTATCTTAAGGCTTAAGAAACATCCCATGTTGATAATTCAAAAGTTTAATTTAAACTACTTATTCTTAATATTTTAACCAGGCTTTAGCTTCCTTGTAAGACTTTAATAAGTTTGACTTAATACGCTAAATTTTTGACATTTTTTTATCTCGGTTGCCAACCCATTACTCCCGAATTTTCTTAGGATTGTATCCTATTTTTTGCCAAAACATTTCCTTAAGTTATTAACCAATTTAGGTCGACTTGAACTGTTGTTTTTCATATTCTTTTCCTAAGTTTTATAACTGCCGTTTTAAAAGCATCTCGGACTTCTTTTTCTCTGTAGTTAGAACTATAACCTTGTTCACTGCGATAATTTAGCGGTTACCTCAGCAAGCTTTTTAGCAATTCCTTGCACCTCTTGCATTTGCTTTTCATCATTGAGATGGCCTTGCTCATCAAAGGCTTGATAAGCACTGGGAATGGCTTTCTGCTCTGGGATGACGGTTACGCCAATGCCTTCCAAAATGGCTCGCACATGTCCTAAACCCCGTAAGCCCCCTAAACCACTAGGGGAGGTGGCCAACAATGCGGCCACTTTGCCTTTAAAACAACTAAGAGACATCGGGGGTTCACCAGGTTCGGGGCGAGAAGCCCAATCAATCGCATTTTTCAGCAAAGGCGTGATGGAGCCGTTGTATTCTGGGCAAGCGATCAGAAATCCTTGATGGTTTTTCAGTAATGCTTTAAACTCAAGTACCGTATCAGGCAGACCTTCCTCAGATTCTAAATCTTCATTGAATAAGGGCATTGAATAGTCTAAAAAGTCAATGTAGGTCACTTCAACTCCTGTAGCCTTCGCTCCTTCGATAGCAACTTTAACTAGCTTTTTATTAAAAGAATCGATCCGAGAGCTACCAGCAAAAGCCAGAATCTTTACAGGTTTAGTCATCGTCATTTTTTCTAAATTAACTCTAAATTAACCAGGTTTCAGTCAAGAGAACTGCTTAGTTAAGCAGGCAAGTAATACAATTAATAGCACACTCTAAGTAGCTGAAGTCTTAGGTTTATTTTTGGCTTTAATATCTCGCCTTCCCCAAGGTTTCAAAAAAGAAATAATAAATATAAAAATCAGAGTTGTAATTTGAATTAAACCACCAATAATAAGTGCTTTAGTATCAAACATAAATAGGGGATTATTTAATGCTTGTAATCTTTCGCTATCAGAAATAGCCGTCATAGCATTCGTCCAAGGCCCTAACCAAAAAGTGCCAAAAGTAATTAAGGTGACAGTCATAACCAACTTCGTAATTACCCAGTAAAACTTAAAAAATCCCCAAATCGTAAACCAGCAAATTAATAATCCAGTCAGTAAAGTTATATTAGCTGCTGGAATAACAACCCAATCATCTAATAATTTTACAACTGAGTTAATCGCGTAAAGTTCATCTCCGTTTGTGGTGTTGAGATTATGAACCACCATAACCACCATAGAAAGGACAGTACCAAACCAAATTGCCCCTGAAATAACATGGAGTGATATCAGCCAGCTTTTTTGGTCTCCTGTCAGTCTAATGCCAGACGTTGGTTTTTTTTTCTCTTTAGTTACGAGCGACTGCTTAGCCATAGTTGAGTTCCCAGTTATATCTATTTATTCGCGGGACGAAGGATTGTAAAACAGTTTGTTGATGATCCACAGATTTGAACTACTACTTCTTTATCTTGGGAGTTGTTTATTTTCCTACTCCAATAATCATACTAGACTGTACAGTTTGATTGTAATACCAATTCTCATTATTAACAATAGAAATGATAAGTTGAGGGTAGCAGTGAGAGAGCTTCTAGCTTGTTTGCATTTCTTAAGATAGTCGATTATATTGATGTCCGACTACTTAGTCTGTTCGCGCAGTTGATCTACATCCCGCATCGGCGGACTGCCAAAATACCGCTTGTATTCCCGATTAAAGTGAGACGCATCGTCATACCCCACTCGGTAAGCCGTAGTGGTTGCATCGAGGTTTTCCCCCAGCATCAGACCAAATCCGCTTGAGATACCCCCTTTTAAAATTAATAGCTTAAAGCTTTAAAACCCTTCTGCCTCCTGCCCTCTGCCTTCTGCCTCTTCTAGAAGATAAGATAGGTTTGAGAACCGGATTTGGTATCAGACGGCGAGCTTCTTGGAGTCGCAGTTGTTTTTGAAACTGTAAAGGACTAATGGCCGTAACCGCCTTAAAGTGATGATGGAAGTTGTAGTCGTCTTAGTGCGCGTTCCCTAGGCGGGGAAACCTCGCCGGGGTCGCACCGCATTGCGAGGGGTAATATAAGCAGTAAGCTTTGAATTTTACTGAAAATACCCCGAAGCAATCTCTATAGCTATTTCTGAGAACTGAATATCACTTTGTGTTAAAGTTGAAAATGATTATCATTTTATCTCTATCTCCCCAGTTAATCAATGACTTTATCTCAGCCCAAGTCTAAGGACTACAACCCTGCTTTACCAAGACTTATTAGTCGATCTCATCCTCCTGTCACTGAGGAAGAAATGCATCAGGCCGTCCGAACCCTACTTTTAGGACTGGGGGAAGATCCTGATCGAGAAGGACTCAGAGACACGCCAAAACGGGTAGTCAAAGCTCTAAAATTTTTAACCTCTGGCTATCATCAATCCCTTGATGAACTGCTCAATGGGGCAGTTTTTCACGAAAATACCGATGAAATGGTTTTAGTGAGGGATATTGATCTCTTTAGTTCCTGTGAGCATCATATTTTACCTATTTTGGGTCGCGCTCATGTTGCTTATATTCCTGATGGTAAAGTCATTGGCCTCTCAAAAATTGCCCGTATTTGTGAAATGTACGGACGACGGTTACAGGTACAAGAACGCCTCACCGCACAAATTGCAGATGCACTACAAGGATTATTACAACCGAAAGGGGTGGCCGTCGTGGTAGAAGCGACCCATATGTGCATGGTTATGCGTGGCGTTCAAAAACCCGGATCATGGACTGTTACCAGTGCTGTTCGTGGAATGTTTGCAGAGGATGCCAAAACTCGCCAAGAATTTATGAGTTTAATTCGTCATTCTGCCACCTTTCAAGGTTAAATCATGACTGCTAACAGGGGCGTTAATTTTATCGCCTCTGCTTTCTTTTCCTCACCCTTAATACAATTATGACTAAAACATTATCCGTTCCTAATAAATCTCCTTTAACCCTTCCTAAACAGGGAATGCCTGTGACTATTATTACAGGGTTTCTAGGGAGTGGAAAAACTACCTTAGTTAATCATATTTTGACCAATAATCAACAGTTAAAAGTTGCTGTATTAGTCAATGAATTTGGTGATATTGATATTGATAGTCAGTTATTAGTCTCCATTGATGAAAACATGGTGGCGTTAAGTAATGGTTGTATTTGTTGCACGATTAATGATGATTTAGTGGCGGCAGTTTATCAAGTATTTGAGCAAGGGGATAACATTGATTATTTAATTTTAGAAACCACAGGGGTTGCTGATCCCTTACCCATTGCTTTAACCTTTCTGAATACTGAATTACGGGACATGACCCGACTGGATTCTATTTTAACTGTTGTTGATGCAGAAACGTTTACCTCTGAACATTTTCAAAGTGAAGCTGCATTACATCAGATTACTTATGGTGATATTATTCTGCTCAATAAAACCGATTTAGTATCAGATGAAAAAGTTAAACAATTAGAAACAGATATTAATCAAATTAAGTCAGGGGCGAGAATTATTCATAGTCAATATACACAAGTTCCTCTTCCTTTAATTCTCGATATTGATGTTAATAATGCTCAGAATTTTAGGATAGAAGACACAACTGAACATCATCATCACCATGATCACGAACATGATCACGATCATCACCATTCTGATCATTTAACGATAGATGGATTTGTTTCTATATCTTTTGAAAGCGATCGCCCTTTTATTGTAGAGAAATTTCAAACCTTTTTTCTGGATGATTTGACCACTAATGTTTTCCGAGCCAAAGGGATATTATGGTTTCAAGAAAGTCAATTGCGTCATATTTTTCAACTTAGCGGAAAACGTTATACTATGAATGCTGATGACTGGCAAAGGACTCCCCGAAATCAATTAGTGTTAATTGGACGTAACTTAGATGGAAAAATGCTCAGACATCAACTTAATCAGTGTTTAGCATAAAGGGGTTAAGGTGGGCAATCTTTTTCGTAGATTTTTCTTGATCACAACACACTGCCTACCCTATATAGCAGCTTGCCAAAAAGGGAAAAAGTCTCACTACCTGAGGTTTATGGGGGATTTATCGACAAAATGCCCATAATAGCTTTTGTTAACAAGGGATTAACCATGTGTTCGGGTCAAACTCATGTTCATAAGTATTTGCGTCCTTTAGTAGAATTCCCTCATATTCTACCTATTATCGTTTTAAGTTCTAAGTTTCTTCCTTAACCATTTCTAAGCCAGCATTTTTCCAGGCAGTCATTCCCCCTAAGACATTAACAACATCGTTGTATCCTTTGTGTTTGAGCAGACTTGCACTGACGGAGGAACGATAACCACTTCCGCAAACAACCGCCACAGTTTTTTCTCTGGGGACTTCTTGATATCTTTCGGGTAATTCTGCCCCTGTAATATGGGTTGCTCTTTTAATATGTCCTGTTCGCCATTCAGTTTTTTGACGGACATCTAGTACAAATAGCTGCTCACGCTGTCGACTCAAATCTCGCACACTCATTAAAGGCATAAACTCTAGTTCTTTGGCTGCAGTCCGCCAGGCTTTCATACCCCCTGCTAACCAGCCTTTTGGCAAATCGTAACCAATACGGAGTAACTGCCAACAGATATCCCAGAGGTCAGTTGCTTTCTCCAGCACTAAAATGATCGGCACATCGGGAGGCAAAATGGTACCTGCCCAAGTCGAAAAAGAAGAACTATAGTAAACGTTGAGCGCACCAGGAATGTGACTGGCAAAAGCTTCTGGGGAGCGACAATCTAAAACAATCATCCCTTGAGAACGCAAGCGATCAAATTGCTCGACATCTAAGGCCGGAGGATTAGCGAGGACTCCCAATAACGGTGGACCTTGCTGATTCTGTTTTCGCATTCGTGACCAATAGGGCGGAACGGCAGGAAGTTGGTCTAAATTAATACATTGCTCAACAAACTCGTCTTTAGACGCAATACTCGCTAACATCTGATTCATTCGTCGTTCGTAACCAATCGTCGTCGACAGACGACTGCCAATACTACCGCCACAAAGGGAACCAGCCACATGAGTCGGATAAACCTGCACGTAATCAGGTAGATTGAGTATTTTGGCTTGTAGTGTCTGGCACAGTTGACTGGCGTGGCTTTGAATATCCTCAGCAGAACCTAATAAGTCAGGACGACCCACATCATCGACTAACAATGCGCCTCCAGAAAGCAACATGACTGGTTCTTCACCACGAGAGCGATCGCGAACCAATAAACTAATGTGTTCGGGGGTGTGACCGGGCGTATGCAAGACTTCAAAGACCACTTCTCCCATTTCTAAGCGATCGCCATCTCCCATCGAACGCACATTATAACCTAAATTGGCACGCGCACTCCCAATTAACTGTACTTCTCCACGTTCAGGCAACTCACAAATTCCACTCAGGTAGTCGTTATGTTGATGAGTATCGGCAGCATATTTAACTCGCATCCCCTGAGAACTAGCTTCTTTAAAGTAGATGTCTACATCTCTTCTTACGTCTAAGACCAAGGCTTCACCTGTTTCTTCCGAGCCAATGAAATAGGACGCATGACCGAGACTTTCTAAATAAAATTGCTGGAAATACATTGTTTTTCCTCAAAAATTGCTATCAAGTTTTCTTCACTTTGAAATGTTTTGTTGAGTGCTTCTTTTGGAATCTTATCCCACTTCAAAATCTCGATCCTCTTTCTTTCAACAGATTTACTCCACCATTCTTCAACAATTTCTTATGGTTGCTTTCTTAACAAGATCGTAACAAAATCTCGACAAGAAAAATTAACAGGACTCACTCTATATTGATATAAACTTTGTTATAATTGCCATCATTGGTTAGTAGCTCATCAGAGAAACAATAATCGATAATTTTCTTTAATATTTGTTACAAAGGCTGGACAATAATTGATTTTTATGAATACGATTCAAGCATCAAAAATCAACCCTCAAGCAACTATCGATCAATATACTTGGCATTGGCAAAATCAGCAATTTCAAGTAATTTATGAAACATTAGGTCAAGGAAATCCTGTTTTACTCTTACCTGCTTTTAGTACCGTTTCGAGTCGGACAGAAATGGCAAGAATTGCTCAATTGTTAGCCAAAGAATATCAAGTTTATTTGTTAGACTGGTTAGGATTTGGAGACTCTCAACGGCCTGCTTTAGATTATAATCCTCAACTTTATCATCAATTACTTAAAGATTTTGTTAACAATACTTTTCAAGAACCTGTGATCATTATTGCTGCAGGTCATAGTGTTGGTTATGCTTTAGAATTAGCTAAAATTGCCTCTGAAACTATTAGTAAACTGATTTTAGTTGCTCCCACTTGGCGTGGACCTTTAAGAGTAATGGGTGTTCCCAAAAGTATCAGAAATTTAGTAAAAAATTTAGTTAGAACTCCTATCATTGGACAGTTTCTTTATTATCTAAATACAACCCCTGGTTTTCTTAAGTTCATGTATCGCCGTCATGTTTATACTGATAGCACAAAATTAACCGATGAGTTTATTACCAATAAACGCAATATTACCCAACGAGAAGGCGCAAGATTTTCCCCTGTTGCTTTTGTCACAGGAACATTAGACCCCATAGAAAGTAGAAATGATTTTCTCAGTTTAATTGAATCTTTATCTCAACCTATTTTAACTATTATTGCCGAACAATCTCCCCCTTATTCTAAACAAGAAATGGAGGCAATTACCTCCATTGATAAGATTTCTATTGTCCGTTTACCCGGTACTTTAGGAGTTCATGAAGAATCTCCAGAATTAGTAACAGAAACGATGCAAAATTTTCTACAAAGTTAATATGAAAATGATGAAAATCTCAGATAATTCTTATTTTACTTTATGACGACCACCAGCCCAAGGAGGAGGGCTACCGGGTTGACGAATTTGAATCACTTCACCATTATTTTTCCTAATGGTATAAGCATCAAAATCATCATCATCATACTCACCGACAACGGTTATTTTTTCACCAGAAGTTACATTAATTTGATGATACCAACGAGGACCTACATCCACAATAATTTGTCCTGTTCCATCATCTAAAATAAATTCGTTGCCTACCACATCTTTGACTTCACCAGAAATTGAGATCCCTGTATTTTGTTGTAGTTCTCGGATAGGAATTTGAGCATTAACAAGAGAATGGCTGGTTATTCCAAGAGAAATAAGCGTCAAGAAAATTGCTGATTTCATGATACTGAAATTGTTGATTGAGAATAACTACTATTGATAGTTTAACAAATTATTTATTGTTGATCTACGATATTTAGTAGGTCTTACCTACCCTCGCTTTTTTGTTATAATTAAAGCATAGCTAAACTGGGCTTAATTAAGGCTTCAGCAATGCGTTGGCTCCCTTTAATTGCCCCTGCTAAATTACGAGCAACCGGCCCAACTTGTAAAGCAGATAAACCTCCCATAATAAATAATTCCAAGCATGGCCAACGTAAATATTGATCTAAAATAGGTAATCCTTGAACGAATTGAGTCGGATAATTTTCCTGAATATCAGTTAACAAAGGATGCTCATTAACCCTAAATTGTGTCCCTGTGGCTAACCAAATTTGATCACAAAAAAAATGTTTTTCATCTTTACATTTTATTTCCCATTGATTATCTTTCCAATCAGCTTTAATGACTTCACAATTTTCTTCAAGGGTTAAAGGTTTATCCCTTGTCATCCGTCTTAATTTTAACATCATGGCAGGAGTCATTGATCCCCCATCTCTTGCCTGATGAATCAGTTTCCATCGCTTTTCCCAGTTTAATTCTAAATAAAAATCCTTTAAATACTTCTGCCCTAACCAACCTGGATCAGCATCAAATAATTTTTCTTTTAACTGTCGTCTTGCCATTAAAATAACCTTAGCCCCTTGCTCAATTGCGCCTACTGCTAAATGGCCAGAGGTTAATCCTCCACCAATGATTAAAATTCGTTTATTTTTTACTTTTAACGTTCTTAAATCTATCTGCTGAGAATGTAATAATTTATCTTGAGGATAGGGACTTTTAATGTTATTGACCCAATCAGGAAATTGAGGAATTCCACCCCCTGTCGCTAAAATCACACGACGAGCAATGAATTGATTACCACTTTCTAACATTAACTGAAATCGACGAGAAGAGGGAACTTTGATCGGCAAAATTCGAGTTACTTTATCAGAATAAACTAAATTTTCTAAGTCCCAATTTTTAATAATATCCTCACAAAAATCATTAAATAAATTTGTCCCTGGTAAGTCATAGGGAGGAAATAATTCTTGACGACGATGTTCTGCAAATTTTCTCAACTGATAGGGGTTAGGATGGGGATGATGTACCGCAGGGGATCTTAACCTGCATTATTCATGAAGAAAAAACAAAACCAAAAACATAAGAAATTAGCATCAAAAGCGATTTTTTATTAAATAGATTCTTAAAAAGTAGTGAATTGGCGTAATTCAATCACAGAAAATTAATGGAAGAACAGAAAAAAGACTAATTTAACGTTAGATGGATACACCAATCCTATGAGAGATGAATGTTAGGAAAAAATCAATTGTTTACCCGAAGATAATCGTTGTATTATGCAGAGTATTTCCTCACGAAAAGGACAATGAGCAGCTAATTCTACTAAAGTTCTTCTAACAGAAACAGGTAAGGATTCAGGTGGCAAATATTGACAAACAGGCTGACTGCGCTAAAGTAACGGTATGAGTCAAACTGAACCAGGAGTACAGTTAAATCCAGACGAATTAAACCAACTGTCAAAATCTGGGTTGGTACAAATTATCTTGGCTCAACAGAAACTTATCGAGCAGCTACAAAAAGAAATAGAAAAATTAAAGCTCAGTCGTAATTTAGATAGCCAAACCTCATCAAAACCCCCATCAACAGACTTATTGAAAAAGTCTGAGAAGGCTAAAACAACTGAAGACGATAAGGATAAGAAAAGAAAACCAGGGGGACAACCTGGACATAAGGGAAAAACAAGGAAAGGCTTTGGGAGAATTGACAGAATTCAAATCTTGCAACCATCAATATGTAGTCACTGTGGTCAAACAGAATTATTAATAGAACCAGTGAAAGTTGATTCTCAGCAGGTAGCACAACTGGTAGATAAACCCATTGAGGTAGTAGAATATCATCGTCATCATTGTCGCTGTGGGCATTGTGGTGAAGTGACCAAAGCGAATTGGTCGCCCAAGACCGTCCCAGGACAAGATTTAGGAGTGAAGTTACAAGCTTTTCTGGGATGGTTAGGGAATTATGGACATCTACCTTATGAAAAGCAACAAGAGATGTTGTGGGAGTTAGGGCAAATTGAGATAGGTATGGGGACCATCGTAGCCACCAATCAACGAGTAGAAACAGCCATTAATCCGTCGGTTGAACAATTATCCAAGTGGGTCAAAGTAGAACAACCCCCAATTCATGTTGATGAAACACCCTGGCCAGTGAAGGGAGTCAAAGAATGGTTGTGGGTATTTACCAATCAACTTTTCTGCCTGTTTCGGGCTGCTGATACTAGGGGGCGTAAGGAATTAGAAGATCAGTTAGGCCATGAATATGGTGGTGTTTTAAGTAGTGATGATTTGGGAGTTTACAATGGTTATACTGTTGTTGCTCAACAGAAATGTTTGGCACATTTACGCCGTCACTTTCAGCGATTAATAAAAACTCCAGGTCAATATAACAAAACCATCGGTCAAACTTTTCTCAAATTAATTGATGAAGCTTTCCGTCATTATCGTATTTGGCAAAACGATAAGAATAGGCATGGTTATCAAGTTTGGGCAAGACAATTCAAAGATAAGATAAAGATAGCCACAGAAGAATGGAAGCCTAAAGCCGGTTATGAAGCCGGAAAACTTTTGCGAAACCTTCGGCAAAAGGCAGAGCAATGGTGGTATTTTCTGGAGCATCCAGAGATCCCCCCTGATAATAATCTTGCTGAAAGATCCTTAAGATTAGCCATCACGAAACGGAAAGTTAGTGGGGGTTCAAGAAGCATGGAACGATTTAAACAAACAGCTAACTTATTGACGGTTATTCAAACTTGTCGTCGTCAAGAACGTTCGGTGATTGATTTTTTCGAGAAGTCATTAATAGCCAAAGTCGGTCATCCGAATTGTTTGTTTCCTTCCCTAATTCCTAACTTCTAGACCTGAATCCTTACCTTCACTCTTTTTTGATGGACTTTTTCATTGTCTTTTTCAGGTGCATATAAAGTTTTTTTTGACACTATAATTCAATCTTTGGCTGATTCTTCCCATTGTGGTTTTTTTGACTTGCACTCCTGTTTCTTTATAGAGTAACTCACATAATTCTTCGAGAGTTGCATCATTATTTTTTTCCATGATTTCCACTAAAATAACCAATTGCTCACTATTAAGCTTAGGAGATGGGCTTCCTCCTTGCGGTAAAGGTCTAATATCTCCAGTTTGTTGATATTGTTTAAGCAATTTTTGAATAAAGCTTTTCGCTACTCCAAAACGCTTAGCTAGATTCCTGATAGAGAGGTTTTCTTTTTTCCACACTTCTATGATTTTTTCTCTAAAGTCTATAGAATAAGGCTTCATTTTTTAGTACATCAGTAATAGATATTACAATCTATAATGTACCTCATGAGTCAGGGAAATGCTATATATCAAACCCAAAATACTGAAATTGCCATGAATTACTTGTTAGGTATTCAAGCTTTTAATTTAAACTATGCCCTAGAAATTGATCCTAATTTTTTATCAGAAGATGCCCATGAACATGATAATTCTGTCTATTCTGTTGCTTTTGTAGAATCAGGACAATTAGATATGGAGAAAGTGAGTAATTGGATCAGTAATTTATTAAGAACTCAAGGGCAAGATATCTTTAGAATGAAGGGAATTCTTAATATTGCAGGGATGAATGAAAGATTAGTTTTACAAGGGGTTCATATGTTGTTAAACGCTAAACCCGATCGCCTTTGGAAACCTGAAGAGATTCGCAGAAATGAATTAGTTTTTATTGGTCGCAATTTAGATGAAATGCAGTTAAAAGAGGAGTTAAAAGCGTGTCTGGTTTAAAAACACATCTATCCCCTTTATTTGAACTACAATGGACAGGGCAACTCTCAGATTATGTCACTGATTTGGCTTGGTCAAATAGTGATTATTTAGCAGCCAGTTCTGGGTCAGGAGAGGTATTCTTATGGAATCTTAAAACTGAAGAACCTAGGTTAGTTTTATCTCCCCAAGAAACATCAATTGATTGCTTAGAATTTTCCCATGATGGGCAATTTTTGGCAGCAGCCGGACAAGAAGGAAAGGTAAAAATCTGGACAATTAAGCCTCATATTGAGTTAATTAATTCTTGGGGAAAACAAGGCCAATGGATTGATCATTTAGCTTGGCATCCGACTAAAAATCAACTAGCCTTTAGTTTAGGCCGTTATGTACAAGTAGTGGACGTTGTGGCTGAAGAAATTATCGCCACTTTACCCTTTGAAACCTCTTCTGTATTAGGAATGAGTTGGCATCCATCGGGTGAAAATTTAGCAGTTGCTGGTAATGGTGGGGTTAAAATTTGGAATGCTAATCAATGGAATGATGACCCGATTGTAGTAGAAATGGCTGCAGCTTGTACTGCGATCGCTTGGTCAAAGGATGGAGACTATTTGGCTGCTAGTTGTTTAGATAATACGGTCTTAGTTTGGCGTTGGCAAGATGAAATTCCTTGGCGTATGACAGGGTTTGGGGGAAAAATTCGTCATGTAACTTGGTCTAATATTAAATCAGAAATTGCCCCTTTATTAGCAGTTAGTTGTTTAGAAGAAATTGTTGTTTGGAAAAAAGAAAAAAATGACGAGGATGGTTGGTTATCATGGGGTTTAATAGGCCACGAAGATATGATTACAGATATAGGGTTTCAACCGAATAGTTTATTATTGGCATCAGTCGGAGAAAATGGAGAATTATTATTATGGCAAAAAGCGAAACAATTGGGTCAACGTTCACAAGAAACTTTAGAAGAATTTTCTAGGTTAGAATGGCATCCTTCGGGGGAAAATTTAGCTATCGGGGGGCAAAAGGGAGGATTATTTATTTTGAAAAAATCTTATCGAGGTCGAGGATTTGGATAAATTATTTACTTGATTTTGTTAATTGATCTAAAAGCTGTTTACTTCGATAAATAACTTCAGGACGAGTTAAAATGCCCTGAGAAGGACTTACCAATAAAGCTAATAAAAATAAACTCGTTACCACTAACACAATAGCTGCCCCTGAAGGCACATTTAAGTAGTAACTGAGGTAAATTCCTATAATGCCACTTAAACTGCCAATAATAGCCCCAAGGATCATCATTTGATGGAGTTCTTTAACTAATAAATAAGCAGTAATACTTGGCCCGACTAATAAAGAAACCACTAACACAACTCCCACCGCTTGCATACTAGCAATAATAGTTAAAGTAATGGCAGAAATTAACCCTAAATGAATCCATTTAACAGGTAATCCCATCGCTTGTGCGCCCAAAGGATTAAAGGTATAAAATAATAATTCTTTATAAAAAAGCTTGACAAATAGAATGATGAAAATAACAATCATCAAAGTTCGAGTAAAATCATTTTTGGTCACACCAAGAATATCTCCAAATAAAAAACTATGAAGATCAATTTTACTTTTTAATAGAGTAATCAATATGATTCCTAATGCTAAAAACCCAGAAAAAACTAACGCCATCGCTACATCAACTTTAATTTTAGATTGAGATTGAATCCAAGAAATAACTAAGGTACTTAAGAGTCCCGAAATAAATGCTCCTAAAAAAATATCGATTCCTAAATAAAACGCGATCGCTAATCCGGGTAACACAGCATGGGCAATAACATCTCCTAATAATCCCATTTTTTGGACAATTAAATAACTACCAGTGACAGCACAAAGAATTCCCAATAAAATAATAATTATTAGGGCATTTCTCATAAATTCAAAGGTTAGGGGTTCAAGTAATAAATTAATCATTATTTAATTAAGTTTAAATTAGAATAAGGAGATCAACGGATTCCAGAGGGAAAATGATTAGGACTACCATTTAAGAAAATAACATTATCTCCATACGCTTCTTGAATATTCTCAGCCGTAATAACTTCAGAACGAGAACCATTAGCAATCAAAGTTTTATTAATTAATAAAAATCGATCATACTCTCTTGCTGTTTCCCGCAATTCATGACCGACTACTAATAAAATTTTTCCCGATGATTTTAACTCATCAAATACTTCAAAAAGCATCGCTTCAGTTTTTTTATCAACCCCAATAAAGGGTTCATCAAATAAGAATAATTCTGCTTCTTGGGCTAATGCTTGGGCTAAAAATACCCGTTGTTGTTGTCCCCCTGATAACTCTCCAATGGGACGATCTTTTAATTCCCACATTCCCACTCGCATCAAAGCTTGGTGAACGATCATTTTAGATTGGCGAGAAATAGACTTAAATAACCCTGTATGGCGAATTCTGGCCATCATGACCACATTCTTCACAGTAATGGGATAATCCCAGTCAATTTGGCTTCTTTGGGGAATGTAAGCCACTTGTGCCAATTGTTTCGATAAGGAACGAAAACGAAATTTGACGTTTCCTCGATCTACAGGGACTAATCCTAAGATACCTTTGATTAAAGAGCTTTTTCCTGCTCCATTCGGTCCGATAATCCCGACAATTTCCCCAGGTTGTAAACAAAAGCTGATATTTTCTACAGCTACCACCCCTCGGTAGTTAACTCCCAGATGCTGGACTTCTAACATGATTTTAAACTAGAATGATTATCATTATCATAATGGATCAAAAAACTTATGTTAAGTCTTTTCAAATTAAATTATTCCTTACTTCCTTGCACCCTATTAATGGGGTTAGTTGGCTGTGCAACGTCCCAACCAGAGGCTGTAACGCCTACGGATAATCGTCCCTTAGTGGTAGCAACCACCAGTATTTTGTGCGATCTGACTGAACAACTGGCACAAGAAACTATCAATCTTCAATGTTTACTAGATCCAGGAGTTGATCCTCATCTGTATCAACCCACTCCAGAGGATCGACAGGCCATTGATAAAGCTCAATTGATCTTGTATGGGGGTTATAATTTCGATGCCAGCTTAATCCAATTAATCGAAGCTAGTAATAATTCTGCACCTAAAATAGCAGTTCATGAACAAGCTGTTTCTCAACCTTTAATGGGAAAAGAACATAATCATGATCATAATCATAACCATGAAGAAAACCGAGATCAAGTAACCGAAAATCTCCCCGATCCTCATATTTGGCATGACGCGAATAATGGCATCAAAATAGTGCAAGTTATTACCCAAACATTAGAAACTTTGCAACCCGATCAGGCTGAACAATACCAAAATAATCAAGTTAAAATGACCGAAAAATTAACCGCTATTGATAATTGGATTAAAGAACAAATTGCCACCATTCCTGTCAGACAACGAAAATTAGTGATGACTCACGACGCATTAGGATACTATGTTAATGCTTATAATTTAACCTTTGAGGGAGCCTTAGAGGGATTTAGTACAGAGGAGTCTCCCACAGCTTCACGAGTTAGTGAACTGGTCAAAGAGGTAAAAAAGACCCAAGTTCCTACTATTTTTACAGAAAATACTATCAATCCTAAATTAATTGAAACGGTAGCAAAAGAAGCTAATGTTAAAGTTGCTCAACAACAACTTTACACTGATGGGTTAGGAGAAACAGGAACAAGCGGAGATAGTTATCAAAAAATGTTAATCTCTAATACCCAAACCATTGTGATAGGATTAGGGGGAACTTATCAGCCTTTTCAATCTCGATAAATTAAAATTGCTTCAAGTTAACGCTTCAAAACCTGCCACTACATCTAACAATTCTGAAGTAATTGCACTTTGACGTTGACGACGATATTGACCATTGAGTTCATCGAGATGTTCTTCAATATTCTTCTGGGCCGACTGCATAGCAGCAAGACGACTGGCGTTTTCACTGGCCAAGGAAGCAGCAACCGCACGATAGAGAGACACAAAGAGATATTGACTAATCAGTTCTTTAAAAAGGTCTTGCCAGTTCATGGTAAAGGTGGGAAGGGTATCAGTGGGCCAGTCTTTTTGTTCTAAAGAGCGTAACCAATCTCGATCAAGGGGTAATAATTGTTGATAAGAGGAACGATAGGAAGATCCTGAAGTGGGTTGATTGTAAAACAGTAAAATTTTGCTAATTTTATGTTTTTCTTGCCAATCATCCAGCATTAACAATATATCTTGTACCGTTTCCCCGATGCCTTCTACGGAAGTAGGTAACATAAATTGATTGGCCAGTTGATAGGAACTGGTTTTAAAATAAGGAATTAAGCGAGAGCCGACCGTTGCCACAAAAAGATTTTTGGGCTTCGATAAGGACTGAAGCTTATTTTTAGCATATTTAGCCATATTTTCATTAAACTGACCACATAAGCCTTGATCCGACCCTAAAATAATGGCTCCAATGTTGGGGTCAGGAAGATTATTTTTTTCTTTTATGGTTAAAACAAGAGATTTTCCTGCAAAATAACGCTCTTTTGCCAGAATTTCAAACCCCATCTCTACAGTATGATTATATTCCACTAAAGATTCCACTGCTTGCTCATACTGTCGAATACTAACAGCAGCAAGGGCCTTCATGGTTTTTACTACCGAATATAAATCTTGAACACTATCAAGGGTTGCTTTGAGAGATTCAGGGGTTTGAGACATGATGTTAACCGATACCTATTTCCTAAAGTTTAAACATTTTAGTCTGTAGGTTAGTTAAAGCAGCGAAACCTAACTCTTAGCTAACTATATGTGCAGCAACGAAACCCGACTTACTAAATCAGCGATCGCTAATTTAACTCGCCCTATTAATTTAGCATAAGCTTTTTTGTTTGATTTCTGATTAATTGGATTAAACTATTATTGAACTATTGTTGTGAAGCAATTGGTCGTTCACCGTCGATATCTAATGTATCTACGACCTGATATTTGTTAGCCATAATGGGACGAGTTCCGTCTGCTTCAAAAGTTTCAACAACATTTGTGTCACTATTATTTACGGGACGTTCACCATCTATTTCTAACGTCTTGTCTGCTTCTACATTATCAGAATCTGTCAAAGCATTATTGTCTATATTTAGAACTTCTCTGACTTCTGAATCCTTATTATTTGTCGAAAAACTTTTAGATTCGCGATTATTAGAATCATCCTTTTCAGTTGTTTGATTGCGTGTTACATAATCAAAACCTTTAACGACTGGACGAACTCCATCCTCCTCAAATGTCTCTACTATTTCTACTTCTTGGCTTTCAATGGGACGAGTTCCATCTGCTTCAAAAGTTTTATTTTCTTGATGTTTAACCATACTAAATATTTAAAATTGCTATTTTATTTAATAAATATCGTATCGCAACACGACAATAATTAAATCTAACTAAGGTGTTATATTTTTAAGGTGTCTATACTAAATTACTAATTAATACCAAAGCGAAAAATTAAGGATGAGTAGGTACGTTGGGTAGAGGGACGAAACCCAACTCATAACCTCTGAAAAATTAGGGACGAGTCGAAGTAATAGTAAGAGAAATATGTTGACCTAAAGCTTGTAAAGCGCGTTCTATGGTAGGAAGCTTGGTACGATGATGAGGATCGAGAATTCTACGAACTTCTTTTTCATCAACATTGAGTAAAGAGGCTAATTGTACTTTAGAAAGGGTAGATTCTTTCATGGCGAGATAAACAGAAGCTTTAAGGGCAGTTTGAATGGGAAGATAAACCTTGTATTCATCCTCAGTTAAAGGTGATGAAATAGGAATTTCCCGTTGATCGTCAATACGGGCTGCGATCGCTTCTTCTAGACAATCACTGGCTTCGATTAAAGCTGATTCTACATTATCACCTTGAGTAATTGCCTCTGGTATATCTCTCACCGTAACTATCCATCCACCGTCTACGTCATCAGGGGTTAATTTAGCCCCGTAGCAAAACCGACTCATTGTCATACCTCTAGATAATGTCATCTTCTTCTAAACCTAACTGCTTTAACATCGCTTTGACTGTACCTGTTTTGAGTTCCTGTGACGGATTTCTAACAATTGTTAGTCTTTCGCCGAAGTATAGGGTAACATGGCTTCCTTTTCCCCTTTTTTTATCCACATAAGCCTTAATTCCTTGCTTTTTTGCTAACTTCTTAATTTTTTTAATAAACTCATTCCCTTTCATTGACTGATTTTCGGACATTTTTGCCTTATTTGTCAACCATAACTTTTTCAATTATGAGAATCATTCTTAATCTTGTTGGGTTTCGTTCCTCTACCCAACCTACGAGATCGGCGCACTGCTCCTTTACTTGCTGATAGATTTCCAGTCTCCGAAGTAGGGTCCTTTTTCAATAGTGCCATCAAACATGATAGTATCGCAGATAAAATTCGCACCTCTACAGATCAAGTCGTGGAGGGCGGGAGTAGCATCTCTAAAATCAGCCTCAATCAAAGTAGCGTTACTGAAGGGAGTAAGTTTAGCTCCGCAGAAGATAGCCTGGGTAGCGTTGATGAAATTCAAGTCAGTGTCAGTCAAATCGGCATTGGTCAAATTACACAGATACAAGTTGGCACATTCCAAATTGGCATTCCTAATAATTGCGCCTTCCAACCGAGCTTCTATCAAGCAAGCACTGAAAAGATCGGCTCCAGTAAGGTCGGCTTTTCTCAAGTCGGCCTCACTCAAATCGGCTCCCCGCAAGTTAATGTCCCGCAAAACAGCACCTTCAAGATCGATCCAGTTCCGTCCACATCCGCTTTCTCTGACTACTACAGCACCAGCGAAATTTCGCTCACCGAAGGTGTACTTTTTCAACAATTCATCAGTAGTAATTTCCCAAACCATAATTCAACCTTTAACCTCGTTTCTAATATCAACAATAGTATGTAGGTTGAGTAGAGGAACGAAAGCCAATTCATAGCATCTTTGTTATCGTTTATTGATGCAATGAAAAAAATCCAGGGTGCAGGAGTTGAACCTGCCTAGCACGAATTATGAGTTCGTTGCCTAAACCGCTCGGCCAACCCTGGAAATAAGGCTAAATAATTTTAGTCCTTATCAATTATAACGTTTCAAGAACCCTATTGGTTAACAAATTTGCTCATAACTTCAGCATTATCGCTCCAAACAGCAGCAATATTAATGGTTCCATTCAAGAAGTTTTGACGACAAGCGCGACGCTGAATTTTACCACTGGCGGTTTTTAACACAGTTCCAGATTTAGCTAAAACAATAGCATAAGTTTGTATTTCGTGTTCTTCAGCAATTTCTTGACGAATATCTCCCAATAATTGCTCAAAGTCCAAGTCTCCGCTTCGTCTTTCCAACTCCTGCACAATCACTAATTGTTCTTCTCCCTCCACTTCAACGGAAAAAGCAGCCCCATAGTCAGACCGAAAAACAGGGTTAAGATGTTGTACACTCCACTCAATATCTTGGGGATAATGATTCGTTCCTCGAATAATAATCAAGTCTTTCATCCGTCCCGTAATATAGAGTTCTCCCTCTTTTAAAAACCCTAAATCTCCTGTTCTTAAAAAAGGCCCTTCTTCCGTACCCTTGATATAAGCTTGGAAGGTTTCTTCTGTTGCGTCTTTTCTTTGCCAGTAACCCTGAGCTACACTAGGGTCAGATACCCAAATTTCTCCTACTTCATCATCAGCGCAACGGGTTAAGGTATCGGGGTTAACGATCGCCACTTTAGTCTCACAGACTAACTGTCCGCAACTCGCCATGATACGGGTTCCTTTTTCCTGTTGGGGATCAGCTTCTACAATTTTATCTTGTTCTAAGGCTGACGCATCTAAACAAGCAAACACGGGATGGGTTCCTTTGGGTTTAGTCGATACCAGTAACGTATATTCTGCTAACCCGTAAGCTGGGGCGAAAGTTTCCCAGCGAAACCCACAAGTGGAAAAGGTTTCAACAAAATTCATCATCACCTTGGGGTTAATGGGTTCAGCCGCGTTTCCGGCTGCTTGCCAACTACTTAAGTCCAGTTGTGCCATATCTTTGCTTCTGAGGCGACGCAAACATAAGTCATAGGCAAAGTTAGGACCTTGAGAATGGGTGACTTTGTACTTGGTGATGTTACGCAACCATTGAATAGGACGCTTAATAAAGGAAAAAGGAGACATTAAATAACAAGGGGTTCCGTTGTACAAAGGAACGGTTATCCCTTCTACTAAGCCATAATCATGAAAATAGGGCATCCAAGTATGGGTAACACTATTTTCATCGTAGCCACAGGCTCGTTGTAAATAGTGGGCATGGTGCATTAAATTGAAGTGAGATAACATGACTCCTTTGGGAGTAGAAGTTGAGCCAGAGGTATATTGTAAGTAAGCTAATTCATCTTTATCCACCTGGGGATCTTTCCACCCCTCAGCCAGCGATAAATCCACCTTAGCGGTGTCGATCCACTTCATTTGCTCAAATTCGGGGAATTCCTCTTTAACGTCTTCTACCAGGGATAAAATAGCCTCTGTGGTGAGGGCAAAGGTAGCGTTAGCATCCTGTACAATAGACCGCAGACGGGGTAAAGTCCGTTTCAGTCTTCCTGACTCCGGTGGGGGGACGGGAATGGCAATAACCCCAGCATATAAACAGCCACAAAAAGCTGCAATGACTTCTAACCCTTGGGGATATAAAAGTAATGCTCGTTCTCCTCTAGCTTGATATTTTTGTAGTAAGGTAGCGATCGCTTTAGCTTGTCGATCTAATTCTGCGTAAGTTAAGGGTGGGGTTTCTTTTTTTCCGTCTATTAAAAAAGTATAGGCGTGACCTTCTGGGGTTTGCTGAGCCCTTAGACGCAATAATTCTATTAAGGTGGTGGGAGTGGTTAAAGATTTTTCTAAGCTTTGAGTCATGGTTATCTTTGAAGAAGGAGTCACCGAGTCAGAATAATAGTTAACATTGAATTTTTACCCCAAAAAGACGATAAAACGTTTAAGGGTAAAAGGATACAGAATAGCGAGTTTAAATATATCAACAAACTGTATCAATTCTAAAGGAAATCTTCACTTTGGCAAGTGCAAGTTATTAGTTACTCTTCCCTTTTCCTTATTTCCTGTTCACTGTTAAAACGGAAGACGAGGAACTTTACTGACAAACCCTTCTATGTTTTGATAAATTTCTGCTAAGCGATCGCCGTCTACATGAATTTCTTCGGTGGGATAGTTCTCAAATATTTCAATTAATCTTATATTTTTATCAGATAACGCAGAGGTAACTAAGGCCCCTCTTAATGATTCTCTATTAGCTCTTTTTGATGGGGTATGAATCACTTCTCCAATGGGATCGAGTACGATTCCTCCTGCAAAACTATTAAGAGCTTTTGATAAAAAAACAGGATCAACATCGACGTTATTATTTAATAATGCCCTTAATTCTTCTGGTTCTTTATTAGCTAATTTTAAATAGGATCTGAGGGATCTTGATGCTTCTCCTGTCTCTGCTAATTGACTTAACTCTTCAACGGAGACAGATTCTCTTAAAATACTGTATTTCAATATAACAGTTTCAGCAGCTTGAACTGGTACTTTAGCTGAAAATATCCCTAAGATAGAAACTAAGAGACTCAACACAATATGATTTTTCTTAGATAGCTTTTTCTTCTGTGTCATCATTGTTAATTTATTGACCTATTAATATTTTTATCTCTATTATTCTAACTAAGATAAAATGATTTGCCCCAAATTTCAAGACAGTAACTTAAGGTGTCACAGACAAGATTCTCATCAAGTTATCACGCTTCTCGGATACAGCATTGCCTGTTGCCTTTTACCTTGAATATAATAGATAGAGTGGCTTGGAAAATAAGGAAGGTATTATATGACACTTCAGCCTGAAATTATGCAATCTGTTGAACAATTGGGCTACCGTGTCACTGTGGGAGACGTAGCAGCAAAATCAGGATTAAATATTAATTTAGCACAACAAGGACTGCTGGCTTTAGCATCTGATGTTTCGGGACATCTACAAGTTGCAGAGTCAGGAGACATTATTTATCTTTTTCCTGAAAATTTTAGAACAATTCTTCGTAATAAATACTGGAAATTACAATTCAAAGAAACTTGGGAAAAAATCTGGAAAGTTCTATTTTATATTATTCGTATCTCTTTTGGAATTATTTTAATTGCTTCAATTATTTTAATGTTAGTTGCTATCACTGTTATTGTTATTGGTCTTAATTCTAGTCGTGAAGGAGATAATAGTTCTGGAAGTCGTAGCAGAAGTTATCGAGGAGGAGGATTCTTTTTCTTTCCCAATTTTAATAATCTCTTTTGGATTTTTTATCCTGATTATGGTTACCGTCGTCATGGTTACAATTCTTCTAGAAGATCCAACAATAGAAATTCTAACGAGATGAATTTTTTAGAAGCTATTTTTTCCTTTTTATTCGGAGATGGCGATCCTAATTACAATTTAGAAGAACGTCGTTGGAAGGCGATCGGAACAGTTATTAAAAATAATAAGGGGTCAATTATTGCTGAACAAGTGGCTCCCTATCTCGATAATATTGATCGATATAATCAAGAGAATGAAGACTATATTTTACCTGTATTAACTCGTTTTAATGGAAGTCCTGAAGTCTCCCCTAATGGTGAATTAATCTATTATTTTCCTGAGTTACAAGTCACGGTTCAAGAATCAACTCAAAAATCTATTTCTAGTTATCTACGAGAAAGATTATATAAATTTAGTGAAGCTGCTAGCAGTCAAATTATGTTAGCTATTGGCTTAGGGGCATTTAATTTCATTCTAGCGTTAGTATTAGGATCATTTTTAAAAGATCCTGCTATTGTGGCACAATTTGGTGGGTTTATTGCCTTTGTTAATTCAATTTATTGGTTATTATTAGGGTATGCGATCGCCTTTTTAGGAATTCCTGCTATTCGTTATTTTGTTGTTCAAGCAAGAAACAGTAAAATTGAAGAAAGGAATGCTAAAAGACAAGAAAGAACTAAACTATTACAGAATAAAGATCAAACTATACAACATAAATTAGAATATGCTTCTCAATTTGCCACTCAAGCTATTCTGCAACAATCTGATATTGCTTATACGACAGAAAAAGATATCTTAGAACAAGAAATCGAACAAGCGGACAAAATTGATCAAGAATGGAAAAAACGCCTTGATGCTTCTGATGATTAATGCTTATTTTCTGGTTAAGCTCTGTATATTGCTTATCCATTTTCTGCTCGATTTTGCCTAACCCTGTATCTAATTTTTAGGTAATTCCTTTTAACATATCTTCCAGGGTGTAAGTAACAGTAATAGGTTCTTGAGTCATAATAAGTCCTACATGATTATAATTCTAAATTCTCGATTATTCATAATCTAAAATAACCTGTACCCATTTCGGAGGACGAGGAATACGATTACCTAATTTATCTAACACTAATAAAGCTACCAAATGTACCGCAAATAAATAAATCAGACTATTGACAAAAACTAGAACAACTGCTAGTAGTTGAATGAAAATAGCACTAGGTTGAGTTAATATTCCTAATTTTAAAAAAATCCATTCAGCTAATCCAGTCATCTGATTAATGATGTATTGCCATAAATCTTCCCCTAAGAGAATAGAGAATAACCAAAAGCGAAAAAAGAACCCAAACGTCCCCAATAACGCTCCTGTAATCATGGAAAACTCCCAGGGGAGACCTCTACGCCAAAATGCTCCTAACTGAACCCCCATCACTCCATAGGGAATCAAAAAGACAATACTACGAGTAGGCCCCATTAATACCGTTAATAATAACCCCGATACTAAAGCACCCATCCAAGCTGAACGGTTTCCCCAACGCAGATAAAGTAAAGCAATGGGAATAGGGAAAAATATCCGTAACAGGGGGCCAACAGGAAAATAATAGTTAATCAACCAAATTAAGCTACCGGCGCTGGCCAAAAAAGCAGTTTCCACCATCGCCAGGGTTTGACGAATTTTAGCAGATTTGGGGTTTAACGGAGGGGTTGGCATTTTGAGAGGGGTAGGTTGAGGTTCATTGCTTAACTCGTCCCTCTCATCTACCCAGTTGGCATCATCCATAAGTTAGGAAATAATTTGTTCTAGAGAGTCCAGAGAGAAGATACAGAGGATATCATCTTCCCGTTTAATTAAACCTTTTTTTTCTAATTTAGTCAGCGATCGCGTTACCGTTTCTCTGGCTAACCCACTAATACTACTCAACTCTCGATGAGGTAAATTAGGAATTTCAACCCCTTGGGTGGTTTGTTTTCCCTGGCCTTCAGCCAAGAATAACAAGGTATCAGCTACCCTTGAGAGACTATCAGCTTCGCGTAACCTTAATCGTCGGTTAAGTTGACGTAGACGCTTAGCCATAACCTGAGCAAGTCGAATACCGGCCACTGGATCGCTATGAAGTAGGGTAACAAAATCTTGTGAAGGAATGCTACTAATAGTGGTAGGGGTTAAGGTAATGGCATCGGTTGATCGTGGAACTTCTTCTAAAGCAGCCATTTCGCCAATGACTTCCCCTTTCCCTACAATATTTAGGGTCACTTCTTTCCCATCAACATTGTGGGTGCGAATTTTTACCCATCCATCTAGGATAAAGTAAACCGAGCCTCCCCAGTCATTTTCGAGGAGAATAACACGATTGGCAGGATGACTCCGAATCACCGCATGACTCATTACCAGTTCTAAACTTTCTTCTGGTAATTCATTAAAGAAGGGTGCTTTTTGTAGACTGTCTCGGAGGTTAGTAGATTGATTACGATAGTTTTTAATATCTTCCATAAGCTTCATAAGCAGATTATAAATTGATCTGCTATGCTAAGCCTATCAAAAATCATCGGCTTAATGATTAAAGTTTCTCAAAGTTGCTTATTTTTTGTTTCTTTTAAAGGTTATTGTGACGGTTCAAGATAATGTTCAATCCTTAATTAGCCAGCTTGAGCAGATTTTATGGCAAGATAAGCTCAAGGAGCATCCAGAGGTGTCACTCTTACTCGAACGAATACGACACCATTTGCTCAAAAGTCAATCTACTTTAGAAAATAATTATGATATTTATGCTGAGAGACTCAGTGAGATAATTTTAAATCGAGTCGATGATGAAATTAGTGATCGCATTTTACAAAAGGAGTTACGGCAACTACAGGATCAAAAAGAGGTTTTATTACAAGATATTGCAACCCTAAAACAACAAAAACAAGCTATCCTGTCCAACTTATTTCAAGAATTATCAACTGATAAAAAACTATCTGCGCCTTCAGAGAACAACGTTGATATTAACCATTTAACTAACTCAGTAGACACCTTTTTTCAACCTTTATTAGAAGAGTTAAATATTTACTCTGATTCTTTGCAAGAAGGGATAGAAAGAATGTATCGTTTAGGGCAACAGGGTGAAACAAAATTTTTAGCTTATTTAAACCGTTTACAAGAAAAATTAGAATTATTTTTACAACAAGAAGAAGAGACTAACAAGAAAACTATGCTGTCTGATAATTGGTATTTAGGATTTGATATAACCAATAATCAAATTGAAGGTTATTTATTTACCTATCAAACAAGGGATGATTCTTTAGAACAAATAAAATATTACTCTTTATCTGAACTGGTGGACTTATGTAGATTTAATTTATTTGAACATGACAATATTTTAGAAAATATCAAAGAAAATTTGACAGCTTTAGATCGTGTTTTCAATAACTCATCAGTAAAAATAGATCAAAAAATAGCGATTAAAAGTCTTATAGAAAGAATTAAAAGTATTGTTTTTATTTGTCCTTCTAAATGGAATGAAAGAGACCGAAATATAATTGAAGAGATTGTTTTAAAGACCCTAAATATTAGTGAATCAAAAGAATTTATTTGGATTCCTAGGCCGATGGCTTTAACTTTAAGTTCATTTTCTCGAAATTCATCCGATCAAGGCTTATTGACTTGTGTTATCAATTTAACAGAGACAATGACAGAATTATCTATTGTTGATCTGTCTCAAGGACTTTCGGGCATTATAACTCAACAATTATTTTACGGAACCCAAGAAATAGATCAAGATATTCTTTGTCACTTGATTTATCCTCAATGGTACGAAAAAATAACCCTTAACTTTTCTCCTTTTCCTCAACCCTTTCCTACTCCTGGAATGGCTGAAATTACTAAAAGAAAAACGTTTAAACAATATCTAGAAAACAATAGTTTAGGAAAAGCTTTCATCGAAGCTGCTCAATTAACAAGATTAATTTTACAAGAACAAGAAGCATTTACATCTACTCTAATCCAAAAATCTTGGTCAGTTCACCGTCAAGAGATGATAGATAAAGTGATTAATCCTTGGTTGAAAATCCTCCAAGAAAAGCTAAAAGTTTTGTTTTCTCAAGGTCAATATTCTCCTGATTCTATTGATCAAATTATTCTAGCAGGAGCAGAAATTAATACCCTTAATTATGTTTTAATTCATTGGTTTAATAATAGGTTTCCTAATGCTACGGTACTTGTAGCAGAAAAACAAGTAAAAGACGGTCAAATCTTGACAGGGTTAAAGGTTTTATTGAATAATAAGAGTTAAATTCATTAATTATTAATTGTTAATTATTAATTATTAATTAAAATGACCATCAACGAGATACCCGAAACCTCTGATCCCAAACCGATCAAACCTCTACCCAAAATAAAACTCTTAACCATGTTTCGTTTAGGTTTATTCCAAATGGGCCTAGGAATCATGTCCCTGTTGACGTTGGGGGTGATCAACCGTATCATGATCGACGAATTGACTGTACTCCCTTGGATCGCAGCTACCGCGATCGCCATGTATCAGTTTGTCAGTCCGGCGCGCGTGTGGTTTGGACAACTCTCAGATACGAAACCAATAAAAGGGTATCATCGCACAGGATATGTTTGGATAGGTGCTATTCTTTTCACTTCTCTGGCGTTTATTGCCTTACAAGTAGTCTGGCAACTGGGAAGCAGTATCCAGGCAACGGGATGGAGTTGGATAAGTTACGGTTGGGCCATCTTGTTAGGGGTGGTTTTTGGGGGTTATGGATTAGCCTTAAGTATGAGTTCAACCCCCTTTGCAGCGATGTTGGTAGATGTGTCTGACGAGGATAACCGATCGCAATTAATTGGCATTGTTTGGTCGATGTTAATGGTAGGTATTGTCGTCGGAGCGATCGTCAGTTCTCAATTATTGAATACCCCCGAAATTTGTGGTCAAGCTATTTTGTCCTACGATCCTACAGAAACGGCAAAAATGGCTAATATTGCTACCCTACAAGCTACTGTTAACCCTGTGTTTATCATCATGCCAGTGGTAGTCTTAATTATGTCTTTTTTCGCCACTTGGGGGGTAGAATCTCGTTATTCTCGTTTTGGAATGCGGTCACAGACAGTACAACGAGAAGATCAAATTGGTTTACAAGATGCTTTAAATGTCTTGACAGCGAGTCGTCAAACGGGACTCTTTTTTAGCTTTATTTTGATTTTAACCCTTAGTTTATTTATGCAAGATACCGTAATGGAACCTTACGGGGGTGAAGTGTTTGGGATGTGTATCTCTGAAACGACACAATTAAACGCTTTTTTTGGCACCGGAACCCTCTTCGGTATTGCTTCAACAGGTTTTCTGGTGGTTCCCCGTCTGGGAAAACAACGCACCACAAAACTGGGTTGTATCCTAGCAGTGGGTTGTTTTGTCATGATTGTTTTGGCCGGGACTATCCCTAGTCAAAGTCTCCTGAAGTCAGGGTTACTGTTTTTTGGCTTAGCATCAGGGATGATTACCGCCGGAGCCACCAGTTTAATGTTAGATTTAACCGTAGCTGAAACCGCCGGAACCTTTATCGGTGCTTGGGGGTTAGCACAAGCGATCGCAAGGGGACTGTCTACGGTTTTAGGGGGCGTGGTTTTAAATTTTGGAAAAATGGTGTTTCCTGTTCCTGTGTTATCCTACGCTTTAGTTTTTGTTATTCAAGGGTTGGGTATGATTGTGGCGATTTGGTTATTAGGAAAAGTCAATATTCAAGAGTTTCGGGATAATGCTAAATCTGCCCTTTCTATGGTGATGGAAGGGGACTTAGATGGGTAATTTCGGTGAACAGCGAACAGTGAACAGTTTTGAGGAGTGATGGATCAGATTAAAACGTTATTAGAGAAAATTCGCTTTGAAGCAGAAAGGGCAAGTTTTCCCCTTGATACACCTATTTATCAAGCTGCTGGAAAAATTCCAACCGAACCGGTACTTTATGCAGGAAATTTAAACAGTAAAATTTGCTTTTTTGGTCGAGACTTAGGACGGGATGAGGTGGCCAAAGGACAACCTTTAATTGGTTCAGCCGGTACGATGGTTCGTAAAGGATTTTATCAAGGCATTTATCATCAAGAAGCAACTTCCCCCGAAGACTTACAAGCTATCTGCGATCGCGCTTTACTCACCAATACTGTCCCTTATAAACCCCCAGGAAATAAAGCTTATTCTGTTAAAGTCAAAGAACGATTTCGTCCCTTTATTGAACAATTATTGGTGATTCATTGGGGAGGAACTCAAATCGTGACCTTGGGGACAGAAGCGTTTAAATGGTTTACTCCCTACGCACCAAAAGAGGAAATTGAGACATTTTGGAAACGCAGCGACCGCTATGAAGTACAAATGCGTGTAACCCTTGAGGCCGTTGATTTCCAGAAAACAAAGCACCAGCATCAAGTATCCCTACTCCCGTTACCCCATCCTTCCCCCTTGAATAAGCGGTATTACGCTAAATTTCCCGAAATGCTTCAACACCGATTAAACGAATTAGAGTTCTAGGCAAATCAGGTAAAAACAAGTTACAATAGGAATTCATGGGTGTGTAGCTCAATGGATAGAGCAACAGCCTTCTAAGCTGTCGGTTACAGGTTCGAGTCCTGTCACACCCGTTTGTTTTCTGATTTCATCCGTGTCTTAGTTAACTGGAAATATTTGCTACTCAACTGAAAAACGCTATATTAGCGATTAAATGCTCAGTCCTAAAGTCACTAAGCTCATGAAACCAGAAACAATTTTAGACAAAATTAAGCCCAAAAAAGTTAGTCTTAGCCGTCAGTTATTCCTTAGACCTTATTTACTCGAAGGAATAATCGTTGCTCTATTAGTTGTAGCGACGATTCTGATTAATTATAAAATGATAAAAGATGGAATTAATGGAAAAGTTGATCTTAAATGGCATCTGACTTGGATTCAACATTTTTCTAAACAACTATCCGAAGGAATCTGGTATCCTCGATGGTTAGCTGGAACAAATTATGGATATGGCAGCCCTACTTTTGTTTTCTATCCACCATTTGTTTATTATCTTGGCTCATTTCTAAAGTTGAGTGGTTTAAATACTCAAGATGTCGTTATTACACTCTTTTCTTTAGCACTTTTCTTATCAGGTTTTACTTTTTACCTTTATGGTCGAAATCAATGGGGAAGAACTGCTGCTTTACTGGGTGGATTTGCTTATATGACAGTTCCCTATATTGCTTTTGATATTTATTGGAGAGGAGGATTAGCATCAGTCTTTGTGCAAGCATGGATTCCCTTACTTTGGTGGTCAACTGACCAATCTCTCTCCGAAAAAAAATGGCGATTCACACTACCTATGTCTTGGACATTGATTGCTTTGACTCATACTCCAAGCTTATTAGTCTGTGCAATTGTTTGGTTTCCTTATGTCTTATTTTCTATACTTAATCGACCTTGGAAAGCTGTGGTAAAAACCATTATATCTGCAGGTATAGGATGGGGAATAGCCTCTTTTTATTTATTACCGGCTATCCTCGAAAAACGCTTTGTTAATATCGAGGTCATGAGAGGCATTTGGGGAGGTGCTGCAGCCAATTTATTAAATTTTAGAGATATTTTTACTAATATTGATAAGAATCAGATTGTGTATATTTTTAGTCATCAAGCTTTAGTCGTTCTTCTCTTAATGATTATTGCTTTTGTTATTTATCGTTATCAATCTAATATTACTAAAAAAATACAGCCCTGGTTAGTTTTTATATTAGCTTTAGTTTTTATAATGAGTTCTTTTTCTGAATTTATTTGGAACATGAGTCCTACCTTACAAATGCTACAATTTCCCTGGCGATTTTTACAGATATTTTCATTTGTGGGAGCAGTTGTCTTTGCGATCGTTGTTCAAGGTCTTTTACAATTACCTCTTACTCCTCGTTTCTTACTATCAACAGTTATTATAGGCATTCTTTTCTTTAATTTTAGCTATTCTTACAAGTTATCCCGTAAATACGTTACACTGAGGAATCCAGGTCGGGGTAGCATAGAACATCTTAGTCATATTGTAACTATTCTCGAAGATCCCTACACGAATAAATTAAGGGATGTTGAAGAATACCGACCTATTCTCAATGAAGATCCTTCATCCCCTCCCATACCTCTTCAAGATCAACCTAAAATTGCTGTTGTTAGTGGTGAAGCTAAATTTCAAATCGAGGAATGGAAAAGCTATTATCGAAAGTTTACTGTGACGGCAGAGAAATCATCAAAACTCCAAATCAGACTTTATTATTATCCAGCTTGGCATTTATATATTAATCAGAAATCCTATCCTATTAAAATGTCTAAGGATGGAAGCATAGAATTGCAACTGGACTCTGGCTTATACAACGTAGAATTGCGATATCAATGGACTCTAGCTTTTACCATAGGGGTCATTGTCAGTTTTTTGAGTTTTGCTACTTTAATCTTTTTTAATAGGAATGTCGGGAGAAGTCCTCATATTTTGAAGCAAGAGTCAATCTAGCGAAGAGAATTCAACCATTTTTCTATATATTTGACTTGATCATAAATTAATTAGATTAACAAAACTTACCCTTTGATTATGCCCTAATAAATCTTTGAAAGTAACATCATACAATCAACAGACTTATCTAGAGTATAACAAGCTGTAATCTTGCACAAAATGTGAAAACTGTGTAACTTTCTGTTAATATCTTAGAGAAAGGTTAAGAAACGTTACAAATTTATATAAATGAAATTATTAATCGTCGGTGCAACAGGGACGCTAGGGCGACAAATAGCCCGTCGTGCCATAGATGAAGGTCATGAAGTCCGTTGTTTAGTTAGAAATGCCAGAAAAGCAGCCTTCTTAAAAGAATGGGGTGCAGAATTAAGACCAGGGGACATCTGTAAACCAGAAACCTTACCCCCTATCTTAGAAGGAATGGACGCAGTCATTGACGCGGCCGCAGCAAGGCCAACGGATAGCCTGTCTATGAAAGAAATCGATTGGGATGGGAAAGTAAACTTAATCCAAGCAGTTGAAAAAGCTGGTATTGACCGTTATATCTTCTTTTCTATTCTTAACGCTGAGAAATACCCTGATGTGCCGTTAATGAATATTAAACACTGCATAGAAAAATTCTTAAAAGAGTCAAAACTCAAATATACCATATTACGTCCTTGTGGCTTTATGCAGGGCTTAATTGGTCAATACGCGGTTCCTATGTTAGATAACCAAGCGGTTTGGATATCAGGAGAAAGCACTCCTATTGCTTATATGGATACTCAAGACGTAGCTAAATTAACCATTCGTGCGTTAGAAGTCCCCGAAACCCAAAAACAGACTTATCCGATGGTAGGAACAAAAGCATGGACAGCAGAAGAAATCATCGAATTATGTGAAAGACTTTCAGATAAACGAGTAAAAATTGCCCGTGTTCCCTTAGGACTGCTAAGATTTTTACGTCGCTTTACTCGTTTCTTCCAATGGACGTATAATATTTCTGACCGCCTAGCGTTTGCTGAAGTTTTGGCCAGTGGTAAACCTTTAAATGCCTCAATGGATGAAGTTTACAAAACCCTAGGGGTTGATCCAAAAGAAACGACTACTTTAGAAGCTTATTTTCAAGAGTATTTTAGTCGTATTCTTAAAAAGCTCAAAGAAATCGATTACGAAAAGAGCAAAGCGAAGAAGAAAAAGAAAACCCCTTTTAAATCTTCTGTCTAAGTCAAAGCTGATTCAGGATAATTTGTTGTGCCAAAAGTCGGCATTATTTTTAACGATCTCAAACCCGTCGCTTGTAAAGCTGCCAACGATTTACAAACTCAGTTGACGGAAAAAGGCTGGACTGTTTGTCTAGAGACTGGCCGAGGAGGACTCCTTGGCTATTCTCACCCTGAAGGTCCGGTCTGTCATACGGCCATTGATCAGTTAATTCCCCCTAATTTTGATCAAGATATGGCTTTTGCTATTGTCTTGGGGGGAGATGGTACGGTATTGTCTGCTTATCGACAGTTAGCTCCTTGTGGTATCCCCTTATTAACAGTCAATACGGGACATATGGGCTTTTTAACAGAAGTTTATCTTAACCAGTTATCAGAAATCTTAGATAAAGTTATAGCAGGAGACTACGAAGTAGAAGAGCGTACCATGTTAACGGTACAACTGTATCGTGAAAAAACTTTGCTTTGGGAAGCATTATCCCTCAATGAAATGGTCATTCATCGTGAACCTTTGACCAGTATGTGTCATTTTGAAATAAAAATCGGCAGACACGCATCGGTTGATATTGCTGCTGACGGCTTGATTTTATCCACTCCTACGGGGTCTACAGCCTACTCTTTAAGTGCAGGAGGCCCCGTGGTTACTCCTGATGTCCCCGTGTTGCAATTAGCCCCTATTTGTCCCCATTCCTTGGCTTCTCGTTCTTTGGTCTTTTCGGATAAGGAACCTGCAACTATTTTTCCTGCAACCCCTAACCGCATGGTTTTGGTCGTAGATGGGAATGGAGGGTGTTATGTGTTACCAGAAGATCGAATTCATGTAGAAAAGTCCCGTTATACTGCGCGTTTTATTCGCCTAGAAGAACCTGAATTTTTCCGTATTTTAAGGGAAAAGTTAGGGTGGGGACTGCCTCATATTGCTAAACCGACTTCGGTTGAATTGCCTTAACTTTTTGATTCGTCTTTGCTTAACCACTGTACTATAGGTTTTCGTTGTTGATGAACACAATCTTGTAGATAAAGTTCAATTAGGCTTTGATAAGAAATACCTGTTTCTTCTGCTAGTTGGATAAAGTAGTTAAGAACATCTTTCTGGAGGCACTACACTAATGGTCAGAAGCCGTATATAACACCAAGTTTTCAGTCACTTTTGAGAATTAGTATCATAGCAGTTTTCATTTGCATAGATTTTAATTCTCTAGCTTTGAGGCAGAGAACAGGAGGCAGGAGGCAGGAGGAAAAATTTTTAGATGTTCCACTCAATTGAAAATGGCTATTAGATGGTAATTTAATCAGTTTCGAGAAAATTACTTAACCTACTACCCTCCAACAAAATCGATTTTTAGAGTTGCTAAAATTTGTGTGATAGAATTAGCTAATACGAAGCATTTATCTTCGCTGAAATTCTTCAAGTAACTCCAATAAATTCGTTTGGCATTGTTTGGGTAATAATTCCAACAGAGAAACTTCTTTTTTACCACCTCCCAAACTAACAGAAATGCTACGAAGAATATCAGTGATCGCGTCTTCGCTTACTTCGTCATTTTCGAGCAGAGGGTAAACTTTTTCAGCAACAGTAGTATGTAAATGTGCATCCGATAGATAAAGATGCCATTTTGCCACATCAATGTAAATATTTTCACCAATTTCAGCAGCGAGGGATTCAACTGCTTGTGTTGTTTTATAATTAGCCATGAGATTTTTTGCTATAGTCAGCGATCGCAGTAATATAAATTAAATGTCCCAGTAATACCATTCCCCAGATTGCTGAAAACCAGCCAATCCAACTCCATTCCGCTTGTCTGATATTATGGACAAACCACACCCCAGAATTACCTGCTAAGAAAGCAGCGACATGAACAGCAAAGGTCATACGATCATCAAGGCGACGGAACTCAGGATCAGCACGATCGGGTTTACGAGGCCAACGAGGAGGCATAGGGATTCATATCTATTATAATTTCTCTTTTTTATCTTATCAGAATCTTTCCCTTCCTGACTAATAAGAAATATGAAATCATCTAGAAAATTTCTTGAATAATGAAACAATGAGAAAGGATTATTTGTATTGATGGCTATTTAATTATTATGTCTGATGTGACTGCACCCCCTGTTGATAACTCCAGCGAAAATACGACAATTCAAACGACCTTTACGGTTCAAGAAATCCGAGAATTATTACCCCATCGTTATCCTTTTGCTTTAGTGGATCGTATTATTGATTATGAGCCTGGGAAGAAGGCGGTAGGCATAAAAAATGTCACCATTAATGAGCCTTTTTTTCCTGGACATATTCCTAGTTTACCAATAATGCCAGGGGTTTTAATTGTGGAATCTATGGCACAGGTTGGGGGAATTGTTCTTACTTTATTACCAGGGATGAAAGGGGTATTTTTTGCTTTTGCAGGAATTGATAAAGTTAGATTTCGTCGTCAAGTTATTCCTGGAGATCAATTGGTTATGACGGTGGAATTATTAACTCTCAAGCGTAATCGAATTGCCAAAATGAAAGGGGAAGGAACTGTGGATGGAGAGTTAGCAGTACAAGGTGAAATGCTTTTTTCTCGTATTGATTAAGGATTTGAAAAATTAAATCAGATTTTGCTGATATTTTAAGGAGGAATCATAATCCTCCTCAACAGATTTTTAGTTAAAAATACTTTTTTTCTCTATCATTGTTTGATTCAGTTTTTTGTTTTAAAAACCTAGATTAGGTATAAGCTAATTTTTGAGTTATGATCATTTTAAAGCTATTAGGAGGCGCAATAGTTAATCCTCGTCTAACTGGTTTAAGGGGATGAGAAGAAGAAAGTTTGAATTTATATTTTGATAAGAGGGTAAACAAAACTATTTTCATTTCCATTTTTGCTAATTCCATACCAATACAGCGACGACTGCCTCCACCAAATGGCAAGTATTCATAGGGAGAAAATTGTCTTTCTAAGAATCTTTCTGGTCGGAATTGTTTAGAATTAGGATAAATATCTTCTCGATGATGAACTAAATAAATAGCAGGGGCAAAAACTGTACCAGGTTTAAATTGATATCCCATTAATTCTAAAGGAGTTTCTAAAACACGGATAAACGCATTTACAACAACTGGATAAATGCGTAAAGTTTCGCTACAAACTGCATCTAAATAGGGTAACTTGATAATATTTAACAAGTCAATATTTTTATCTAAAATTGAGAAATGCGATCGCAGTTTTTCTTCAACCTCTGGACAATAATGAATCCAATATAATGCCCAGGTTAAACTAGATGCAGTGGTTTCATGGCCAGCAATTAATAGAGTAATCAATTCGTCGTGTAATTCTTGATCACTCATGGGGTTTCCATCTTCATCTCTGGCTAATATTAGCAGAGTTAAAATGTCTTTTCCTTGATAATTCTTTTGTTGTCGGCGTTCATTAATTTCAGTGTAAATTAAGTCATCAATTTGAGCTTTTATTCGTAAAAAACGACCCCAAGTCGTCCAGTTACCCCAATCTTTTTGGAGAAAAGGAAAGAAAATAATCGTAGCATTAATAGGAGAATCAAAAAAAGATAGCCAACTTGTTAACAAATTTTTTAATTTCTGATAACGCTTTCCTTCTGCAATACCAAAAACTGCCTTTAAAATCACTTGTAAAGTAATTTCTTGCATTATTTCACGAACATTAAAAGATTGATTAATTTCTAACTTTTCAGAAACTTCATCACTAATAGAATAAATAAGTGTTGCATAACTTTGTAGTCTTTCCCCATGAAAAGCAGGAGTTAGCAATTTTCGTTCTCTTTGATGTTTTTCTCCTTTTAAAGATAGTAATGAATTATTTCCCAAAAAAGTCGTTAAAAAACCGCTTCCTCCTCCTGTTCTAAAATGGGTTTTATCCTTTGTTAATATTTCTTGAATACCTTGAGGATTACTAATATAAACAAAGGGAGTTTCTGATTGGCCAACAATAAAAATATCCCCATATCTTTCATAATAGTTTTCAAGAGAATCTAGGGGATAAAAAATTAGTTTAAAGAGTCTTAAAAGTCGAGGTGTAGAGATGCTAGGAGGTAAGACCATAACTGCAAGTTAAGTAAAATAAATAGCTATAAATAATCGTAACATAAGAAAATATTAATTATCAAAACTTGATAGATCAAAAAAAAAATTAATCTTTTGATAATGAGTTATCATTTATTAACAAAAAAATAGATAGAAATTGACCTCAATCAGTTACAATGACTACAGAATTCTCCGATAAGGTAAAGTCGCTATGAAGCAAAGTGGTAGCCAAGGAATGGAAATCCAAAAGCTAACCGGACTAGAGCCGAAACATTTCGCAGATTTAGTCAGAGCATCTCAATTAGTTTTTGATCCAACGGGAGGGGTTTTTGGAAGACATTTGCACGTTGATTGGTCTATCTTTGGATTATCCCCTCATATTATTGATAATTTGAGACAATTAGGCGAAAAGTATCAGTATGCGTCTCCTCATGTTCCGATGGAAATTATTTGGATTCAACTCACCCCAGAAACCCGTAGTTGGTTCATCGATCATAAAGATATTTTATGGCAAATAGAAGAAGCATTTCCCCCTATTGACGAGGATTAAGGTTTCGTAGACTTAGTTATTTTGTCCCGCAAAGTATTGATTAAATATTCTACAATCTTAATCAAGAAAATGTGGGACTTTTTTATTTACTTATATTTCAGTTTCAAAATAAGAATAGGAAACGCTAGGACGAAAGTAGCAATATTAGTCATGATCACAGGAATATCTCTCATGAATAAACCGTAAATAATCCATAATAAAAGACCACTACAAAACAGTAAAAACATTTCTAAAGAAATATCTTTAGTCGAACGAGTTTTCCACGTCTTTAACATTTGTGGAAAAAAAGAAATGGTGGTTAATGTTCCTGCTAGTAAACCAATCCACGTAATAGAATTCATAGGGTTTTAATAGGTCTTAATTCAGAATTAATTAACGAACAATAATAACAAAAGTGTAATTATTATTATTCCTGGTACTAATTTAAGGTAAACTCAGGATAATTGCTATTAAATCATTATATTAAATTTTATGAACCAGTCTACCACTTATCTTTCTAACCAGCAAAAGTTACAGCAGTTAATGCAACAAGCGGAAATTGCTAATTTTGAACATTAAGTCAACTGTCTGGGGTATCTCAATGGCAGTTAAATCGACTATTAATAGGGTTATTTCCTAAATTACCCATTACAGACCTTCTCAAGCTATCTCAGGTCTTAAAAATTCCTTTAGAACAGTTATTATTACAGTTTGAAACGACAGAATCTTTGAGCGCAGATTGGCAAATTGCCAGTCAAGATATTTCAGGGAATATTGATAGTCATGCTGTGTCATTGCGACAGGAATATAAACAATTACAACAGGAATTAGAGCAACAAGAAAAGCAGTTAGAAAAAGAATTTCAAGCCTCTAGTATCGCTGCTTTAGAATCTTGGTTATTGCAATGGCCGACGGCTGCTATTGTTGCTCAAAAAAATCCTGAAATTTCTGCGGTCAAATTATTACCCTTAGTGAAACCCATTTTTGAATTACTCAAACAATGGGGATTGGAAATGAAAGGAAGTGTTGGGGAAGTAGTACCCTATGACCCTCAGTCTCATCAACTTCTAGAAGGAGGGGGTCATGCTGAACCGAATGATCCAGTGATTATTCGCTATGTGGGATATGGTCACGACCATAAACTTTTATATCGTGCCAAGGTTAGTCCTGTTAAGAAAAAAGAAACAACTACTTAATTTTTGTTACAAATATTGATAAATCACCACTCTTTTTCCCAGCTTAGAGGGGTTTTTTGTCAAAGTTATCTGACATTTCCCTAAAAAACGCCATTTCGTTACATTTGATACTTACTTTTACAGTGACCTCTTTCTATGCTTAATGGCTAAGGTTGCTGTTAAGTCTCACTTCAACACCTCCTTTTGTTGAATTGGTAATCATTAACTTTATGGCCCACCATGGAATTTTCATGTTGTTAGAGAAATATCCTCAACTACGGCCAATGATTAAACAGGGTCGCTATTTACTCGGATATACGGATGGCAGTTGCGACGGAAAACAGATACCAATATTTTTATTGCGTTCTCCCTGGACTCAATTTTGTATTTGGGCTAGTACGGATGAATTATCTGTACCGGCCGGAGGGGTTTTGGTTGTCACCGATGATCCTGAGTGGAGTATAGAAAGCCACTGGAGAGCATACAGTTTAGTTACCCCTGCTTCTACTGTTCCATCTCGGCAAAATCATCGTCAGAAACGGTCAAAACCGACTTCACCTATGACCACCCTTGCAGCCGAAATTGCCACCGAAGCAGCCCAACATACTCGCACTCAGGGACATAATATGAGTCCTGTTACTTAACATATTCTGGGTAATTGTTCTCCGCTTAACATATCAACAATGCGCTGAGAACCGATTTTACTTTCTAGAGTAACTAAACCCATATCTGTTCCGTGGCCGGTTACTTCACCAATAATAGAAGCGTCTTGAGAAAAAGATTTCATAATTTTCAAGGCTTGATTAACTGAGCTTTGCGGAATAAAAGCAACAAATTTCCCCTCATTGGCAACATAGAGGGGATCAAACCCTAAAATTTCGCAAGCCCCTTGTACATCTTCTTGAATAGAAATTGTCCTTTCTTTGATATTGATAGTTACTTCGGCACTGGTTGCGATTTCATTTAATGCACTGGCTAAACCTCCTCTGGTCAAGTCTCTTAAACAATTAATTTCTATGCCTTGATTAAGCATTTCTAAAACAACATTATGAAGCGGAGCGCAGTCACTTTCAATAGTGGTTTCTAATTCTAATCCTTCCCTAACTGCCATAATAGAAATGCCGTGACGACCAATATCTCCATTGATTAAAATAGCATCGCCTGGCTGCACAAATTGAGGAGCAATGCTTCGATCATGTTCAATAATACCTACTCCTGCGGTGTTAATAAAAATCCCATCTCCTTTACCGCGATCAACTACTTTTGTATCTCCTGTAACTACTTGAATATTAGCTACGTCGGCTGCTTTTTTTAAAGACTGAATGACTCGCCATAAAGTTTCCATCGGTAGTCCTTCTTCTATGATAAATCCTAAACTTAAATAAAGCGGTCGTGCGCCACTCATGGCGAGATCATTGACCGTTCCATTAATGGCTAAACTGCCAATATCTCCCCCAGGAAAAAAAAGCGGATGAATCACATAAGAATCTGTTGTAAAGGCTATTTTCGACCCAGGAAGGTTAATGACAGCCGAATCATGGGGAGGAATATCTTGAGCGGTTTTAAAGGTGGAAAAAACCATTTTTTCCAGTAACTGCTGCATCAGTTTTCCCCCTCCTCCATGAGCGAGTAAAACTTGCGGATATTTATCTAAAGGAATGGGGCAAGATACATTAAAATCGTTCATTTTAGATAATCAATCTCTAATTTATTCGTATATGAATTATAGAGATTGACCAAGGTCGCGGTATCTAGAAAAAAGCTTAAAATTTTGACAGTATGATTTACCAAACCATTGCTAAATTTAAAATAAATTCAGGTAAAATATCTTCACCCAATAAAAACTTTGGCTCATTTAATACTTCTTTAGCTTGTCCTTGACGATAAATTTCAACTTGATGTGATTTTCTGTCAATTAACCAACCTAACTTAACTCCGTTAGCTTGATATTCTTCCATCTTATCCTGTGTATTTTTCAAACTATCACTAGGGGACATTAATTCTAAAACAAAATTAGGTGCAATGGGTGGAAATTTTTCTCTTTGTTCTAGGGTTAATTGATTCCATCTTTCTAACTTTATCCAAGATACATCAGGCGATCGTTCTGCTGTCACTGCATTGTCTCGAATAATAAGATTAGAACGAACATACATCTCGCTAAACAAACCACAAACAATAATAATTAAATATAAAACACCTGCAACTCTTGCATAAACCAATGAAGAGGTTTTAATTCTATCACCTATAATCATATTAATATCAATAATTCTAACAGTTAGATTAAGTCTTCAAAAACAGAGTTTTTGGGTAATACAAGCATCCTGAAATTAGACCCAGTTTAACCTAACTATTAGAATATTATAGTGGACTAGAAAAATACGAGAGATTAGTTAAGAAAAGCCCCACTTAATTTGGCTCCTGCTAAGTTAGTTTGTTCTAAATTAACCCCTGTTAAATCAGCCCCTCTAAGATCCGCCCCCATCAAATTTGCTCCTTCTAGTTGAGTATTGGTTAAGTTGGCTCCTCCTAAATTTGCCCCACTCAGATCCGCTTCTCTTAAATCAGCCCCACTTAAGTTGGCCCCACTTAAATCAATATCGATCATTTCTGCACCGATGAGACAAGCTTGAATCATGTTGGCATGAGTTAGATTAGATTCATTCAATTTAGCTTGGTTTAAATGAGCTTCTGTTAAAGCAACTCCTTTTAAATTTGCTAAAATCAACTCTGCCCCTTCTAAGTGGACTCCGACTAGGTTAGCATCACACAGACAAACGTGAACTAAACTGACTCGACTAAAATCTCGTTCTCCGGCTGCGTATCGTTCCAACATTTCTTGAGCGTTCATGTTAATTTCCTCGTTATTTATTGATGTTTTTTATGTGTTGTAAGCGGGCATTTCTTGATGACAGTGACTACAATACCAGTAGATACCTCGCCCATTAATATGACATAGCAAAATATAAGAACAGCAAGGACAACTATGCTGATGGCTCATAGATTGGTCATATCTAGTGGTGTTTCTATGATGATCACTCCGAGAAGAATAATGAAAGTTTTCAGAAGATTTTTTTAAAAGCGTTAGCATTATTGACCCGGTTGGGATGAGAATGTTCTCTTTCTTAGGAAGAAAACATAGACTTCTCTCTCGCAGGACGTAGAGTTTTATATCTATAGAGAAAAAAGTCTATTTCTTTCGACACATACCCGAAAACTATTCTCAAGTAACTACACCTTAACGTAGTATTTTTATTCCTTACAATAAAGATACAAAAGTTTATATTTTATCCAGAAAAGTTAGCCTATTGCTAAAAATTTAACGCTAAAGAATTAATCACCAGCTATTTTTTTTACTCTTAGTCTATAATGCAAAAAACAATCAAGATTTAAACCAATATACTAATTTTTGAGAAAATTGTTTAAAAATAGAGGAAAAAACACATTTAATGATGTTGAGCTAAAAAATATAGATTTAGATATTTTAGATAAAATTGTGTTAGAATTAAATCGTAGTTAAAGGTTACAAAAATATCTCTAATAATAGAACAAAAATCAGGAGTCTAGCACCTACTCTCAGTGACAGCAGCGAATTAATTCCTGCTGAAGTTTCAAAAAATAACTATCAAAGGAGGCAACGATGTCTTCAAATATAAACGAAGGAATACTTTTTACCATCATTTGCGAAGCGTTTTTACAAGATCGTCTCATACACCTATTACAAACTATTGGCGTTTCTGGTTACACAATTATTCCTGCACAGGGTGCTGGTAGTCATGGTAGGCGAATAGGTGATATTGCTGGATACAACACTAATATTGAAATCAAAACTATTGTTACTTCAGAAAAATCTGATCAATTATTAGACGAACTGAATCAATTTGAAACAAATCGGGCTTTGATTGCATTTCGTCAAAAAGTAGACGGACTGTTTGATTAATCAACACAACAAAAAAATAGAAAATTATTCTGTCATCAGAGAGAAAAAATAATAGAAGCTTTCTGATGTCTTATTAACTTGCAAAAATATCGGATTTATATGACGAAGACAATTAAAATATCTCCTGACGGAGGACAACCATTAACATTAAATTGGGTGGCTGTCGGATTTTTCAGTGCAGTTCATCTAGTTGCACTTTCGGCCCCGTGGTTCTTTTCATGGTCAGCTTTAGGTGTTGCTATTTTTCTTCATTGGTTTATCGGCAGTATTGGCATTTGTTTAGGGTATCATCGCTTATTAACTCATCGCAGCTTTGAAGTCCCAAAAGCCCTAGAATATATCATTGCTATCATTGGGGCTTTAGCATTGCAAGGTAGCCCGATATTTTGGGTTGCAGGACACCGAATGCACCATGCCTATACTGAAGATATGAAAAAAGATCCTTACTCTGCGAAACGGGGTTTTTGGTGGAGTCATATGCTGTGGTTATTTTATGATCGTCAAGAATTTTTTAATTATGATCAGTATAAAAAATATGCTCCGGATCTCGATAAACAGCCCTTTTATCGTTGGTTAGATCGTTATTTCTTATTATTACAGTTACCTCTGGGACTTTTCCTTTACTTTCTCGGTGGTTGGTCATTTGTCATTTATGGTTTGTTTGTCAGAACGGTTTTACTTTGGCATAGTACCTGGTTTATTAACTCTGCATCTCATCTAAGAGGTTATCGTACTTATCAGAGTAATGATAATTCCCGTAACTTATGGTGGGCAGCTATCTTAACTTATGGAGAAGGTTGGCACAATAATCATCATGCTTATCCTAATATAGCTAAGGCTGGATTAAAATGGTGGGAAATAGATGTAACTTGGTGGACTATTAAAATTTTGAGTAAACTGAATTTAGCTAAGAAGATTAAACTACCAGTTTAAAATGATTCCTAGAGTTTTACCAGAAACAACCATCAATCAAACAATCGCTGATTTTCTAGCTTGTTTAAAAGAAACAACTTTTTCAGGAGATATAAAAGGGGATATCGCTAACCGTTTAATTGCTTCAACTGATAACAGTATTTATCAAATTTTACCCCAAGCGGTTATTTTTCCTCGTACTGCTGAAGATATTAGAAAAATTTTTAAATTAGCCAATAAAACTGAATTTGAAACGGTTACTTTTTCTCCTAGAGGAGGGGGAACTGGTACTAATGGACAGTCACTTTCTCCTAGTATTATTATAGACTGTTCTAAGTACATGAATCAGGTTTTAGAACTCAATGTTCAAGAACAATGGGTTAAGGTTCAACCAGGAATCATATTAGACCAATTAAATTACATTTTAGCCGAACATAATTTGTTTTTTGCTCCTTCTCTTGCTCCTAGCAATCGTGCTACGATTGGCGGAATGATTAATACAGATGCTGCGGGTAAAGGTTCTCGTATTTATGGGAAAACCAGTGATCATATTTTAGAATTAAGTTGGGTTTTATCTGATTCAACTTTAAGCAGTTCCTCCCAAGTTAGTAGAGATGATTTAGATAGTTTAAAACAACAAAATGGGAAATTAGGAGAAATTTATAAACTTATTGATATAATTGTTTCTGAAAAAGCAGAATTGATTGATAACATCTTTCCTAAATTAACTCGATTTATGACGGGTTATAACTTAGCTAAAGTTTATGACGAGACAAAAAACTATTTTGATCTAAATCGAATTTTAGCAGGTTCAGAAGGAACACTAGGAATAATTACAGAAGCTAAATTAAACTTAACTAAAATCCCTAAAGCGACTCAATTATTAGCGATTCATTATCATAACTTTGATGCTGCTTTAAAAGATGCTGCAAACTTACTCAATTATAATCCTGCTGCCATCGAAACGATTGACGAAACAATTTTAGGATTAGCTAAAAATGATAGTATTTATCAAGAAGTTAAAAACTTCATTGGTGATGCCCAAGCCATTAATTTAGTTGAATTTATTGAAGAAAGTGATCAGGAAATAGAAAAGCAATTAAGACCTTTAATTAATCAATTAGAAAATTATAAAAAACCAGGAATTATAGGTTTTTATTATACTAAGAAACCAGAAGAAATTAAGCAATTGTGGTCATTAAGAAAAAAAGGAGCAGCCTTATTAGGAAGTATGCCAGGCAATCGCAAACCTATTGCTTTTATTGAAGATACTGCCGTTTCTCCTAAAAACTTAGCCAGTTATACCCGTGAATTTCAAGCTTTATTAAACAGTTATAACCTTAATTATGCCATGTTCGGTCATGTTGATGTAGGTTGTCTTCATGTTCGTCCGGCTTTGGATATGAAAATGCCTGAAGATGAAAAATTAATCAGAGAAATATCGGATCAAGTTGTTAATTTAGTTCGTAAATATGGTGGTGTAATATGGGGAGAACATGGGAAAGGGTTTCGTAGTGAATATACCCCTTTATTCTTCGGAGAAGAACTTTATCAAGACTTAAGAAAAATCAAAGAAGTGTTTGATCCTGATAATAAATTAAACCCAGGGAAAATAGTCATACCTTATCATAGTTCAGATGAAATTGTTAAACTCGAATCAACCTTAAGGGGACACTTTGATCGCCAAGTTTCTCAACAGTTTAGAAAAGATTATGAAGCAGCTTTCAATTGTAATGGCAATGGTGCTTGTTTTAACTTTAATCCTGATGAAATTATTTGTCCTTCTGCTAAACAAACTAGCGATCGCATTCACTCTCCAAAAGGGAGAGCAATGTTATTAAGAGAATGGTTAAGATTACTTTCAAAGTCCAAGTTTCAAGACAGTTTTGATGATAGTTTACCTCTTCCTAAAAAAGTCTGGTACACTCTAGAAAAATGGCAAGGAAAAGAAGATTTTTCCCACAATGTTTATGAAGCAATGCAAGGCTGTTTGGGTTGTAAAGGATGTGTAAGTCAATGTCCCATTCATGTTGATATTCCTGACTTAAAATCTCAGTTTTTAGAACGTTATCATAGTCGTTATTTACATTCTTTAAGGGATTATTTTATGGCAAATATAGAGCAAGTGGTTCATTATCAATCTTTTGCACCAAATTTATGTAATAGTATTGTACACAACCCTTTGAGTAAATTATTTATCAGTAAAATATTAAATTTAGTTGATATCCCTCTTATTAGTTCTCCAACTGTACGAGATAAATTACCCATAAAATTTAACTTAGAAACTTTAGAAAATTTATCAGTAGAAGAACGAAAAAATAGCATCATTTTGCTACAAGATGCGTTTACCAGTTTCTATGAATCACAGTTAGTAATCGATACTTACAATTGTCTCGAAAACTTAGGTTATACTGTTTACATATTCCCCTTCTTTATCAATGGAAAAACGCTACATTTAAAAGGATTTATTGATCAGTTTAAAATAGTAATTGATCAAAATATTAAAAAGTTAAAAACAGTTTTAGACTTAGATATTCCTATAATTGGAATTGAACCCAGTATAACCTTGACTTATCGAGATGAGTATTCAAAGATGACGAATCATCAAAACAGTTTTAATAAAGTTCAACTCATCCAAGAATTCTTAGTCACACAAGAGAACAAATTACCTAAAATTAAATCAACACATCCCTATTATTTATTAGGACATTGCCATGAAAAATCCCTAGCTTTTAACTCAGAAAAGCAATGGCAAACAGTTTTTAACAACATGGGAATCAGTTTAAATATTGTGTCTGTTGGTTGTTGTGGAATGGCTGGAATGTATGGCCATGAAAAGGAACATTATGAAAATTCTAAAGGCATTTATCACAGTAGTTGGCAACAACATTTACCTGAAAAGATGGATGATCAATCTTATTATTTAGTTACTGGATATTCTTGCCGTTATCAAGTTAAAAGGTTATCGGGATGGAAACCTCAACATCCCATTCAAGCTTTAAAACACTTAATTTCTTTCTCCAAAAATAATGGTTCCTAAACGTATCATCGTTGCACCTTTTTCTACTGCTAATAAATAATCATTCGACATTCCCATAGATAATTCTTTCAACTGTAGGGATGACTTTTCTGTTATTTTGCTAGCAAGTTCTTTTGTTTTTGCAAAAGTATCTAAACATTCATTTTGAGATAATCCTAAAGGTAAAATAGTCATTAAACCATCAATTTTTATATATTTTAAGGATTCTAATTTGGATAAATCTTGCCAAATTTCTTCTACTTTCCACCCATATTTATTAGGATCGTGTAAAATTTTAACTTGAAGACAAACATGAGGAGAAATAGAGTTTTTATCTGCTAATTTATCTAAATATTTTGCTAACTTAAGACTATCAACTGAATGAATCCAATGAAAATTTTTTAAGACTTGTTTAGCTTTATTAGTTTGAATATGGCCGATGAAATGCCAACAAATATCTTGATAATTTTGTAACTGTTCTTGCTTTTCTAGTGCCTCTTGAACACGACTTTCTGCAAAATCACGAATCCCATAATTATAAGCTTCTTCGATAGCAGCAACTGATTTCTTTTTAGTAACAGCAACTAAACGCACAGAAGAAGGAATTTGACCCAAAATTTTGTCAAGATTTTCAGAAATATTCATATTCTTTAAGGAAAAGTTTGTTTATACATAGCTTGAAAGTCTTTGTACTCTTCAGTACGTCCTAGACGATGAAGATTACGCAAACGTTTTTCTACTAATAATCTAGCATCTGAACGGCTAATAGGTTCCAAAACCGTATTATTCGGTATCATCTTCACTAGAAAAAATAACCGTTGAGCATATAATGTAGTAAATAACTCTTGATTGTCATCAAGGATACAGACACGATAAAGAAGTCCGAAAACAGGATGATTAAAATAAGTTTCGTTTGTCATTCTTGATCTTTAAAAAGTTCCTTTAATAATAACTCTCTAAACCCTATAAGTCTAGGTGTATTATAGTCAAGTGTTGAGATAAATTACTATTAATTAAAGTATCATAAAAAATATGACAAAACAAATTACCTATAGTCCAGCATATACCCTAGTACCGACCTATGAATGTTTTAATCGTTGTACCTATTGTAATTTTCGGGTTAACCCTTATCAAGATGATTGGTTAACCTTGGAAAAAAGTCAAACTATTTTGCAAAAACTGCAAGATGAATTTGTTTGTGAAATTTTAATTTTAAGTGGGGAAGTTCATCCCCAGTCCTCTCGAAGAAAAGCTTGGTTTCAAAACATTTATAATCTTTGTAAACTAGCTTTATCTATGGGTTTTTTACCTCATACAAACGTGGGAGTTTTAAGTTTTGCTGAAATGGAAACCTTAAAAACTATTAATCCGTCTATGGGTTTAATGCTTGAACAAATTACTCCAAAACTTCTAAAAAGTGTTCATCATTCTGCGCCCAGTAAATTACCTTCATTGAGGTTACAACAATTAGAATGGGCTGGAAAATTAAAAATTCCTTTTACCACAGGTATTCTCTTAGGAATTGGAGAAAGTGAGGAGGAATCTTGGCAAACATTAAAAGCGATCGCATCTCTTCATCAAAAATGGCATCACATCCAAGAAGTTATTTTACAGCCTCATCGTACAGGAAGCAAGCAACAGTTAGAAGTCTCCACTTTCCCTATTTATCAACTACCGAAAATGGTGGCTAAAGCTAGAAATATTTTGCCTGATTCGATTACCCTACAAATCCCCCCTAATTTAATCACAGATCCAAAATGTTTGTTAGACTGCCTAGAAGCAGGAGCTAGAGATTTAGGTGGAATCAGCCCTAAAGATGAGGTAAACCCAGATTATCCCCATTTTTCTTATCACGGTTTAGCTGATTTATTAGCCTCTCACGGATGGCAATTAGTCCCTCGCCTTCCCGTCTATCCCCATTATTATGACTGGTTATCATTATCTCTACAAAATGCTGTAAATTCCTGGAAAAATTCTCCTCAATTTCAGTTTTTGTTGTCAATTTAAGAGTGAATTGTTAGAATCTGACTAAAATATAGAACATAATAAAATAGGTGATTTATCCATGTTAGACCAAAGCAACTTTCAAAGTAATGTTTCCCTTTTAGGTCGAATATTTTTGTCAGCAATTTTTATTAAATCTGGTGTTAGTAAGCTCTTATCGCCTGCACAAACTCAAGCTTATATGGCCTCAAAAGGAATCCCTTTAACTGAAGTTTTACTCTGGGCAACTATTCTAGTTTTAATTGTGGGTGGTTTATCTGTTTTGTTAGGATATAAATCTAAAATTGGTGCTTGTTTATTAATCGGCTTTTTAATTCCTGCTACTGTTATTTTTCATGGAACATTTCCAGAAGAAGAAATCGCTTTTTTTAAGAATTTAGGATTAATGGGTGGACTATTAATGATCCTCGCCTTTGGGTCAGGAAAATTTAGTTTAGAACACTATCTAAAATCATAATTAATCTATTTTTTAGGGACAATTTCTTAATTGTCTCTTAACGATATCAAAGTTTTATATTTCAAATGAGTTACTCAAAAGTCATCTATTTCAGATAAAATTTATAATAGTAATTGATTAATTTCAAGAAAAAAATGAATAATTCACACACATTATTTGCTCCTTGTCAAGTTGGCAATATTACTCTAAAAAATAGGGTTATTATGGCACCTTTAACTCGTTCTAGGGCGGGAGAAGAAAGAATGCCTAATGATCTCATGAAAGAGTATTATATGCAAAGGAAATCAGCAGGATTGATTATTAGTGAAGCAACCGTTATCTCTCGGCAAGGATGTGGTTGGGTACATAGTCCCGGTATTTATTCAGACGAACAAATGGAAGCGTGGAAACCTATTACCCAAGCACTTCATGAAAAAGAAACCCCTATTTTCTTACAACTTTGGCACTGTGGAAGGGCATCTCATAGTAGCTTTCAAGAAAATAATCAATTACCTGTTTCTGCCTCTGCTATTAAACTAAATGAAGACTATATTCATACCCCTATTGGTAAACAACCTTACGAAACTCCTCGCGCTTTAGAAACCGAAGAAATTCCCCGTATTGTTGAAGATTATCGCTTAGCTACTGAAAGAGCGAAAAATGCTGGTTTTGATGGAGTTGAGATTCATTCAGCTAATGGTTATTTAATCGATCAATTTTTACAGTCCAAAACAAATCATCGAAGCGATAAATACGGGGGAAGCATTGAAAATCGTTATCGTTTCTTAAAGGAGATTGTTGAAGCAGTATTAACAGTTTTCCCTGCTAACAAAATAGCAGTAAGATTATCACCCAACGGTGATTTCAATGATATGGGTTCTCCTGAATATAGAGAATTATTTACCTATGTCGCTCAACAGTTAAATAATTATGACTTAGCTTATCTTCATATAATAGATGGCTTACAGTTTGGTTTTCACGAGTTAGGTGAACCCATGACATTAGCAGACTTTCGTCAGGTATTTGATGGGGTATTAATGGGAAATTGTGGTTATAGTAAAGACAGTGCAGAAGCAAAGATTAGAGAAGGAAATGCTGATTTAATTGCCTTTGGAAGACCTTTTATTAGTAACCCCGATTTAGTGGAAAGGTTTGCTAATAACTGGCCGTTAAATCCTCCTGCAGATATGCAGTATTGGTACTCCTTTGATGCAGAGGGTTATATTGATTTTCCTACCTACGAAGAAAGTAAAAAAAGTTAATAATAGGATAGGCAAATGATTAAGTCCATTTAGAAAAATCTTAAATACAATAAGAAGAAATATCTTCTTTTCCTCAATCTTCTCCCTTTTAGGGAGGAGTAATCATTCTCTATTATTAATTCATAAAATGATTACTAATCTTAAATGTTAAGTCTCATTACAAAAATAGGTTTAGGTCTTGCAAGAGGTTAAGGGTATTCAGGTATGATAACTAAGATGATTTTCATAACTAAATTTTAATCAGAATGGGTTTTAAAATAATTGAAAACTTTGATGCCAATTTTATCCTTGCCTCGGAAGCCAAAGAAACCTTATTTAAGTTATTAAATAATTCAGAGTTTGTTAAACAAATTTCTCAACAATTGTCAGAGAAAAGAATATCTATCCAATTTACTGAATTATTATTTCAACCTGTTCCCTACAGTAGCCAAACCCCCAAAGGGATGCCCCAAAAATTCGAGAAATATCATAATTCTGATGAGCATATTATTATTAATGTTCCCCCAACTTTCATGTTTAAAGCTAAAATCTTTAACCCCAGTCGCCTTTGTGCTATTTACCGCCTCATTAAGTAATATTTCTTGTCCTTAACTTCATTTTTTTTCTTGAGAACTAACTTATGATTACCAAAACTCAACTCTCTAGTTTAAACAGTTTAGACCATTTACCTTACTTAGACGAAAATGGAATTATTTCCGAAGAACTACACAAAAAAATTGGAGTGTATGCCATTTTCAACGAAACTAAACAATTAAAATTTATCGGTTATTCTCGTGATATTTATGCCAGTTTAAAACAACATTTAGTGCGTCAACCGAATGAATGCTATTGGCTAAAAGTTGAAATTATTGCCCGTCCCAGTCGCACTATCTTAGAAGAAATTAAATATAACTGGACTCAAGAAAATGGGGATTTATCTATCAATGATGAAACCAACCAAAGCTTATGGACACAACCGATTGATGCCAAAATTTCCATGACAGAAGAAGAACAAGAAACCTATAAAAATAGTGATGAACTAGGAAAAATAAAATTACTCAAAAAAGTTTCGAGAAGAGTGCAAGCAGATATAGAAGAAACCTTAAAGCAACGAGGAAATCAAACAGAAATTCGTTTTAATCCTAAACTAAAAGAACAAGGATTATTAGATTTAAAGTGAAGTAGCTCAACTAATTGCAAAGCAATTTTGATCAAATTGATAATTGCTCGCTGATACTTCGACGTAGCTCAGTACAAGTAACTGATCACTGAATAAATGTTGTACATTAAAAAGTGAAGTCACTTTAACCATCAAGGAGCAACCCGTAATGACTTGGCGTGGTTCAGTCAGTATTCCCGATCGCATTTTTGGTACTTTAGTTTATTGCTTTGCCGTTTATGACACTGTGTTTTTTGGCAGTTTTCTATTACAACAGTTTCCAATTTTTAACTTTCTGTTAATTCCAGCGTTACCCGTAGGACTCACTTATAGTTTATTAGGCACATTACTCGGACCATTAGGACGTTTTGGTAGTTTCCTCGTCTTTATTCTTCTGTTTGCTTTAGTTGTCCGTAACGATCGCGTTAGCCATTTTATTCGCTATAATGCCATGCAATCTATTCTCATCGGCATTCTATTGGCTTTAGCTGGCATTATTATGCAATATGTTTTGATTCCTGCCTTGGGACGTAGTGGTCTTCTCATAGAAACCCTATATAATGTACTGTTTTTAGGGGGTTTAGCAGCCTCGTATTTTTCCATTATCCAATCAGCCTTAGGCCGTTATGCAGAAATTCCTACGATTTCTGAGGCTGCTTATTCTCAGGTTCGCTGGTAGTGAAATTAGAGATTGGCGCACTGATGACAGGGTTTTCTATGCTACCAATCCCCTCAATTTCTATCCGAACGAGATCGCCAACATTGAGGGGACCAACCCCTTCTGGGGTTCCTGTGAGAATAACATCCCCTGGAAACAAGGTCATAATGTGAGAAATATAAGAAACGATTGCTTGAGGAGAAAACACCATATCATGAACCCAAGCAGACTGCCTAGGTTCTGTCTCATTATTAACAAACGTTTGAATAGCAGCAGCAGCACTTAATTCCCGAATCACCCAAGGACCCAAAGGACAAAACGTATCAAACCCTTTTGCTCTAACCCATTGATTGTCCTTTCTTTGAAAATCACGGGCAGTAATATCGTTAGCGATAGTATAACCCCAAATTTTAGTACGGGCTTCTTGTTCAGAACAATTTTTAGTGACTTCTGCAATTACTAAAGCCAACTCTCCTTCATAATCCACTTGTTGAGACTGTTGAGGGTAATAAATAGGCTGCCCTTCTCCAATAAGAGTAGAAGGAGGTTTAAGAAAGAGTAAAGGTTCTTTGGGAACCGTATTACCCAGTTCCTCTGCGTGGGCCTTGTAGTTTCTGCCCACTGCAATAATTTTGGAAGGAAAACAAGGAGCTAAAAATTCATAACTATCAGCTTTTAAGACAACGCCACTGGGTTGTCCTCCATCCCAAGGGGCAGCGTCAAACACCGCCACACTGCGATTAAGATTAAGTGAACCATAATGGATGTTTCCTTGAGTTGTTTTTACTCGAACATAGCGTTGCGGCATAAACTTGAGCAGTCAGTTAGGTTAGAAGTTGACTAAATAGCCATTAAATATCGTAGCCATTCGTCATAAAGTCGTAGTATGATTTTAAAGGAATCTGTCTCAAAAAGAAGACATTTTTTCATTTGATTAGTTTCCGATGATCCTTGCTTCTTGATTTCAAGACCATACATTGATCACGAAGCCAACTTGTCCATAAGGAGTTTAAAGCCATGAGTCGACAGTACGAAATGATTTTTATCTTGCGTCCTGACCTTTCAGAAGAGCAAGTTAACCAAGCGGTGACCAAATACCAAGAATTCTTAACGGAGAATAACGCCACCGACCTACAAACGAAAATTTGGGGCAAACGTCGTCTTGCCTATCCTATCCAAAAAAAGGTAGATGGCATTTATGTTCAGTTTAATTATCAAGCTGATGGAAGCCAAATTGCACCCCTAGAACGGATGATGCGTTTAGGTGAAGATGTCCTGCGTTATCTCACCATCAAATTAGATGACGTATCCTCAGAAACATCCGAAGAAGAAGAACAACCACAAGAAGAAGAACAACCACAAGCAGCAGAACCTGAACCTGTCGCTTCTGAAGCTTAAACAGTTATCAGTGACCAGTGACCACTTACTGGTCATGTTTTTCGGTAAACGACAAATGAGTTGCCAGAAAAGGGTGAAAATCGTTGAAAATTCGATTAGCTATTTTAGGGGTTGGACGTTGGGGAACGCATTTGGTCCGCAATTTTCTAGCCCATCCTCAAGCCGATGTCGTGGCGATCGCTGATCCAGTTACTGATAATTTAAGCAGAATTCAAAAAAAATTTTCCCTCGATCCCCAATCAATTTTATTAACCTCGGATTGGCAAAGCATCAAACAGCAAGTTAACTTAGATGCTATTGTGGTAGTTACCCCGGCATCGACCCATTATCACCTCATTAAAGAAGCTTTAGAATCAGGGTATCATGTCTTAGCAGAAAAACCATTGACCCTTGATCCTGAGGAATGTCTAGAATTAACTCGTTTGGCCGCACAACAACAGCGACAATTAATGATCGATCATACCTATTTATTCCATACTGCTGTTAATAAAGGTAAATGTACAGTAGAAACAGGAAAATTAGGGAAATTACGTTATGGTTATGCCAGTCGCACCCATTTAGGTCCAGTGCGCCAGGATGTTGACGCGCTGTGGGATTTAGCCATTCACGATATTAGTATTTTTAATCATTGGTTGAATGAATATCCCAACAAAGTGCAAGCACAAGGAAAGATTTGGTTACAAAGCGATCGCCCTACTTCTTTATCTCCAAATGGCTTAGGAGATATGGTTTGGGTAACTTTATATTATCCTAGTGGATTTCAAGCAACCATTCATCTCTGTTGGTGTAATCCTGATAAACAGCGTCGACTGTGTGTGGTAGGAAGTGAAGGGACGTTAATTTTTGATGAAATGTCTAAGGATGAACCCCTCATTTTACAACAGGGTTATGTACAATCCCAAGGGGAAAAATGGATTCCTCAAGGCCAACAAAAACAGGTTATTTCGGTGGCCGAAGCAGAACCCCTCAAAGAAGTCTGCGATCGCTTTTTAGATAGTGTTAAAATGAATCGTCCTTGTACGGTTTCTTCTGGAATAGTGGCGACTAAGTTAGTGCAAATTTTAACCGCTTTAAGTCATTCAATGAAAGAAAATGGGGCAATTATTTCTCTTCAGTCCTTAGAAGATAATACATTAAAACTTAATTAAAATTAAGTCTGGAATTGTTAACATAAGTAACGTCATTATTAACTGAATCAAAAGATTAGAAAAAGTTCCTAAAAATCCATGCACAAATCATAAACCCTTGAGTAGAATCTGACTAGCTCTGCTTTTAAAGAGACAAAATTTTGTAGCAAAGTCAACACTTTGTTAACAACAAAATGTGTTAAATAAAGTAATTAGGATGCTATGACAGAATCTGTTCTTACAGGACGAATCAATACCTCAGGCGATCGCCCGAAAGTCCAAAAATGGATGAGATTTTTAGTGTGGAAAATCGCCATCGCCACCCTACTATTAATGGCTGTAGGCAGTGCCACACGGGTAATGAATGCCGGTTTAGCTTGTCCCGACTGGCCCCTGTGTTATGGTCAGTTAGTCCCCACCCAACAAATGAACCTACAAGTCTTCTTAGAATGGTTCCATCGCTTGGATGCTTCTTTGATTGGTTTGAGTACCCTGGCTTTAGTGGGATTGTCTTGGTGGTTTCGGAAAGAACTCCCCAAATGGTTGCCCTGGGCTTGTTTAGGGGCATTAGGGTTGATTGTCTTTCAAGGCATTTTAGGGGGTTTAACCGTCACTCAAATGTTGCGGTTTGATATTGTTACCGCCCATTTAGGAACGGCCCTTCTCTTTTTCGCTACCTTGGTGGTTATCGCCCTCTGTCTAACTCCCTATCAAGGCACCACCACCGCCGGCAAACTGCGTTGGGCGAGTCTCATCGCTGCTATTTTAGTTTATATCCAATGCTTATTAGGGGCGTTAGTGGGTTCCCGTTGGGCTTTGCATCAGTGCTTCGGTGGTTCTCAACTTTGCGCTGTGATGAATAGTCATATTATTGGTGTGGTTCCTGCTACCGTAGCCACCTTAACCGTTGTCTTTATGGCCTGGCGGACACCGGCACTTCATCCTACCTTGAGAAAACTAGCTTGGATAGCCGGGAGTGTCGTGTTGTTACAAGTTCTGTTAGGGGTAGCCACCTTTTACCTACATTTACAGGTAGAACCCTTAACCGTAACCCATCACACTGTCGGGGCTGCTTTATTTGTGACATTAGTAGCTTTGACAACCCTAGGAATGCGAGATGTATCCATAGAAGGCAACAGTTAAGCATCTTGATGGGTTGTCTAACGAATGGCCTTTCTGTGTTTCTCTATTTCTTCGTGCTTAGCACAATAACTTATCAATTAATAGAATTTGGTGTGAATTAATGATTGGGACTGATATTGTCCGTCGTAACGAGAACGTTTTACAAGTGGTTAGAAGTTATTATCAGCTAACCAAACCGAGGATTATTCCTCTTTTATTAATTACCACGGCCGCTTCAATGTGGATCGCCTCTAAAGGAGAAGTGGACTCTTTTAAACTATTCATTACTTTAATTGGAGGAACCCTCGCGGCCGCTTCAGCGCAAGTGATGAACTGTATCTATGATCGAGACATCGATTATGAAATGTTGCGAACCAGGGCCCGTCCCATCCCTTCGGGCCGAGTTCAATCGAGTCACGCTCTTATTTTTGCCTTGGTATTGGCGGTAATTTCTTTTAGTCTCTTTCTTATCTATATCAACCTTCTTAGTGGCTTATTGGCCATGTCCGGCATTGCCTTTTATATGCTGGTTTATACTCATTTTCTCAAACGCAATACCCCTCAAAATATCGTCATTGGTGGGGCTGCAGGTTCCATTCCTCCTTTAGTCGGTTGGGCTGCAGTGACAGGGGATCTCAGTTGGGCCCCTTGGATTTTGTTTGCCATCATTTTTCTCTGGACTCCCCCTCATTTTTGGGCGTTAGCCTTGATGATTAAGGATGATTATGCCCAGGTGAATGTGCCAATGATGCCAGTCATAGAAGGAGAAGAGTCAACGGTACGTCAAATTTGGTGGTATACCTTATTAGTGATTCCTTGCACCTTTTTATTGGTCTATCCTCTGGGAGTTTCGGGTTGGCTATATGGAGTGATGGCTGTGTTGTTAGGGGCGATGTTTATCAAGAAAACTTGGTTACTGAAACAAAATCCCTTTAATAAAGATATGGCAAAATCCTTGTTTAAGTTTTCTATCCTCTATTTGATGTTATTATGTACCGCTATGGTGGTGGATAGCTTACCTTTTACCCATCAAGTTTTTACCGCAATGATCAATTTCGTTAGCTAATAGGGCATTATTTTGTATAGGAAGCAGCAAGAGAACTCAATCTCTCCGCTTCCTGCTGTCGTCTGGGGGGTTTACACAGAAAGTAAAGCAAAAAAGCCCATCGAATAAGGGTTGCAGCCCTCAGACCTCTCGAATAATAAGTACGTTTATTAGGAACAAAAGCGATTAATTGTTGAACCTCATCAGCAAAAAATGATCATGAATTCAGTGATGAATATGCTTTCAAACCAATAAAAAAACTGCTATTGTCTTGGTGCGGTTTCCCTAGGTCGGGAAACCCAACTTAGGTCGCACCGCTTCTTCTGTGACGACCTTTTCATTCGGATCGATGACTAACGTAGTTCACGATGCCTTTTCGTAGGATTAGATCCCGACTTCCCCTTCCCTAAAGCCCTCAAAATTTGGTAGCCTAATCTAATACTTAGGGAATGGATATAGAAGCGTGGATATTATTATTGGTCGTGGTAAAACAGCCCGACGTGCTTACGGTATAGACGAGATTGCACTGGTTCCAGGCACTCGTACCTTAGATCCTAGTTTAGCGGATACCCGTTGGACGATTGGTGGTATTGAGCGCACTATCCCCATTTTAGCCAGTGCAATGGATAGCGTAGTTGATGTGAAAATGGCCGGATTACTCTCAGAGTTAGGGGCGATCGGCGTTCTCAACTTAGAAGGGATTCAAACCCGTTACGATGATCCTGAACCTATTCTCGATCGCATTGCATCGGTGGGTAAATCGGAATTTGTGGGGTTAATGCAAGAACTCTATGCAAAACCCATTCAACCTGAATTAATTAAACAACGTATCACCGACATAAAAAAAAATGGGGGTATTGCTGCAGTTAGTTTAACCCCGGCTGGAGCCTCTCAATACGGTAATATTGTAGCCGAAGCAGGGGCCGATTTATTATTTGTACAAGCAACCGTGGTATCGACGGCGCATTTATCCCCCGAATCTGTTACACCCTTGGATTTACAGGGATTTTGCCAAGAAATGCCCATGCCAGTCGTTTTCGGTAACTGTGTCACCTACGAAGTGGCGTTAAACTTGATGAAAGCTGGCGCAGCAGCTGTTTTAGTGGGAATTGGACCCGGTGCTGCTTGTACCTCTCGCGGAGTGTTAGGGGTAGGGGTTCCCCAACCCACAGCGATCGCAGACTGTGCAGCAGCTAGAGATGATTATCAACAGGAAACAGGCCGTTATGTTCCTGTGGTTGCTGATGGCGGTATTGTCACCGGCGGAGACATCTGTAAATGTATCGCTTGCGGTGCTGATGCAGTCATGATCGGTTCTCCCATTGCTCGTGCAGCCGAAGCTCCTGGACGGGGTTATCATTGGGGTATGGCTACCCCTTCCCCTGTGTTACCGAGAGGAACCCGAATTAATGTGGGAACCACTGGAACCATTGAAGAAATTTTAACCGGCCCTGCTAAATTAGACGATGGAACCCATAACTTACTCGGAGCCTTAAAAACCAGTATGGGAACCCTAGGAGCAAAGGATCTCAAAGGAATGCAAGATGTAGAAGTGGTCATTGCACCTTCGTTGTTGACAGAAGGAAAAGTTTACCAAAAAGCTCAACAGTTAGGTATGGGTAAATAAAAACCCTCAATTTTCCCCAATTAGCCTTATATGGTTTAGTTGGGGCTTTTTTTATCCTAAAAATATTTTAAATAATCTCCCCTGTTCCCTGCTCCCTTGCAACCCAAACAAGCAACTTGTTGATTGACTAACTTTTGCTTTTTGCCTTTTGCCTCTTGCCTTTTGCGTAGCACTATATTACCTAAACCTATCATCCTGATTAACTATTTTAATGAAAGTATCCTAACGATTCCAGGAAAGTTTGTGTTAGCTTAAAAGACCTTGGCAAAGCAAGGGAACTAATTTTTGTTATTTTAGTTCTTTTCTAAAATAGGGATTGACAAATTCCAGTGAATGACGGCAATCTGAAAAAAAGTTAAAATTATTAACTCCGTTTTAAAATTGCTGGTTTTATATTTATGCTTTCTTTACTATCATCATTACTCATCGCACAAACCGCGTCCTATCCCTTGACCTATCGGGAAAGGAACCCTCAATTTATTACTCAACCTCAAGAGATACGCCCATTACCTGGCCAACTCAATGACGTTTTAGTTTTCAATAGCAATAGTCCTGAAGTCATCTCGACAGAAGGAGTTTTATTATCGACGTTTCCCCCCAATGGTAAGCGTCGTCCTGACGCTCATCTCAATTATCCTGTAGAAGGCCGTTTCGATGTTTTCAGTCATCACATCTCTCGACCGGCACAAGGGAATAAAACCCTTTATCAAGGTCTTTTAGTTCATAATCCTACCTCAGAAACAGTGGTAGTCAAGGTGTTACAAGGGGCAAGTTATCTCAACTCTTCTGACGCACCCTTTATTAATCTTCCGCCCATTGTTGAAGATCCATCAGGACAAGTTTTTTCTGGGCCAGGTTCCCGTTTAATGGGGGATATTCTTAGAGGGGTTAACCAAGACGAATTATCTCGTCGTATTGTTATCCCACCCCATCAAAGTCGGATGCTGTTTACCCTTCCTATTAAGCCCAGTAGCGCGCGATCAACGTTTTTACGGGTTTATAGTGATGGTCCTTTGTACATGGCTAATTTAGCCCTTTATGAAGTGGCAGAACAAATTAAATACAAAGAAGGAGACAAAGAGAAAGTTAAGATCGCCTATCGAGAACCTAATCTTAACGAATGGCGACACATTGTTACTAAAGGCGGTTTAATTTATCCGAGAGATTTGGCCCCTACTCCTCCAGATGTGGACTATGGAGATAAAACCATTTATGGCCGTGTTGCAGGTATCTCTGTGGGGTCTGAATGGGAAGCAAGACTGAGCGATGGACAAGGGAAACCTTATCTTACTATTCCTGAACGGGGTGGAGCATTTTCTTATCCCCTCAGTACAGTGACAACGGGAACCCACGGGACACAACAAATACAAAGCGCACCGATGTTAGTGCGTTATCCTGATACCGCTTATAAAGCTCATGGCAACTATGGGGTACATTATAATTTAACCCTACCTTTGGTTAATAAAACCAATGAACCCCAAACCGTAGCCGTCACTTTGCAAACCCCTTTCAAGAAAAATGAATACGCTGATCGCCTAATCTTTTCCCGTCAACCCCAAGGTCAAGTATTCTTTCGTGGAACAGTACAAGTGAATTATGAAGATGGGGAGGGAACCACTCAAGAACGTTTCTTTCACTTAGTACAACGACAAGGACAACAAGGGGAACCGTTGGTAAGATTCAATCTGAAACCAGGGGAACAAAGAATGGTTGAAGTGGATTTTCTCTATCCTCCTGATGCAACACCTCCTCAAGTTTTAACCGTGGAAACCATGCAATTATTCTACGGTAATCTTCCTAATTAAAAGTGTCGGTGTAGGGGGTGTGATATGGGTTAATGTCACCCCCAATTTTGTTATTTTTTGTATCTTTAATGGTTATTCCGAGGAAACGAGGAATCTCATTAAAGTAATCATTATTGAGTGATTGTTCCACAAAGTTTAATTCCTTCATACTTTAACTTGTTAAGGTGTTCTTTGATCGTTTTTTTTGTCATGGGATGTACCCAACTAGCCCCAATGTCGCCCAAAGGAACTAATACAAATGCTCGTTCAAGCATCAGGGGATGAGGTATTTTTAAAGAAGGAGTTTCTAAGATTAAATCACCGTACAATAATAAGTCTAAATCTAAGGTTCTTGGCCCCCATTTTTCTCGACGAATACGCCCAAATTTTTGTTCTATACTCAGTAAAGTTTGTAAAAGATCCTGAGGGGTTAAACTGGTTTCTAAGATAGCACAACCATTAAAATAATTAGGTTGAGGAGGACCTATTGGAGTGGTTTGATACCAAGGGGAATGGGATATTAAGTCGATAGAAGGATGTCTAGATAACAAGGTTATGGTTGTCTCTAAAATGTTTAATGAGTCTCCTAAATTACTTCCTAATGCAATGGCACATTTTGTCATCATTCTTAATTAAAAATCGTAGGTTAATCCTGTAGAAAAATTAATTTCTGAGGTAGGTTTATTGTCTGGTGGAACCCCTAAATAAATATACTGTAAACGCCCTGTTAATGACCAATTTTCAAACAACGGCCAAGATAACTCGCTAATGGCTAAAATTCGAGAGTCAACCGTATCTTCTACGGGTAGATTATAGATAAAAAGTTGACGATAATTTAAGCGTTCAAAAAATATATCTCGGTAACTAATTAAATAACTTACTGTCGGAAAATTAGTGTCATCTGGTTTACCTAAAGAATCTTCATATCTGGCCCCTAAACCCACTCCCATATCTAAACGACGGTTAGGATACTTACGAAAAATATTAATTCCTGGGCCTGCAATTAAATTGAGATCATAATTAATATTATTTTCTTGATCTCGTAGAAATGTATTATAGGTAAAAAATTTCCAAGTTTCGTCAAAATGATGACGATATTCTCCTGTTAAATCAATGGTTGTTTGATCTCTATCCACGACTCTTGCACTATCAAAATCGGTGCTAAATAATCCTCTAAATGCGAATTCATCATACTTCCAGGTTTGTTCTAATCCCAAATTAATAGTAACTTCATTAGTTGTATTTAAAGCGGATTCTATGCTTCCAAAAAAGCTAATACTTCCGTTTAGAGGGGTAGGTTGAAAGGGGAATAAAGAAACGGGTTTTGATGCTTTTGCTATTAATGTCTGACTTTCTGTAAGTAAAATATCTGCAGATTTCTGAGGTTGTCTTAAGGCAATTTCTGTTAAGCGTTGGGCTTGAATTAATTCATCTTCTAAGTTACTTACCAAAATAACAGTTTTTTCTAAAATTTTATTAGCTATTTTACTTTTTCCTAGGTTTTCATAAGCTTGAGATACAGCAAGCATTAATTCAGTTTTTTGATTTAAGTTATCTAATGATTGGATAGTTACTAATGATTGATTAAGGATTTTAATTGCTTTTTTCTTTTCCCCTATTTCTGCATACTTTTGAGCTATTTTTATTAATAATTCCTGCTGTGCTTGAACATCTTTTAAGGAGTTGGCAACCTCTAAAGCTTTCTCTAAAGTTTCTATCTCTCTATCACTTTTTTCTATTTTTGTCAAATCTTTACTATAAGGTAAATTATGATCAATGATGGGATAGTTAAAGTTAGATTTTGGACTAGCGGTCGCTTTTTTCTCTTCTGCATTAATAATAAAAGTAATTAAAATTGTAGTGAGAAATAAAGGATTAAAAAGGAAGGTCATATTAATTTTTTATTTTCACCTTTTCTTAAGAAGATACCTTCCTAATATGACCTAAATCTTACTTAATTGTCAACTCGTTTCATTCTTCTAAAACAGAGTTTTTCCCAACCATCTTCTAATACTGTATAAAGAACAGGAACCACAATTAAACTTAATATAGATGACGTAATTAAACCGCCAATAATAGCAACAGCCATTGGTTGTCTTAATTCTGCACCAGCACCTAACCCCACTGCAATGGGAAGCATCCCTAAAATGGTAGATGCCGTGGTCATAATAATCGGGCGTAACCTAATTTCTCCTGTCTTGAGAATAGCATGATGACGACTGATACCCTGTTGCCTCAATTGGTTAGTATAATCCATCAATAGAATGGCATTTTTATCCAATAGGCCTAACAAGAAGATTAGACCAATTAATGATATCATCCCGAAATCGCTTTGAGTAATTAATAGAGCAAACATTGCTCCTACAATAGATAAAGGCAAAGATAAAAGTACCACAAACAACTCTAAAAAGCGACCAAAAGTTACATATAAAATCACCATCATACAGAGAATAGCAAAGAACAAAGCGATCGCAAATTCTTTAAAAATACTACGGACTTGCGCCGATGCTCCTTGGATATCAAAAGTTACATTATTGGGTAATATTTCTTCAGTGATTGAAATTACTTTTTTAGTAATATCTCCTAACCCAGTTCCTTCGGATAAATTAGACGTTAGATAGATCACTCTTTGTTGTTGAAAATGTTCTACAAATGAGCTTTCAACACTTGCTGATAGTTTAATATCCACTAATCCTGGAATTGTTTCTAAGCGATCTTTCAACTGTTTTGCTGTTGTTTCAAGACTTTCCAAATTGCTACTTAATAGAGCTATTTTTAGAGGACTATCATCACCAGTTTCAATGAAAAGAATATCCTCTACACTAATACTTCCTCCCTTTAGTTTTGGCAGCGTTTCTCTGATTTCTTCTTGAACTTGGCTAGTGGTTAACGTCCGATTATTCTTAAGTTGTACATAAATTCTACCCTTAAGAGGATTACCTTGATAACCGGCGATAGTATAAGCAGATTCAACGTTAGGATCTTCTAAAACGATCCCTTCTAATTTACTGCCTACTCGATAATTTCTACTTAACAAAATACGTTCAGGAGACTCCATTAATCCTTGAAATAATGAAGATCCTTCATTCTCACTCATTCTTTCTTGAGCAGCTTTTAAACGATTGGGAATTTTTGGATTAGGTAAGGTATAAATAACATTAAATTCTCCTCGGTCTAACTTAGGAACAAACCCTTGAGGAATAAAAGGAATTAATCCCAAACCTACAATAAAACTCGCCAATGCAATTCCAATAACAGCCTTACGATGGCATAAAGACCAATTTAAAACACGATGATAAATAGGAACTAAAATAAAGGGTTTATGCTGATGTTCTTCTCTTCTTTTTCTCGGTTTCAGCCAATACATTGCTAGAACTGGGGACAAGGTTCTCGCTACTAATAAAGAAATTAAAACCGCAGCAGCCACTGTCATACCAAACGGTTTAAAAAATTGTCCTAAGTTACCGCCAATAAAAGCAATGGGAAGAAATACAGCAGCTAGTGTTAACGTAGAAGCCGACACCGTTAAACCAATTTCATCTGTTCCTTTAATGGCTGCTTCTTTGGGACTCATCCCCTCATCAATATGACGAGAAATATTTTCTACATCGACAATAGCATCATCAACAATGATGCCAATAACTAATGCTAATCCCAATAAAGTAATGGTTTCTAAATTAAACCCTGCAATCGCCATAACAATAAAGGTTCCCAATAAAGACATAGGAATGGCTAACGCAGTAATTAAAGTGGCTTGAATATTTTTTAAAAAAGGAAAAATAACTAAAACAGCTAAGATAATTGCTCCTAATAATGCTTCTAAAGTGGCTTGACTCGCTTCTTCAATATAATCTGCTTGAGTTTCAGCAATAACTAACTGAACATCAGATAAACTTTCTCGTAAACTAGAAATTTTTCCCTGTACTGCCTCAGCTACATCTAACGTATTTCCATCAGCTTTTTTAATGACTTGAATCGCTAAAATATCCTCTTGATTCAACCGCGTTAAAGTTGGGGGATTTGTAGTTGAACTATTACTATTACCGACATCTCTTAAGGAACTATCTCCTAATAAATCAACCCGTCTGACTCCTGGTAATGCTTCGAGGGAAGGAATGATTTTTTCTTCGGCAATAGATGCTAAAATTTCAACTGGTTGCGTCTCACTGGAAATGGCATAAGTCACCGCCACCGACTCATTAAGGTTAAACGGTGTAACTTCTATGGTTGCGTCGGAGGGTAGCTGAGCTTGTTTCAGGGAATTTTTAACAATTTCTGTTGATTGATCCAGATTTAACCCGGCTGCAAAGGCAACATTAATAATGCTTTGGCCGGGATAAGTTGAAGAAAATAACTCTGCGTCTTCTAGCGATCGCAACGAAGTTTCAATCGGGTTGGTCAACTGTTTCTCTGTTTCTAAGGCAGTTTCTAAAGGTGCAGATCCCTGAACAATAACCACAGGAAATGGAATTTCAGGAAATAGGGCATATTTAAGCGAGCTAAAAGCAAATATCCCTGCCACTGCCACAGCGATCGCGATAAAAAGGGTGACTCGTGCATATTTTATCGCCACGCGGGATATATTCAGATGTTGTCGCCAAGATAGTTTCATAAAGGTTTGCCGTACTCACACCGTTTCTATGGTTATAACAAGGTTTGCTGAAAACTAATATTAAAAAAGTCTTCAGCTAACTGCGATCAGTGGCGAAAGATAATTAAGTATTTATCCTCATGATCGCCTCTTTAGGGTTTAGTCTTCCCAGAGAATGTTATCAAGAACTTCGTCAGAACAATTTTGTCCATAACGGGTTAAAGTTCTTCTGGCGTTATTATCTCCATTTCTATATTGAGCGTAAAGATTTGAAAAAGCCTGGGTTGAGTATTTCTTCTGTAATGCCTGAACCGTACAATTACAGATTTGTGTTGCTTCTGCTTGAGTTAACCCTGCTTTTTTCGCTTCAGGAACGCAATTATTATTACGGAATTGGGTAAAGGGATTGGCAGCATCGGCATTTTGAGCGAAGGATACTGTACCTAGTCCCAATAACAACATTGTCCCGACAAGTAGTTTGTAAGTCTTATTCATAGGATATTTTCGGCGTAAAGATATAGAACGAAAGGCTTTTATTATTAACACGCCTCACCTCCATTTTTAGTCTATACTCACTATTAAGGCTATGGTAAGGGTCGTTATGTCAGTTTCTACCACTGCACAAGTCAGTTTAATCCATCGGATAGGTGTTACGTTTCTTCAGAAAAATTTAGGTTTTGTCTTAATTTAAACCTTGTCTTGCTTGAATTATTTTTGTTATACTTGTAAGAGTGTCTAAATGGCGGCATAGCCAAGTGGTAAGGCAGGGGTCTGCAAAATCCTTATCCCCAGTTCGAGTCTGGGTGCCGCCTTGATTATTTTTTTTGGTAGAGAATACAAAAGCAAATTATTATTAATCATTTAAAACAATATTCCGAATGAATGTCCCAATTTCTGCCATTATGGATTAATAAAGTTATTTCATTAATCACAAAATTGTAGTAAATTTCTTTATCTTTAAATTCTGGCCAAGCTCGATAAAAATTTTTTTTCGTTAAATCTCGAAAAGCAAGGGTTAAATGAGGTGAAAAAGGACGACTTTTAGACACCTGATGGACAATGTTTAAAGAAGATTCTAGATGAAACATTAATGATTTTTGAATTGATAAAAGTTCAGAGGTTTTTAAGACATCAATATAAATAACACGAGGTTTAAAGGCAGAAAACCCTCTTAAAGTCATAGAAAAGGATTGTTGAGATTGCGAGAAATAATTTAATTCCTGAATTAATGGGGGTAAGTTTTCAGTATCCCACTCAAAAGGTGGTTGTAAGGTAACATGAGGCGGAGACTTTAAAGCTGCTTTACTATTATAAATATCTTTAAAATATTCTTTTATTTTTGTCACCTCTTCTTGCACATCTTTAGGAGGAAGTAAGGCAATAAAAAATCTCTTTTTTGAAGGCTTTTTAAAATTATTCATTTTATTGATAGAGACAACTGATTATTATACTTTAGTAATTTTTAGCATTTGATTTCCTTTCGGTTGTAATTCATAGGAAACAGTTTCAATTTTACATTCGTAATCTTTGTTTTTAAATATTTTAATAACAATATCAACATAAGGTGAGATTTCATGTTTTAGGGTTATTAAAGGAAAAATTCTTACTTCTTGGCAAACTCTTAGCATTTCCCCAATTGCATCTAAATGAAACTGTTGATCAAAATATTCAGAATAAAGAAAAAGGAAATGAGAAATTAATCCTAATTCATATTCATTATCCTTATATTTTAATTTAGGTAATTCTCCTATTTCATAACGATTTTCTTTTTTCCCTTGTTCATAATCTTCACAAAATAAAGCAATCACTCTTTCTCTGTTTTTTCTTAATTGTTGGGGGGATTTATGATAACTCCAAACCCAGTCATTTGAGGTATTTTCTACTTGTTTAATAATGTCATCAATGACTTCATAAAAACGAGTTTTAATTTGCTCACTATTAAAAACATAAAGAGGGTCAACTGATTTTATTGTATAACCTAATTGAGTACCTTCGGTATTAAAACTAGCCGGTCCATCTGCTACACTTAGAATCCATCTTTTACAATCGTTTTCTGTTAAATTGAACATCTTAATATATTCATCAAAAGTTCGACCAACTGGCACAACTTTTTTTAAGTGTATTACCATATAATTTTCCTGATGCTCCTGATACTTAAAACATCTTATACCTTAATTATAATACGTAGAGCTATAATTTTTAAAAATCGGGTTATCCCTATAAATATCATAGAGGTCAACAACTGTTGACCTCTACCATGTTTTGATTATTTTCGATCAGGCAGTTTGTGTTTGTTTATCTTTTTCCAGTAATTTAATAATAGAATTTTTTTCAAGTAATCCTAGAACTTGTCCATTATTTCCTATTACTGTTAGCTGTTTTTGAGGATCATCTTCGAGCATTTTGACTACTTCTAGTAGGGTTTCATCTGACTTAATAGTAATCAAGTCTTTGATAGGTTCCATGACCTCAAAAAGCTTGATATCAATCCATTCAGAGGTAGGAACTTTTTTCAAGCTTTCTACTTCTAAAACTCCTGATAAATTGCCTTCTTCGTTAACAATTAAGAACTTTCTCCACTGATTTTTTCCAATCACATAATTATTAACAAATTCACGAATCGTTAGCTCACCAGAAACAATAGGACTATCAGGAATAACTGCATCTTCTGCTGTATAACCATTGAGGGTTTCTTGTACTTGTGCAGACTGGGCAGAAACACCAGCATTTTGTAACAAGAAAAAACCAATTAATAAAGTCCAAAAGTTACCAAATTGGATTATTCCTAAGATGGATAAACCACCAACAGCAACAGCTAACCAGCCAAATACTTGACCAACACGACTGGCAAAAATAATCCCTTTATTGGGGTTACCTGTAATCTTCCAGACGAGGGATTTTAAGATGTTTCCTCCATCCAAAGGTAAACCAGGAATCAAGTTAAATAACCCTAACACTAAGTTAATCGAAGCTAACAGTTCAATAATGGCTTCAATCGGTGCAGGAAAAGAAACATTAAAGGCAACAATAAATAGAATAGCAGCGAGTAATAAACTAACAACAGGACCAGCGATCGCTACTAAAAAAGCCTCTAATGGAGTGTCCGATTCTTTCTCTAAACTAGCCAATCCTCCGAATAAAAATAAAGTGATCGATTTAACATCAATTCCTTGAGAAATAGCCACAAAACTATGACCTAATTCGTGAGCTAATACAGAAGCAAACAATAAAATAGCAGCGACAAACCCTAAAAGCCAAGGGATAATTCCATTCAATTCTTGAAAGTAGGCTAATTGTCCCCCATAACTAAAAGTAACTAACCCCAATACTAAAAACCATGAGGGATTAACATAAAAAGGAATACCAAATAAATTTCCAACTCTTATATTGTTATTCATATGAATAACCTCCTATCGTGTCAGCGATTTTATCTTACATCGCTGTTTCTTAATCTTATTGTAACGAAATGTAAAATCTGGGAAAATTACAAGTTATCGTACAATCCGTCCTCAAAGGTTCGGTTTCTCACAAAACCATTTTTTTAACCGAGATTTTTGCTAAGATAAAATCCTTATATAATGAATAAAAGAAGTATTATAAGACTATGACCTATGTAACTTCTTCTGCTAGAGCAGAAATGAGTGAGCTAAGGCGGTTAAAAACATTACTGCCCCCAGAGCTACAAAACTGGGTAATGATAGAAGGGAGTACCGAAATCAATCCCCCTCTCATACGCTGTGAAGAATTGGGAAGAGACGAAGTAGAAATTCAAATCGACTTAGCGAAATGGGAAAATTTAGCCATTGATCAGCGAAATTTGTTATTTTGGCACGAAGTCGCCCGTATTCAAAATGATACTATTCCCAGAGAAGGATGGGAAATGGCCGCACTAGCCATCGGTTTAGGTGGAGCAGTCGGAGAACTTTGGGTGCAAGATGGTTTGCTTCTACTCTTAGCCTTGGGCCTCTGTGGTATTTCTGGGTATCGACTCTGGCAAAAAAATAATGGAGAAAGGAAATTAAAAGAATCCATTGAAGCGGATGATAAAGCTATTGCTTTAGCTACCCGTTTTGGTTATACTTTGCCCAACGCCTATAAAAGTCTCGGAAGTGCCTTCAAAACACTCATCGAACAAACTCCAAATCGCAGGCAACGGAAACAGTATGAATCTCGTCTCCAAGCCCTTAGACGCAGTGCAAGCAAGGCAAAAGAAAAAATGCAGCAGGAAAAGACAAAGCGTCCTCTGCGCTAATCTGTATGGCCAAATTCCGAACAGGTGATGACTATCCAAACGCCAGAAATCCCCTTTCCCATTGTTATTGTTGACAACTACCCTGTAATGAAAATGCCCAAACGCCTCACTGTATTAGAGGCAATCCATTTCAAGCAGGTATGTCATCAGTTTTTAGTTTCGTCAGTTTATCTTCCTAAACAGCTAATTTTAGACTTCAGTGAAACTGAATTTATGGATAGTAGCGGGGTGGGTGCTTTAGTCCATAACTTTAAGGCCGCTAAGAGTAAAAATGTTACCCTCATTCTTTACCAAACCCCTCCCCCAGTCATGGCGGTATTATCTATGACGGGACTTGATGAGATTATCCCTATCACTACTACCCTCGAAACCTATCCTCCAACCGTTTCAATACAGCCTCCCGAAACCCATCCTTCTGTTCGCTCGTGGATAAAACGAACAATGGATATTGCGGGCAGTTTGGTGGGTTTATTGATTACTGCTATTCTATTCATCCCCATAGCCCTTACCATTAAATTAGATAGCCCAGGACCGATATTTTTTCATCAAACTCGTTGTGGTTGGCTGGGAAAACGCTTTAAGATTATCAAGTTTCGCTCTATGTGTGCTGATGCTGAATCCCTAAAACAAAAAGTTCCGAATCAAGCAAAAGGAGCAATCTTCAAAAATACCCATGATCCCCGTATTACACGAGTGGGGCGTTTTTTACGCAGAACCAGCTTAGACGAATTACCTCAGTTTTTGAATGTTTTAAAAGGAGAAATGAGTTTAGTCGGCACTCGTCCCCCAACCCCAGATGAAGTAGAAAGGTATGAAGTCCCCCAGTGGCAACGTCTAAATGTTAAACCAGGTATGACAGGAGAGTGGCAAGTGTACGGGCGATCGCGAATTACCAATTTTGAACAGGTAATCGAATTAGACTTAAGATATCAAAAAAATTGGAGTCATTGGTATGATCTTCAGCTTATCTTGAAGACTGTGTTAATTTTATTTCATAAGAATAGTGGTGCAGTCTAATAACGGAGATAAGAAAAACCAGTCTTTACTTAAGCCTTTTCAACTTACCGTTAAGACTGAAATTGTGGCTTTAGAAAAGATTTTAGTTTGGTTTGAAACTATTGCTAAACCTTATTTACCCCCTAAAATTTTGTGGGAATGTAAACTAGCTCTATCTGAAGGGTTTACTAATACAGTCCTCTATGCTCACAAAAATCTACCAGCAACGATGCCGATTATTATTAATGTGAATTTTTATCAGACTTGGGTCGATATTCTGATTTGGAACCAAGGAGCTTTTTTCGATTTAAAAGCTAAATTAGCCGAGTTAACACAACAAAATATTGATCCTCTAGAATTAGAAAGCGATCGCGGTCTTTTTTTTATGGATAAATTAACCGATGAATTAGACTATATTCGCGTTGACTCTGATAAAAATTGTTTAAAAATGAAAAAACTGATTTAAGGAAAAGCTTGCCATGCTTGGCGAACTAAATCACTTAACCAGCGACGTTGGACTCTATCCAACAATGGATCATCTTGCAGAACTTCAGCCGTCAACTCGTCCAAGGATTGTCCCTGAGAACGGGCAAGATTAACCACTCCGGTAATGGCAACGGCGATCATTTCCTCATCGACTGGTTTAGTGCGGAGGGCAAATATTTCTTCTGGACTCTCTGGAATGGAATAATGCATATAGTTATCGTCAATTGTCTAAATCAGTCTCAAAATGTAAACTTTTTTTAAGCGTCTCTCAGAATACAGTAACGGAAAGTTTAGCTTACTTTCAACCTGACAAAATCTGTAATTTTGCTTAATTTTGATTTTCTTAACATATTGCAATGAAGGAAATTACTTATCTAGAAATTCCCAACCCTAACACTCGCGAGGTTTGTCGGTGGTTACAAGAGTCTTGGACTCCCCTAACAGGCAAAAAAAACCTTACACCAGATGGGGTTCGTTTACAAGTGGTTTCTGGGGTTTCTCCATCCTCAGCAAAAGAGACAGAATTATCTATTTTTGTCTGGTCGGTTCAACGAACCACTTACCTTAAAATTTTTCGTTGGGGAAATCAATCGTTTCCTTCACAAGCAAAGGTCTGTCGTCAGTTAGAAGATGAGATCAGAAAAGCATTTCCTCAACAATATCCTCAGTTACCAGAGTTAGAACCTTCTGCTTGTTCGATTTTTGAAGCTTTAGAACCTTATTATCCTAAAACAGTACATTTCTTTCGTAAAATGCCCCAAGGAGACACAGATTTACAACGGGTCTATTGGTGGGAAAAACGATGGCGAGAAGGGGTCAAAAATCCCCAAGAACCTCAACAAGTTATTTTTCAACAAAATCAGCCCCCTACCCCTTCGACCACTACCTATGACCTAATTTATGTTGGCGGGGCTTTAGGGGTCATTCATGCTGCTGTCATGGCACAATTAGGCTATCGGGTTCTATTAGTAGAACGATTAGTATTTGGACGGATGAACCGTGAATGGAATATTTCTCGGTCTGAGTTTCAAAGTTTAATTGATTTGGGGTTATTTACCTCTGCTGAATTTGAATCAATTATTGCCAAAGAATATATTGATGGATTTAATAAGTTTTTTGATGGAAATAATCCTTCTTATTTAAAAGCAGATGTGCTACATACCCCGAAAGTTTTAAATATTGCCATTGATACCACTAAATTTCTTAAGTTATGTGGTGATAAATTAAAACAAGCAGGGGGAGAAATTTGGGAGAAAACAGAATTTGTTAAAGGTAAAATTGATTCAGAAGGGGTAACAGTTAGTTTAGTTGATTTAGAAACAACAGAAACGAAAGAAGTTCGAGGACGCTTATTAATTGATGCAATGGGAACCGCTTCCCCCATTGCTTGGCAACTTAATGGTAAGCGAACATTTAATAGTGTGTGTCCGACGGTTGGAGCCGTTATTGAAGGGTTTTCTTCTGAAGTTTGGGATCATCAATATGGGGATGTTCTAAACTCTCATGGAGATATTTCTCGCGGTAGGCAATTGATTTGGGAATTGTTTCCAGGAGAAGGAGATGAGTTGACTTTTTATCTCTTTCATTATCATCAAGTTCATCCCAAAAACCCTGGTTCTTTGTTAGAAATGTACGAAGATTTCTTCAATATTTTGCCAGAGTATCGTCGTTGTAACCCCGAAAAATTGACATGGAAAAAGCCAACTTTTGGTTATATTCCAGGTCATTTTAGTGTTAGTAAAGGCGATCGCAAGGTAGCTTTTGATCGACTGGTAGCTATTGGTGATGCAGCCTCTTTACAATCGCCTTTAATTTTTACTGGTTTTGGCTCTTTAGTCCGTAATTTAGACAAATTAACCTATTTATTAGATTTTTGCTTAAAACATGATTTACTTAAAGCCGAAAATTTAAACCAAATTCGAGCCTATCAAAGTAATGTTGCAGTAACTTGGTTGTTTTCTAAAGGAATGATGGTTCCCACGGGAAAAATTTTACCACCACAGCGTATTAACGCCATGTTAAACACCTTTTTTGGTTTATTGGCTGATTCTCCCCCAGAAGTAGCAGATACCTTTATTAAGGATAGAACAACTTGGTTAATGTTTACCCGACTCGCTTTAAAAGCTGCGAGAAAAAATCCCGCTTTATTACTTTGGATCTGGGAGATGGCAGGAAATAAGGACTTAATTCGTTGGTTGGGTTCTTATTTTGAGTTTAGTGGTGATAGCTTAAAAAATCTCTTCTTTTCTTCTTGGTTTCCCAAACTATTAAAGCAACTTCCTGACGAGTTACAACAACGATATCCTTCTCTGTGGTTACGTTTGTTGAGTTTTCAGAGGAGTTTGACCCCATCTCGTTAAGTTAAACTTATACAAGTGAAATGGTACTGCTTAATATTCCCACTATTTCGTTGTTAATTGTTTGGCGATCGCTTAAAAGAAGTCCATTCAGATATTTATTATAGTTTTTTTGAGTTGCGGTTTATTCAAACAGTAATTCAACGATTACAAATTTATTTAATTGTTTACGATCCGATTGAGGAGATTATTGTTGAATGGAAAAATTAGAAAAATATCGTCAGTATGTTAAACAAGTTATTACTAAATATTCCCAGTTAGGTTCATCGAAAGATCCCATTGAACAACAATTAATTTTTGATACAGTTGGTGATCATTATCAATTGATGTATGTTGGTTGGCAAAATAGACGAAGATATCATGGTTGTGTTTTACATTTAGATATTAAAAATAGCAAAATTTGGATACAACATGATGGTACTGAGGTGGGAATAGCGAATGAATTAGTTGCATTGGGTGTTCCTAAAGAAGATATTGTTTTAGCTTTTCATGAACCTTTAGTTAGAGAATATACTGGGTTTGCAGTAGGTTGAATGGAGTCAAAAGTATCTCATTTCGTTTGAAGAACTGTTTTTATTGGAAAAAGTGATAATTATTGCGTCCTTGTTGTTTGACATAATATAAAGCAACGTCGGCTTTTTGGACTAAAGTATCAGTATCTTGTCCATGATCGGGATAAATTGCAATACCGATGCTACTACTAATATGGAGGGTATTATTTTCTATGACAAAAGGAACAGTTAGTTTTGTCAAAATTCTTTGAGCGATCGCAGAAACATCAGTTCTATGATTAATATCAGGCAACAGTATGAGAAATTCATCACCTCCTAAACGACAGATCAGATCCTTATCTCTCACACACTGTTGAAGGCATTCTACAAACCTTTGTAACAATTTATCGCCAATTCCATGCCCTAATGTATCATTAATTTCTTTAAAATGATCTAAATCTAAAAACATCACTGCTAACATTTTTTGAGTTTGTTGCGCTTGGTTTAAGGCAATACAGAGACGTTCTTCAAAATAGATACGATTCGCTACATTAGTTAAAGGATCATGTAATGCTTGATGTTTAATGATAGCTTCTGCTTGCTTTTGTTCTGTAATATCTCGAAAACTAAACACTCGACCAATCATTTTTCCGTTGAGTTTCTGAGGTTGCCATGAGTAATTGAAAATTTTATTATTGTTTAATTCAAGCAATTGATTGTTTTGTTGTTCATTTATATCCCTATTTTTCACTAAAATTGCTTCAAATATCTCAGGAGTTTTAAGTTGGGTTAACAGAAAAGCCAAACTTTGATTTTTATCGTTATTTGTGGCAATAGAATGAGGAATTGACCACAAATTAATAAACGTCTGATTAAAGCTAATGACTCGACCGATATTATCGATAACAAGAATACCCTCTGCAGTTGCTTCTAAAGTAGCTTGAAGTAACGATAACGAGTTGTGTAGTTTTTGATTAATCTTCTTTAATAACTTATTTTGTTCTGTTATTTGCTTATCTTGTTCGTAAGAATGTATTGCTTCTTTAATAGTTAAAATAAGGTCTGTTTCTTGCCAAGGTTTACTCAGAAAACGATATAAAGCACCGACATTAACAATATTTCCCACAGACACGGCATCTGCTTGTCCTGTGAGTAATATTTTTAACGTTTTGGGATAGTGATGATGAACTTTAATCAGTAACTTATCTCCCGATATTTCTGGCATTCTTTGATCAGAAATGATGACTGGAATTTCAATTCCTTCTTCAGTTAATTCCTCACAAAGATCGAGAACTTCTGACCCTTTTTGGGCTAATTCAATATCATAATTTTTACCAAAATGACGTTTGAGTTGTTCTCCCAAGCTATTTAAAATAACTTCCTCGTTATCAACACAAATAATTGTGGATCTATTCATAATTTATTTCAACACTGAATCAATTACTTCAAATAATTTTTTTTCTGTCCAAGGTTTGTATAAACAAGCATAAAGATTAGCCTGTTGTTTAGCTCGCTCAATGGAGTCTTGATCAGCTTGTCCTGTTAGCATAATGGTAATAATTTTTGGAAAATGTTTATGAATATTAATCAAAAATTCATCACCTTTTGTCCCTGGCATTAGCCAATCAGAAATAATAATAATAATGTTTATTTTTTCATTGTTTAACTCCTCAATAATTTCCCAAGCTTCGTCTACATTTTCAGCAACTTCATAAAGATAACGATTACCAAAATGTCTTTTTAATTGTTCTTTAAGGCTTTCTAAAATAACAGATTCATCATCAACACACAAAATCGCTGAATTTGACATAGATTAATATTGCTCCTATTGATTTACTTCATTCTAATTGTTCAGGTGAACTAATAGGTAGCCATACTGTAAATACAGTTTTCCCTGTTTGATGTTCCATGTTAATCGATCCGTTATGTTTATTTACAATTTTCTGAGAAATATATAATCCTAAACCACTTCCTTCTCCTGCTGCTTTTGTCGTAAAGAAAGGTTCAAAAATTTTATCTTGAATGTCTGATAAAATGCCTACTCCAGAATCAATGACTTGTACTTTGACCCCTTCATTGTCTTCAAAAACATTTAAAATTAAAGTTCCTTTGCCTTGCATCGCTTGAATACTATTATGAATAAGATTTGTCCACACTTGAATCAACTCGTCAGGATAAGCCCAAATTTTTGGTACAGATTGATAGTTTTGAAACACTTCAATGTCATGTTTCAATTGATTGTAATAGATTTCTAAAACATTGTTTATCCCTTCTGTTACTTGAATTAACTGTTTCTTTTCACTGTGATCATAATGAGCATAATTTTTCAGAGCAAATACAACTTTTGAGGCTCTTTCTACAGAAGTAAGGATAATACGATTATTACTGGGTAAACGAGTTAAGTTATATATTAAATTTAGAATCCAATCTACTTGGGGATGGTGTAACAGAGAGAGAAAAGGCTCGATATCTTTGTCAATACCAATATCAATTAAAATATCTGCTACTTTTCTAGCATTTTTAATATCATGATTTTGAAGTTCATGTATTAATTTTCGTTTCAGTGACCGCTTTTCTCTTGAAGTCAAAGAAGAGTTATTTTTTAAGCTATGAGAAAGAAATAAAAAGAATTGATTTTGTTCTTCACTGTTTAAATTCTGGTTGATTTTTGGCAATTCTGATAAAGCAGATTTTAAAGCATTATTAATATTATTACCTGCAGCTTGAATGGCTCCTAAAGGAGTATTGATTTCATGGGCAATCCCTGAAACTAATTGTCCTAATGCTACCATTTTTTCTTGTTGAATTAATTGCTCTTGAGTAGAAGATAATTCTTTTAATGTTTTTTCTAGATTTTGAGTTTGTTCTTTTAATTGTAATTCAGATGCTTTTAAAGAGTTGCGTTGTTTTTTGATTAAACGATCTGCATTTTTGACAATTAAAAATAAAATTACATAGACTGATGATAAAATAATAATAACACCAGAAACAACATTTCTTTGAGTGACTTTGATTTTATTAACTAAAGGAGTAACATCACTATAAATTTCAAAAACTCCTTCTATTTTTTCTCCTGTACTTTCGTGTTGAATTGGAAGATAGGTAGAAAGCAGTTCACGTTTTTGAATTTCTTCAGAAAAACTATTATAGTTATCTTTAGTGGCTAATTGAGTAACAAACTGGCCTTTTTTTGCCCCTTCAAATCCTAGAGAACCTTGGCGACTTTGACCAATTTGCCGAGTATCCGTTGAAAAAATGGTAGTTCCGTTTAAGTTAAATACTTTAACTTTGACAACTGATAGACCTTCCATCTGAGTTTCAGCAGCTTTAGTCAATGTTTCTAAATAGAAAGCATTGCGTAATTCCTGCTCATTCATATTTTCTGAGATTTTAATATAAGAACTAAGTTCTGTTCCTAAAGAATTGGAAAATAGTTTTCCTAAAGACGCATTTTGTTTTTCTCCTAACGTGATTAAATTTTGAATAGATTGGTGACGATAAAAATAGCCTAAGACGACTGTTGTGATCAAAAAAATGCTCAAACTGGTAATAGAAAAATAACGTAACAGTTGAAAAGGTTGTTCTTTTGTATTCTTTTTTAAAAAATTTTTAGTAAACAAGCTTAACATAGTAACAACATGATATTGAATCAGATCAACAACAGTAAACTCGCTCAGACAATTTTCTTAACTGAAGCTTAATCTTATTCTATGCCAAGTTTAAAATAATTAACGTGATCAATCTCACCTTAAGAGAAAATTTGACCGTGAAACCCAAAATATTGATTTTTTAGCTAAAATTGCTATATTTACTTTTCTTAAAATGTCCCTTAATTTTTTAGTCCAAACCTAGAACTCATATCTTGCACCTTCGATTACATGAGCTAGTTGAGGGAGGCAAGAGGCAAAAGGCAATAGTATTTCATTTTGACGCTAACTTATTCACAATTGATGATCTTCTGATAATTATTAAGTTTTCTTGTACTGATGCAAGATGTAAGTAGAAGAAGCAAAAAAAATGAGTAGAACATCTTGAAACTAAAGATATCCTACTCACTGATTTAATTTGAAAATAAGACTGATTAACGTCCAATTCCTACATAATGGAAACCGGCCATTTCTAACTTAGACCGATCTAAAAAATTACGACCATCAATAATTACAGGGTTAGCCATGACTTGAGCCATTTTCCCGTAATTGAGGCTTAAAAATTCTTTCCAGTCGGTGACTAACACTAAAGCATCACAACTATCGGCTAACATTTCCGCATCCGTTTCTATTAGGACATTGGATAAACCGTGACTTAACCCAGATTGAGACACAATCGGGTCATAAGCCTTAATTTTGGCACCGAGACGGTTTAACTGTTCAATGATAATTAAAGCCGGTGCATCACGCATATCATCGGTATCAGGTTTAAAAGTTAACCCTAATAAACCAATAGTTTTCCCTTTAAGGATTTTTAATTCTTGTTGTAGCTTTTCAACCGCAATTAACCGTTGACGCTTGTTAACACTAACCGCAGCATTGAGTAATTCTGTCTCATAATTGTAATCCGTTGCGGTATGAATTAACGCTAGAACATCTTTAGGGAAACAAGAGCCACCCCAACCGATACCCGCTTGTAAGAACTTATTACCGATACGAGAATCTAAACCGATACCTGCAGCCACTTGGGTGACATCAGCCCCGACGCGATCGCAGATATTAGCAACTTCATTGATAAAACTAATTTTAGTGGCTAAGAACGCATTAGCAGCGTATTTAATCATCTCAGCAGAGTTTAAGTCCGTTACCACCACAGGAACGGGAGGCAAAGAAGGATCATCAGCAAATTTCCGATCCACCAAGGGTTGATAAAGTTCTTGCATCATAGCGATCGCTTTATCATTGTTGCTACCCAGAACAATGCGATCGGGATTAAAAGTATCATAAACGGCTGAACCTTCCCGTAGAAATTCGGGGTTACTGACAACATCAAACTCTACATCCCTAGGAGAGTCTTCCCGTTTCGCCAACCCATCCATGACAATCATTCTCACCCAGTCTCCTGAACCAATAGGAACCGTAGACTTGTTAACAATAACCTTGTAACCACCGTTTAAATTTTCTCCAATACCTCGCGCTACCGCTTCAACATAACGGGTGTCACTTTCGCCGGTGGGTAAAGCAGGGGTTCCCACAGCAATAAAGAGAATTTCTCCGTGGTCAACGCCGGCTGCTAAATCAGAGGTAAATTCTAAACGACCTGCTTCCATACAACTGTGCATTAATTCAGAGAGGCCAGGTTCATAGATAGGAGACTGGCCGGACTTCATCAGTTTGACCTTTTCCTCGTTATTATCGATACAAATAACATGATGGCCAATATGAGATAAACACACCCCAGTCACTAAGCCAACATAACCAGTTCCAATAACACAAACGCGCATAAATTTTATCCTCTAAATTTATATTGTTTAAAGCAAGACTTTCTAGGGATGATACAACAGCATCATTTTCTAAGTTAGAAGGATTTTAAACTAAGTTGTCTTAGAAAGAGTTTAACTATCTTTTGACACTCGTTCTCGAAAATCCTTAATAGCCAATTCTAACCCTTCTTTTAAGGGAATAGTAGGTTCCCAATCAAGATAAGTTTTTGCCTTAGTAATATCCGGTTGTCTTTGTTTAGGATCATCTTGGGGTAGGGGTTTATAAACTAACTCAGCGTCAGGATTAACCATTCCTTGGATTATTTGAGCCAGTTCTAAAATAGTGTATTCTCCTGGGTTTCCTAAGTTCACAGGGCCAATATAGTCACCATTCATCAGACGAATTAACCCTTCGACCAAATCAGAAACATAACAAAAACTGCGGGTTTGAGAGCCATCTCCATATACTGTCAACGGGTTTCCTTTGAGGGCTTGTACAATAAAATTACTAACGACTCGACCATCATTTTCTAGCATTCTCGGCCCGTAAGTGTTAAAAATACGTGCCACTCGAATGTCAGTTTTATGTTCTCGATGATATTCAAACGCGAGGGTTTCGGCCACCCGTTTTCCTTCATCGTAACAAGCACGTAACCCCGTACAACTGACATTACCTCGATATTCTTCTGGTTGAGGATGAACATCTGGGTCACCATAGACTTCTGAAGTAGAAGCTAAGAGAATACGTGCATTAACTCGCTTAGCTAAACCCAACATATACAAAGTCCCTAACACATTAACTTTAATGGTTTTAACGGGATTATGTTGATAATGAATAGGAGAAGCTGGACAAGCTAAATGATAAATTTGATCCACTTCTAAACGGATGGGTTCCGTGATATCGTGTCGAATCAATTCAAAATAAGGATTACCAAACCACTTAAGAATGTTCCGTTTGTGGCCGGTATAAAAATTATCTAAACAGAGGACTTCATGTCCTTGTGCCATCAAGCGATCAATGAGATGGGACCCAATGAAACCAGCACCACCCGTGACTAAGATTCTCATGCAGTCTACAAGTTCAAAGTTGAAATTAATATTAACTTACCTTTGGTTTGGGTTTTGGCCAACCCCTTTAAGTTATTTATTTTGGCAAATCGTTAGTTACTGGTCACGTATAAGTGATAACTGGTCACTGATTTTGGCTTTTAATTCTCCTTCTTCCTGCGTTCCGTCAAAACGATCCCTAAAAAAATAGCAAATTTTCTAACTCAAAGTAACTATTCATGAGATCCTAAGTAAAGACCCTATTTTTATAAATGTTCGTTATAGATATTGAATCAGAGGTTGAGATAGTATCTTTTTGGTGACTTCTGATTTCTAGTATATTGATCGTTTCTCCCCTAAATTTAGCTCCCTATGTCCTTTTCTTCTATGGCTCGCCGAACAAAAATCGTGGCAACTATCGGCCCTGCTACCCAAAATAAAGAAATTTTACGTCAATTAATTTTAGCTGGGGCGACTACCCTACGACTTAATTTTTCTCATGGTGATCATGACTATCATCAACATAGTATTCGCCTCATTCGTCAAACTGCTTTTGAGTTAAATCAACCGGTTGCCATTTTACAAGATTTACAAGGACCTAAAATTCGTTTGGGTAAGTTTGTTAATGGACCGATTACCCTTAAACCCGGTGACCCTTTTATCTTGACCAGTCGTCAAGTCGAATGTAATCAAACCATTAGTTCTATCACCTACGAGTACCTCTCCGAAGAAGTCCCTGAACAAGCTAGAATTTTAATGGACGATGGCAAAGTCGAAATGAAGGTCGAACAAGTGGATAAAGAGAATAAAGACCTTCATTGTCGGGTTGTGGTTGGGGGTGTATTGTCCGATAGCAAAGGGGTCAACTTTCCAGGGGTGTATTTATCCGTTAAAGCCTTAACCGATAAAGATAAAAAAGATTTGATGTTTGGTTTAGATCAAGGCGTAGACTGGATAGCTCTAAGTTTTGTGAGAAATCCTCAAGATATTCTTGAAATTAAAGAAATTATTGCCAATGCAGGGAAAAATGTGCCAGTCATCGCCAAAATTGAAAAACATGAGGCGATCGAGGATATGGAAGAAATTCTTGCTTTGTGTAACGGGGTAATGGTAGCACGAGGAGACTTAGGAGTAGAATTACCCCCGGAAGATGTGCCTATTCTTCAAAAACGGTTGATTACTACGGCGAATAGATTGGGTATTCCTGTGATTACAGCTACTCAAATGTTGGATAGTATGGCCAGTAACCCTCGTCCCACCCGTGCTGAAGTTTCCGATGTAGCTAATGCTATCTTAGACGGAACCGATGCGGTGATGTTATCCAATGAAACGGCTGTGGGTAAATATCCCGTTGAAGCAGTGGCAACTATGGCCACTATCGCTGAACGCATTGAAAAGGAACCCACAGCAACTAAACTGATGTCTGAGGAAAAACAGTCGATTACCAATGCTATTTCTTCGGCGGTTAGTCATATTGCTCAAGAACTCAATGCAGCGGCCATTATGTCCTTGACAAAAACCGGCTCAACGGCTCGTAATGTCTCTAAATTCCGCCCTCAAATCCCTATTTTAGCAGTGACTCCTCATGTAGATGTGGCACGACAATTACAGTTAGTTTGGGGGGTAAAACCGTTATTGGTGCTTGATTTGGCCTCAGCCACTCAAACCTTCCAATCCGCCGTTAACGTCGCTCAAGAAAATCAGTTACTCAAAGATGGGGATTTAGTGGTAATGACCGCAGGAACCCTACAAGGGGTAGCAGGATCAACAGATTTAATAAAAGTAGAAATGGTTAAGGCTATCCTGGGAAAGGGGGTCGGCGTTGGTCAGGCTTCAGCCAGTGGACGCGCTCGAATTGGCCATCATGCCAGAGAATTGGGTAATTTTGAACCTGGGGATATTTTGGTGGTGCCTGGAACCAACGCGGAGTTTGTTGATATGATGCGTAAAGCGTCTGGCATTATCACCGAAGAATCCAGTCTCACCAGTCATGCTGCTGTCATTGGTTTACGTTTAGGGGTTCCTGTTATTGTCGGATTAAAAGAGGCGACCCAAAACATCCGAGAAGGAGCAATTATTACTGTAGATGCTGAAAAAGGTTTTGTTTATTCGGGTATTGTTACCAGTAATAGTCATTATGGAGCGGTTTAACGAAGTCAGAAGTCATCCCAAATCCGCTTTTAAAAGCAGACTAAACAAACCCTTTGTTGCCTCTTGCCTCTTGCATGAGTGCCTATTTTCGTTAGTAACCTATGATAATCAGACCTAGTATTATGAACGAATTAGCACAAACTATTAAAAAACTTGATGATCAACTCTCAAAACGTCCGATCGCTCTTGATCCAGGAGGATATTTTATTATTTATATCGACCGAGAAAATGAACTTATTTGTGCTAAATATTTTACCAATATTATTAATGAAAAAGGACTAGCTGTTGACCCAGAAACAGGTGAAGTGATCGCAGCTAGGGGGAAAAGTAATCGTACTTCTGAAACCCTTTTTACTGGACGTAGTGCGAAAGAATTATGTGTTAAAGTAATCGAAGAAAATAAACAGTGTCCCATTACAATGTTAGATCATGCTGCTTATTTAGGCCGAGAATTTATGAGGGCAGAAATAGCATTAATTATGGGAACTGAATATATACAAGATTAGCAATCAGTGATCAGTTAAATTGATTGGTCACTATTAACTGGTCATACCAAATCCGCTTATTTTAGTAGAGTAACGTTTTTTCTCCCCACTCCCTGCTCCGAAAGTTAATACTATACTATCTAAAGCGGATCTAGTATCACTGGTTACTGTTAACGTCTAGCAGCACAGTTATTTAAAGCTTGTAACACTTTATCGGGATGTTTCTCCATCAAAAATGCCTCTCCTTCATAAGGCAAATCTTGGGGTTCATATAGATTTAAACTTTCCCAATCTGCTGAACCTAAACTGGCTAAAATAGAGCGAAATGTAGAAGAATCAGCATTCATAATAGGAACAACAACTCCATTATTTAATCCAGCAGCACAATCTTGAACCACGTGCCAACTTTCATGGGCCAAAGTTTCAATATAAAGGTTAAAATCTTGTCGATTATTTTGACACATGGTCATTCTATTATAATCAGGCTGATAATATCCTAATAAACCGGCTTCACAACTTTCATAACTAATAGAAATTCCTGCATTTTTTAAAGCAGTGAAAAACTTCTGCTCATAAAAATTATAACGATTGGAATCGTCGCCAGATAAATCAACACAACGACCATTATTAGTCATCATATAATTACCATAATCGCAATTATCAAAATCGCGGGAACTACTGCGCGAATAATCTTGAGCATCCGCTGAATTTGCCATGATTACACTAGCAGAAACAAGCGTGGTTAACAGGGTAAGAGGGATTTTCATTTGTTGATAAGTTCTAAAATAGAATTTATTATCGAGTATTCCCAAATCGCTGTTAAAACTTTCTTTTCAAAAGATGATTTTGATCACTGGTTAAATGTGATACCTATCACAGTTAAGTAATCATTATAAGATAACGTATTGTGTAAATTATGATTATCGTTTTGGGCATATTAAACCATAAAGCCCTCTAGCATTTATTGATTCTTATGGCTATTAAACAAATTCTTAGTACCAGTATTGTCGTCACAGGGATGGTGTTTGCTTCTTCTTTTGTGCCAACTCAAGCACAACAATCTTGTTTTTTGCAAGGGGATAATGGTCAAAATATTGATCTCGGTCATCTTTGTGGGGGTTCTGGTTCTTCTAACACCTCTGTTTCTCCTCCAACTGGTGTATTTACTGTTCCTATCAAACGCAGAGATTCTGGTATTCCTGTGGTAGATGTCACCTTTAATGGCCGACATACCTTTGAAATGCTCTTTGATACTGGGGCCAGTGGGATTACTATTAGCACGGATATGGCTGACGCGATGGGTTTAAAACCTCAAGCCGGCGCGTTTTCCCAAACGGCAGGGGGAGTGGTTCCCATTGGTTTGAGTACGGTATCTTCAGTCAAAGCAGGGGAACTCAGTTCGTCTAATCTACAAGTCGCCATTAACCCATCGTTACCTATTGGACTCTTAGGACAAAACTTTTATGGTCATTATGACGTAGTGATTAAAGAAAATACTATCGAGTTACGCACGAGATAGGCAACCGTAAAATGACCCCCACCGCCCTAAAAACCTATCTAGAAAGCCTTGTCACCCATAACCTTTATATCAATTACCAGAAGGAGGAATTCGTAAACCTGAATGGGAAAAAATGAGCGTTGAAGAAATCTATGATTTATTGCTTAAAAATTCTTGTGATTTAAAACTACCTAACCCTGATTTATTATCCCAACCTCCCGATGATTGTCAAGGCAATAGTTCAAGTAATTCTCAAGATTCAGAAAAAGAAAATGATAGCAATAATAGCTCATCTGAAAATCAACAAGATAATAATAAGACAAAGAGCGATCAAATTGATGGTTTCAATGGTTCAGAAACTTCTCAAAAATCGGAACAAGAAAATAATAAGACAAAAAGTAATCAATTTGATAGTTTAACTCAAGCAGAAAAAGAAAAATTGGCATCTCACTGGCGAAATGCAATGCAACAAGCAACTGTTATTCAAAGAACAAAAAGTCAAGGAACATTACGAGCAGGAATTGAAAGACAATTACAAGAAATTTCTCAATCACAAATTGATTGGCATAGTTATTTATGGCGATATTTAATACAAACGCCTACTGATTTTCAAGGATACGATCGCCGTTTTATTGGTCGTGGTTTATATTTAGATGCTGTAGCAGGAGAGTCGGTTCAAGTCTTTGTTTGTGTGGATACCAGTGGTTCTATTGGTAATCAAGAATTACAATTATTTTTAAGCGAAGTTGTGGGTATTTTAGGGTCGTATCCTCATGTTAAATGTGAATTATATTATGCTGATGCAGATGTTTATGGGCCTTTTTCTCTTACTTTGGATCAAACTATTCCTAAACCTCAAGGTGGAGGAGGAACTTCTTTTATTCCTTTCTTTGAAAAAGTAGAAGAAAATAGAGATCCTAATTTAGAAGGAGTTTGTGTTTGTTTAACCGATGGTTATGAATCTTTTCCTGATATGAAACCTGAGTTACCGACGCTTTGGGTGATTACTCCAGGGGGACTAAACTTAAATGAAATTCCTTTTGGTGAAGCTGTTAAACTCTATGTTAATTAACGATAAAATCTATTCGTTTTCTCTAGTTTATAAAATTGGAAATAATATTAAATTTTTTTAGTATTAGAAAATCTTTTAAAAATAAGTAAGTCTTAGAGAAGACTCTAATATGTATGGACTTTTCCTTATGTAATCGGGCATAATCAACTTAACATTATGATAATTATCCCATTTACATTAATATGATCGCTAAACTATAGAATAATTCGACTCACACTTAAATTAATTGCGCTATGAGATGGTCTATTTTTAATCAAATTTGGCGATTGCTTTTAAAATCTCGCTTTTTACAATTATTTTTAGCTACTTTTTTCAGTTTTCTATTACTCAGTCATCCTTTATTTGCTTTTTCTCCTCCTAAAACAGAAATTCGAGGGGTTTGGTTAACCACCAATGACACCGAAACTCTACTGGATCAACCCAAACTAGAAGAAGCGATCGCCCAATTATCCCGTCTTAATTTTAATACAGTCTATCCGGTGGTGTGGAATTCCGGTTATACTTTATATCCCAGTGCGATCGCAGAAAGAGAGGGAATACAACCTTTTGTTCATAAAGGTTTCCAAGGACAAGATCCCTTGACAGATTTAATCGCTAAGGCACACGATAAAGACTTATTAGTGTTACCTTGGTTTGAATTTGGGTTTATGGCCCCACCCAGTTCGGAATTAGCCAAAAAACACCCTCAATGGTTGACTCAGAAACGAGATGGAACCCAAACTACCATCAGTGCAGCCGGGGAGGTAGTATGGTTGAACCCCTTTCGTCCCGAAGTACAAAAATTTATTACTTCTTTAGTGATGGAAGTAATGGACTTATACGATGTTGATGGGATTCAATTTGATGATCATTTAAGCTTACCTAGTGAATTAGGTTACGATCAATATACGGTTAATTTATATAAAAAAGAAACGGAAAAAGATCCCCCTGCTAACCACGAAGATCCTGCTTGGTTAAAATGGCGTGCTGATAAATTAACGGCTTATGTTTCGCAATTGAATCAAGCGATAAAAGCGAAGAAAAGTAATGCTATTTTTTCTGTTTCTCCCAACCCTTATGATACCGCTTATCAAGGTTCTTTACAAGATTGGTTTACTTGGGTAAAACAGGATATTGTTGATGAAATAATTGTCCAAGTTTATCGACCAGACTTAGAGACTTTTGTTAGACAAATAGAAAAGCCAGAAATTAAAGAAACTCGACAAAAAATCCCTACAGGTATTGGTATTTTAACAGGGTTAAGAAATCGACAAATTGAAATGGAATTTATACAACAAAAAGTCTTAGCAGCGAAACAAAATGGTTTAGGAGTTTCTTTCTTTTTTTATGATAGTTTATGGAACTATGCACCAGAATCTAAACTAGAAAGACAAGAGAAATTTTTAGCTTTATTTCCCTATCCTGCTGAGAGAAAATTAGAAACCCTTCCCCCTTTACCTCCACCCCAATCTTTACCGACTCTAGAAACACCTGTAATCCCAGAAAATACCACTAGAGTTGATGAATTTAAACCTTACCAAATCCCAAGAAATGATAGCATTGATCCTTATAATCAAGTTCCTGGGGGAAGTCAAAATAATCCTTCTAACCCACCTCAAGAAATTATTGTTCCTGTTGAAAATAATACTCCTTATCAACCTCAAGAAAATAATAAACCAATAGAAGTAAATCCCTCTAACCCATCTCAACAAATCATTATTCCTGTAGAAACAGCTAACCCCAATGAACCAGCAGAAACTACACCAGAAATAGAGAATAATCCTCCTTATCAACCATCAGAAGGAGTTACCTTTGATGAGAACTTTACACCTTATCAACCCCCAGAAAATATGCCTATTGTTGATGAAATGAAGCCTTACGAACCTTAAAAAATATTGATTTCTAAGAAGACAGAAAATTAACTAAGTTATTATTAAGTAATAAGGTTGATTTTATTGATTTTCTATGATTAAACCCATTAACCTTTTTGAATATGAATCCTTAGCACAACAACAGCTTTCCTCTATGACATGGGGTTATTATAGTAGTGGTGCATTAGATGAAATTACTTTAAAAAATAATAGAAAATCCTTTGAAACTTATCAACTTTATCCTAAAGTTTTAGTGGATGTTAGCGAAATTAATTTATCAACAACGTTGTTAGGGCAAACCTTATCTATACCTATCGGAGTTGCACCGATGGCTTTTCAATGTTTAGCCCATCCCCAAGGAGAAAAAGCCACCGCTAAAGTGTTATCTGACTTAAAAACTTTGCTGATTTTAAGCACTTTATCAACTACCAGTTTAGAAGAGGTTGCAGCTTGCCAAGAACATAATTTAAGATGGTTTCAATTATATATTCATAAAGATAAAGGGTTAACCAAAGCATTAGTAGAACGGGCCGAAAAGGCAGGTTATACGGCTATTTGTGTAACCGTAGATGCCCCCATGCTAGGAAAAAGAGAAATTGATATTCGGAATCAGTTTACTTTACCTGAATCCTTAAAATTAGCCAACTTAGTTAGTTTAGAGGATTTAGCGATTCCTAATAGTAGTAATCAATCAGGATTATTTGCTTATTTTCAACAACAAATCGATCCTAGTCTTACTTGGAAAGATTTAGAATGGTTACAATCTATTACCAAGCTTCCTATTGTTTTAAAAGGTATTCTAAGGGCAGATGATGCTCGTTTAGCGGTCGAAAATGGGTCAAAAGGTATCATCGTATCTAATCATGGAGGAAGACAGTTAGACGGCGCAATAACCACCTTAGAAGCATTACCGAAGATTGTTGAAACTGTAGGAAATGAAGTAGATATAATAATCGATGGAGGCATTAGAAGAGGGACAGATGTATTTAAAGCCTTAGCATTAGGGGCAAAAGCGGTATTAATTGGTCGACCAATTTTATGGGGGTTAACAGTTAATGGAGAAGCAGGGGTGAATCACGTTTTAGAATTGTTAAAAGATGAATTATTATTGGCGATGGCTTTAAGTGGTTGTCCTAGTATTGCGGATATTAATGATAGTTTTTTGCTTAAAGATCATTCCCACAGGACATCCGGCATCCAGTTGCACTCGAACTCTTTGCCCCTCTTGTAAACATCTTGCGCGGTTAGTTTAAGTCTCCAATGTCGAGCCATTAGGACAACTAAACTACTGTTGCGCTTTGACAGAGTATGGAAAAACCGTAATACTTACAAAAGCAATGGAGCTAATGAAAAAAGATGATTTTAGTGCTTCGATCATAATGCACTCCCTAATCTCATGAAAATTGTTATCATTGAGCATGATAATCTTAACTATCTATCAGTTTCTCACTAATGCTTTTTAAAAGTTCCATAGTTGACCGAATAATTATAAAAAATTAATTATTTAAGACAAATTCCATCACTCAATCACTCAATATTAAGTTCATGTCAACAGAAAAAGAATTACCGATTTATTTACAACAAAACCTATTTTATCGAGGTCGAAAATTTAATTTTGATGTCAATAAATTACGTTTACCTAATGGAGTTGAAGGGAACTGGGAGTGTATTCGTCATCCTGGGGGGGCATTAGCAGTCCCTATTACTAAAGAAGGTCAATTAGTATTAGTAAAACAGTATCGTTTTGCTGTCGAAAAAAGAATTTTAGAATTCCCTGCTGGAACCTTAGAAGTTAATGAAGAAGCTGACCTTACTATCAAAAGAGAAATACAAGAAGAGACAGGTTACGAAGCAAAAAAATGGGATTATTTAGGTAAATTTCCCTTAGCTCCTGGTTATTCTGATGAGTATATTTATGCTTTCTTAGCACAAGAATTAGAGAAATCAGAAAAACCTCCCGAACAAGATGATGATGAAGATATTGAAGTATTTTTAATGAGTTTTGAGGAATTTGAAAAAGCTATCTTATCAGGAAAAATTATAGATGGTAAAACTATTGCTAGTTTTTTCATGGCAAAATTATTCCTAGATAAAAATTAGAATTAGTTAAGAGCAACCAGTGACCAATTAATTCTAATAATTATTAACTGATAATTGTGAATTAACCAAAATATAATTTTTTTAGATTTAATTTAGCTGTCAACTTTTTTTTATCATTTCAAAAAAACTATCCTCAATATCATAACCAAACAGTTGCGCCATAGATTTTAAGCGAAACTGAGAGTAAATACTTTGTTTTTCTAACCAGTCGGATAAAATAAATAACTTATTCATCACAAAAATTTCTAATGCTTCAGGGTTGTATTGAATGCCTTCAACTCGATTAAATTGATGAGGAACTAACATAGCTGCATATCTGGCTATTTCTCCTTGTTTAGCATCTAATAAAAACGGAAACCAAGGATAAATCGTATCAAGACGAACAAACCATAAACGAATTTCAGGAATTTCTGAGAGTTCCCTTGGATCACTTGGTTCACGAGGGTATTGAATATCAAAAGTTAATCCTTGTTCTAAGGACGCGATCGCATTTTTTTCTAATAATGGGTCAATAATTTTTCTAACGGGAGTAATATCTAATGCAGTTAAGTGATCGATTTGTATGGTGATAGTTTCAGTCATAGAATTTTAAATTTAATCTTGCTTCTAATTGATAGCTAATTGACAGTAGGATCATTAATATAATACTGTCAATGATGTAATTAACTGAAGGTTGGAGAGTGCGATGAAAAATGGACTAAATATTTTAATGGCATTATTAGTGATGATAGGTTTAACCTGGATACCTATTATTAGTGTACCGTCTGCACAAGCAGTTATTGAACCTGAACTAGAAAAAACAGTTTTAAACATTATTCGTCAAAATCCTGAAGTCCTCATAGAATCGGTTCAAGCTTATCAAAAACAGCAACAAGAACAACAAAAACAATTCATACAGTCTTTTATATCAGAATTAGAAACGCATCCTCAAACCATTATCGCTGATTCTCCTATCACTGGATCTTTAACTCAAAAGAATATTCTCATAGAATTTTCTGATTTTCAATGTCCTTATTGTCAACAAGCTTATGAGACTGTGAAAACATTTATAGAAAGCCATGATGAGGTAACTTTAGTTTATAAATATTTTCCTTTAAGTAGTATTCATCCTCAAGCGATGGCCGCAGCTAAAGCATCATGGGCTGCAAAACAACAAGGTAAGTTTTGGCCTTATTATGATGCTTTATTTACGCAGCAAGAAAACTTAGGAGAGAAATTATATCTTGAGATTGCTAATAAGTTGAATCTAAATATTAATCAATTTCAACGCGATCGTAATAGTCAAAGGGCTGATGTTGCCATTACGAAAGATATGGAACTCGCTAGAAAAATTGGAATTCAAGGAACTCCTTTGTTTGTGTTTAATGGTCAATTTTTTTCAGGGTCTGTTCCTTTATCTACTTTAGAAAAGGCTATATTACCCATTAAAAATTAGTTGAGGTAGTCTCAAGTTAGACAATTTTTCTATTATCAAAACCATGAAAATTATATTGATCACCCTTGGTATTTTTCTTATTAGTTTACTTATTATTGAAGGTAGCTTACGGTTATTTTTTGGTCTAGGTAAACGTCCTATTTATATTGCTGATGATGAGATAGGCTATTTATTAGCCCCTAATCAAAATGTTCGTCGTTTAGGAAAATTGACTATAATTAATCAATATTCCATGCGAAGTGAAGATATTGAAAAAAGTCTTTCTAATGATACTGTCAGGCTATTTTTTATCGGAGATTCTATTGTCAATGGGTGTTGGTGGACAGATCAAAACGAAACTATTTCCGCATTAGTGAAAGAAGAAATTGAAAAAAAATCATCACAAACCATAGAAGTTTTAAACGCTTCTGCTAACTCTTGGGGGCCGAGAAATCAATTAGCTTATTTAAACCGATTTGGAACATTTAACTCTCAAGTCATCTTTTTAATCATTAATACTGACGATTTATTTGCTACTAAACCAACTCCTTTAAGAGTTGGAACCGATCTTTATTATCCTGATAAACAGCCTATTTTAGCGATAAAAGAAATTTTAGACAAAGTGTTTTATCGTGATCCCAAAATTCCAGGAATGGATGAAATAGTAGGAGAAAAAGGCGATCGTGTGGGATTTAATTTAGAAGCTATTGAAAAAATGAAAGCGATCACAACTAATAATAATAGTCAATTTATGATGGTTTTAACCCCTCTAAAACGGGAAATGAACCCTAAACCTAGAGACTACGAAAAAGTTGCTAGAAGACGCTTACAGGAGTGGGTAGAGGTTAATAATGTACCGTTTATTAACTTCTTACCTATCTTTGCTAAACAAGAAAATATTGATGATTTATACCGAGATCATATTCATTTAAGTCCTTTAGGAAATCAATTAGTGAGTCAAAAAATTAGTGAGTTGATTCTTGAAAATAACAATCAACAAGTTACAATTTAATTAAAGTTACTGCAATATTTCCTGAGAAACAAACGTCCACATCTGTACCTTTTGAGCGTTTTCTTTTGGCGTATTCTCCATGATAATAAAATAAGTCACCTTCTACTCGATAATTAACGGGTAAAGGATGTATACTGCTTTGGCAAAAAATAATTTCAGGTTCTGGAGAATTGGTTTCTAAATGAGGTAAATTAACATTCCAAAAACTACCCGATTCTAATGGTTTATCCCAAAGAATATTTAATACTTTTTCTGTCCATTTAACTGCTAATTCCCAGTTAATAACTAAAGGACGCTTTATCCAATGGGAGATCGCAATACCAGGAATACCATACATTGCTGCTTCTCTAACTGCAGCTACCGTTCCAGAAATATAAACATCAACTCCTAAATTGCCCCCTGCATTAATTCCAGAAAGTACCCATTTTGTCTCTTTGTTAATATGTTTTACTGCAATTCTTGTACAATCAGCTGGTGTTCCATCTATTGCATATTCTGTTAAAGAACGCTTTTCTAAGTGAATGGGTTTATGGGTAGTGACGCGGTGTCCACAACCGGAATGAGGTTGTTTAGGTGCAACAATAATTCCTTGACCCCCTAATGCTTTTGATAAGGCACGAATTCCAGGGGCATCAATGCCATCATCATTGGTTAAAATAATAGTCATAATAGGAATTTACTGCTTAGTTTTTTGACTAAATAAATAAACATCATCTTTTGTATAGGTTAAATTAAAATTATTATTTTGTCCAATCTTTTCTTTAATCGTTTCAATTAATTCTTGAGAACTTTCTCGTCCGAGATATCGTTGATTGAGTAAGATATAATCAAATTGATTTACATCAAAGGATTCAGCCCCATTTTCTGCTAATTTAATCATAGCACGTTGACTTACATGGGGTGCAATATAAGTAGATGTCAAAACATTTCCTTTAGTAGAAATTTTAGTTATTGCTTCGTTGGTTGCTTTCCAAGTATCAAGAGAGTCTAAATAACGAGAGGTAAAATAGCCATATTTAGCTAAAGCTATAAAACAAATTAATGACCAAGTTAATATATATTTATTATGTTGAAACCAGCTTTTTTTTGCTGATAAAGTTATGATTACGGCAACCATTAAAAAAGGTATAATCGGTAATGAATACTGATGTAATAAGTCTTTTTGTAGCACATTTTGTGATAGCAAATTCATGGCTAAAGTTGGAATGGCAGCGATTAAAGGGGTAAGATAGTGTAACGATAATCCCCAAATAATAGGAATAAATAATAATAATAAATATTCTAAATTAGGTAAGTTGAATAATCCTTGAAAGAATAACCAAGGTTTAAAGAGTAAATTTTGAAAAATTTCAGAAAAAGAATTACCCAAATAATTAAATCGTTCTAAATGACGACTAATATTAGCAGTATTATCACTAAAAAGAGGAATAATTAAACGGGTACTAATAATAAACCAGCTTACACCTAAACTAATAGTAATTGAGCCTAATTTTTGTTTTTTTTCAAAACAGAATAACCATAAGCCCATAAATATTATAGTTAAAGATAAAACGCTTTTGCAACTTAGGGTAATAACAATAGCAAAAATAAATAATCCTAAATTATTCCAATAAGCTGCTAAAATTGCCCAGAAAAGAGAACAAACAGCAATAACATCAGGATGAAAGTCAAATAAATTAATATTAAAAATTAAAGGATAAAGTAAATAAACTAAACTCAGAGTTAATGATTTTGATTGAGTTAAACCATAATATTGACTTAAATAATAGATAGGTAATGCACCCAAACTTAAAGCAAATGCTTGGATTAGTAACAACCAATAAACTGAAGAGTAAATTTTATAAAACAAGGCTAAAGGATATAATATTAATGCTGCATGATCTCCTAAAATATGAATATTCAAAAAAGAAGAAATAGGAATTTTTCCTTGACTAATTAAATAGACAGCTTGATCAAAAATAGCTAAATCCCAAGCTGTCGATTGAAATAAAATATGTTTTAAACTACTACAAAAAAAAAGGATAATAATACTAATTACGATTAGAATTAAAATTGAACTAGATTTTAAATAAGATGATTTCATTTAATTTAATTTTTAATATAAAAGTGATTACTGTATATTATAATAAGGATTATCGTCTTTCTGAGGAGGAAAATACATGGATTTTATAGGAAAAGGAATCTCAATACCTTCTGCTTGATATCGTTTATGGAGTTTCTTTAAAAACTGATGTTTTAGTTCTAAATGGTCAAAAAATTCACGCTCATGAATTTTCAAGTAAATGGTTAAATTAATACTAAAGTAATCAAATTTATTATAAAGAATAAACGGTTGACCAATATCTTCTTTTAGATATTCTTCTTCTATTATTTTCTCTTTTAATAAACTATTTGCTACGTCAAGGGTTATGTTTTCAACTGTTTCTAGATTACTATCGTAACCTACATCAAGGGTAACAGGGAGGACAATGGTTTTATTGGGTAAACTAAAATTTTTGAAGCTTCCAGAAATAATTTTTGAGTTAGGAATAATTAATAAGTTGTCGGTTATTTCTCTTAAGACAGTATATTTTAATTCTACATCAAGAACATAGCCACTTTCTCCACTGGCCAAACGAATATAGTCCCCAGGTCTGACCTTTCCTGACATAATAATATTTACCCCAGACATTAAATTTGCTAGGGTAGTTTGTAAAGCTAAACCAACGGAAACACCACCCACTCCCAATGCAGTTAATAGGGGTGTAATTTGAATGCCAATAGACTGTAATATTATTAAAACACCGAGACTATAAATAACAATCTTAGTAATAAATTCAAACAACGATGTTAAGGGAGAAATTCCTTGTTCATCAGTGGTATAAGCTTTAAGTAATCCCACCAATAAACGAGAAACAACTAGGGTTGCAGAACCTAAAAATGTAGCAATGAGGAACTTATTTATAAGAATTTGAATTGCTATAGGAATAGGATAAATATAAGAAGCAACCGCTATTCCTCCTAAAGAAAACCAAAGAATACTAAATCCTTGAATTGAATTAATAATAATTTTATCATATTTCCAGTGAGTTCTAGCAGCTAATTTTTTGATGTTTTTGATTACCCTTCTCTCAAAAAGTATTCCTAACAAGACACTAAATAAAACTACCAATAAAGGACTAAGTATTTTAAAAATGTCTGCTAGACTAATATTAAACCGAAAATTCATGATTATAAATAGTTTAACTTTCTGAAGATTATAATACTGAATTTATAATTAATCAAGTTAATCTCTATGTTAATAATTTAAACTATAGTTAATCTGGTATAATTAATTAACAACTAATAATTAACTAATTTTTGGTAATTTTAAGCCTTTACGTTCTTCGTTAACGAAATGATGCTCTAATTTGGGAGGCAATACTTGCGGAGATTTACGAAAATGCGAAGGAAATAATCGAGAATATTTATTAGGATTAGGTAGTCGTAAATGAGGGTGGTTACTATTTATTTTTTCTGCTAATTCTAAATCATAAATATAACTGTCTTCTGTTTCAGTATCAATCAGTTCAATGGTGCAATTCACAGGATGATAATGCTGAGTTGTGACTGTAAAAGAAGCATGATTTAAGGGGTATCCTTTTAGAGTTTCTAGAATTAACTCCCCAACAATAAAATTATTATCGATGTCATCAGGAATAACTAAAGTATGATTAAAATGACAAGGTAGTTTTTCATCAGATAATGGGTAATCTACTGTCAATAAAATTTCTTCTGTTTCAGGATGAATTAGTTCGTAACTAAGTTTAGCATTTAACGCAATTTCTCCCTGCATATTAACCGCTTCTACCTTTCCTGATAAACTAATTCTTTCTCCAGCATTAATAATAAACCCATCTTGCTCTAAACTAAGATTGAGCAAGCATTTTGACTTTAACGGTTGGGAATTTATCTTTTTATCTTGTGGTTGTTGTTTTTTGTTTAATTGAGGTTCAATTTTCTCTCGCAAAAGTTTTTCTAGTTGGTTTAAATAGACTTGTGCTTTATTATTATTTGTGACTTTATTGTCTGAGGAAAGAGAAGACTTAGAAGGTTTAATTACTGGACGTTGATCCTTGATAGATAAAATATTTAGTGTAATGGTTTCAGTCCAACTCTCTCCTAAAAACTCTGATAAAACATCTCCATGACAACGAATATTCCAAGAGGTTTCGGGAGTCAATTCAGTAAAAGGAAGAACCATCACTAACCCCTGGGAATTAATGCGACGTTGATGATATTGTGCTTCTTGATTTGAGGAATTAATGCGAACATCAACCATAGTATTCAAACGGTTTGATTTTCCCAAAATGCGATATTTTCCAGGTTCTAATTCTAAGTTAGAAGAACTAGCAGGATACCATTTAATATCATCATCTCTTTGGATCAAAAATTCCCAGGATGTCATCTTTGTTATTGTGTGGAGTGGTTCATTGTTCTTTTATGTCTGTCAAGTTGTTCTTTAAGTTCCCCAACTTTAGTAAATAACTCTGCTTGTGTCATTGCTTGTTGTTCTTTGCTTTGCAACCATTTTAGTTGCATTGTCTTGTTTTCTGCTTCTTCCTCTCCTAAAACGATACAAGCGATCGCTCCACTGCGATCGGCCCGCTTGAACTGCTTACCAAACGCACTCCCACTCATGTCTAATTCCACCGTTAAACCCTCTTTCCGCAATTTTTGGGCTAAAATCAACCCTTGCCCTTCGGCTGCTTCTCCTCGTGAAACTAGGTAGATATCTGGGGTCATTTCAGGGGAAGATTGTAATTGCTTGAGTAGAATAATTAACCGTTCCATCCCAATGGCCCAACCCACTGCCGGAGTAGCGTTTCCTCCCAACTCTTCCACTAACCCGTCATAGCGTCCTCCACCGCATACCGTTGCTTGGGCCCCTAAATCGTCGGATATCATTTCAAAAGCGGTATGGGTGTAATAATCTAATCCTCTGACTAAGCAAGGATTGATGTTGTATTCAATGCCGAGATCACTTAGGAGTTGTTGCACTTGATCAAAGTGTTTTTTAGAAGCATCTCCAAGATGTTCTAAAATACTAGGAGCATTTTCATTAATTTCTTTGGTACGCTTATCCTTACTATCGAGAATGCGTAGGGGGTTGCGTTGTAGACGATCTTGGGAGTCGGGATCGAGTTCTTCTTTGTAAGGTAGAAAATAGTTAACTAACGCTTCTCTATATCTTTGTCTATCGTTGCGATCGCCGACGGAATTAATATCTAATTTTAAACTTTGCAGTCCTAACGTCTTCAAGATATCTGTAGCCAAGGCAATCACTTCTACATCTGCCCTCGGATCGGCTGTACCGATTAATTCTAACCCAATTTGATGAAACTGTCGTTGACGACCAGCTTGGGGTCTTTCGTAGCGAAACATCGGGCCACAATACCACAGACGTTGCACCCCACCAGCAGCATAAAGATTGTTTTGTAAATAGGCACGGACAACTCCTGCAGTTCCTTCTGGACGTAGAGTTAAAGAGCGATCGCCTCTATCGCTGAAAGTGTACATTTCTTTGCCCACCACATCCGTTGCTTCTCCTATTCCTCTCTCAAATAAGGAAGTTTGCTCAAAAATGGGGGGACGTATTTCATAGTACATGGCACGACTGAGTATTTGTGTCGCTATGCTTTCTACATATTGCCAGTATCCTATCTCTTCTGGCAGAATATCTCTCGTTCCTGGTAGTGTTTGAATAGTACCCATTGGGGTGTGTTTCGCCTAAAAATTTCCTAGGGTAGATGATACCGTGTTTTGAGTAACATCAGTATTGACTATCTCAGCATTTTCCCAGAAGTTGTCATCTAATTCAGGGATATCTGAGTAGTCTATATCCTCATCAGAAAGTGCTTCTAAACGGGATAATTGTTCTTGACTCAGTTGAGCCTTTTTTTCAGGATCAGGTGTGTAGTTAACCGTTGTCATAACGTTTTACCTCTCTACTGTTAGCTTTTCTTGCTGAAATCAAACGAACCACTGAACCTCTGATGGTGTAAGCTACGACATAAACACGCTGCTCTATTTTTCCAAAAAAAGAACCTAAGTAACGCGATCGCCGTTCTCTTCAAAACTATTAAACTTTCTTTAATTCCAAGATTAGTTTTTAATACTGCCATCTGGCATTACAGTTTTATAAAAAATAGGGTTCTTACCTGAATCTTTTACTACCCAATGATAAACCCAGTAAGCATTTAAGAGATTAGCATTAGTTAAAATAGCTCCCGATAAGTTTGCTCCATGTAAATTAGCACCTTCCAAATTAGCTCCTGATAAGTCTGCATCTTCTAAATTAGCTCTTTCAAGATTAGCACCTGATAAATTTGCGTTTTTTAAGTTTGCATTAAGTAAATAATTTTTTGCTAAATTAGCATTAATAAATTTTGTATTTTCCAAGTTCATATTGTTTAAATAAATACCTCTCAAATCAAGGTTACTTAAATCAGCATTCGCACCTACATAAATTAATTTTGACTTATCTATATCTTGAGGAAAGATAGTTGTATCGCTATAAAAAGCTTCTTCTATTTTTATATTTTTAATATTAGCTCCTTCCAAATTAGTTTGAGTTAAATTTGCTCCTCTAAAATCAGCAGACTCTAAATTGGTATTAGTTAAATTTACTTTATGAAGATGTAAGTTTCTAAAATCACCTCCACTGAAGTCTTTACCACTTAAATTTCCTTTTCTAATGGCGTTACTAAGCATCATATTTGTGAGACTAGAATGAATAATCCCGTAAAACCCATCCTCTGGATCGAAAGATCTAACATAAGTATTTTGATTCTCTATGACCACAACAACACCCGCTGCATTAACATCTGAAGCTTGATCGAAAATTAACAGCCAATTTGGTTCGTATTGTTCTATGATCTCATCCTGAGAACTTAGTTTAAGATTTAGAAAATTCTGAGATTTTTTTAAAGCTTCTTCCAATGGAAGATATCCAAATACGCCTCCAACAGCAGAAATAAAATAATTCCATCCCCCTTTGTCTCCAGAATCATCAATTCCGTTATGCCACTGATATAGCTCATAGATTTCTTTTGGTAAAGTATATGGAAAATTTTTACTAATTTCCCTAATTTGTTGATGAGAAAGTCCTGGCTTTAATCTAGAAACAATTTCAGAATGATATTTTGGTGGATGTTCGATAAGATATTGCTTAATTATTTCTAAGGACTCTATCAAAGCAGACATAACGATGTTTAAACACTGCTAATTCTCGTTAAATTATAATCCAATTCTGCTTTAGCAGTACATTTCAAATTATGAACCAAGGTTCTGACATTCCAAAAATAAACTCTAACTCTTCCCTCATCGATAAGTAAAACTTTTAACTCACCCAAACGTGCTTTTAAAATTCCTAATTTACAATCTGTTACTTGTAATAAAACTTAATTTATTATTGAGAATACTTTTTATTTGTGAACGAATTCATGGGGTTTTTGCGCTATACTCTAATTTTCATAATAGAGTTCTGGTGTCTAATTTTTTCCAAAAATAGGATCAAACCCTGATTACCTCGTCAAAAAAACATTTTTGTCTCTCTCCAACTCTCCCAAAATCACCCCAAAAAAGCCCCAAAATTAGAAGCATTTTGTATATTTTTATTACGAGTAAAAAATTAAATTTGACAAAATTTGCATAATATGAATAAAACAATTAAGGCATATTTATCCCTGTTTTGAGTCCCATTAATTTATGTATTTTGTCAAGGACAATAAGATTAAAACATAGTAAAATCTTGGCATTGCAAACGAGAATATTACTTGTTCAAAATGTCAATAACAAATACGATTCATTTTAGAAATGTCAAGGGCGATATCTTCGGTGGACTGACGGCCGCGGTTATCGCTTTACCAATGGCATTAACCTTCGGGGTCGCTTCTGGTGCAGGAGCGTCTTCTGGGTTGTGGGGAGCCATTTTAATCGGCTTTTTTGCAGCCCTTTTCGGAGGAACCCCTACCCTTATCTCTGAACCCACTGGTCCGATGACGGTGGTGATGACCTCAGTTATTGCTAGTTTAATAGCAACCAATGGACAAGAGCAAGGTTTAGCCATGGCTTTTACCGTGGTCATGTTGGCCGGGGTGTTCCAAATTCTCTTTGGGGTGTTTAAACTGGGGAAATACGTTACCCTCATGCCCTACACAGTGATTTCTGGCTTTATGTCAGGCATTGGAGTTATTCTCATTATTCTACAAATTGCACCCTTTCTCGGTCAAGCGAGTCCAAAAGGGGGAGTGGTTGGAACAGTGCAGAATATACCCAACCTCATCACCAGCATGAATTCCACCACCTACCTAGAAACCCTATTGGCGGTGATCACTGTAGCCATTCTTTTCTTCTATCCTAGAAAGTTGAAGAAATATATGCCACCGCAGTTACTCGCTTTAATTGTGGGAAGTTTACTTGCTGTATCCGTGTTTGGTGACGCTGATATTCGCCGTATTGGGGAGATATCTGTCGGTTTACCCAGTTTACAAGTTCCTACCTTTAGTGCGGCTCAACTGCGACTTATGTTCGTTGACGCTTTAGTATTGGCCATGTTGGGTTGTATCGATGCTTTATTGACATCCTTGGTGGCAGACAGTTTAACCCGTACCGAACACGATTCTAACAAAGAATTAATCGGTCAAGGACTCGGTAACTTAGTCTCTGGTTTATTCGGTGGTATTGCTGGTGCTGGTGCAACCATGGGAACGGTAGTTAATATTCAAACCGGTGGTAGAACGGCGGTTTCTGGTTTAACTCGCGCCTTGGTTTTGTTAGTGGTAGTGTTAGGGTTAAGTCAATACCTACAAGGTATCCCCTTAGCAGTTTTAGCTGGTATCGCCTTAAAAGTGGGTATCGATATTGTCGACTGGGGTTTCCTCAAACGCGCTCATAAAATCTCTGTTAAAGCTGCTCTTATCATGTACGGGGTGATTCTATTAACCGTATTTGTTGATTTAATTGTCGCGGTTGGAGTCGGTGTGTTTGTCGCCAATATTCTCACCATTGAACGTCTTTCTAATCATCGGGCCGATAAAGTTAAAGCCATCACTTATGATGATGAAGAAATCGACCTTAAACCCGAAGAGAAACAGTTACTAGAAGAAGCTAATGGTAAAGTTCTACTCTTCTATCTCAGTGGTCCAATGATTTTTGGTGTTGCCAAAGCTATCTCCCGCGAACATAATCTAATTAATGATTATCAAGCATTGGTGCTAGATTTATCAGAAGTTCCCATTTTGGGAGTAACCTCTTCTTTAGCGTTAGAAAATGCCATTCAAGAAGCTGTAGAAAAAGGTCGTCACGTCTTTTTGGTTGGGATAAGTGGACAAGCAGAAAGCCGTTTAAGAAAGTTAGGGGTAATGGATATTGTTTCTCCTGATAATATTATGAGTGATCGCATAACAGCCCTCAAAGAAGCTGTCATGTCTATTAAGCCATACAAACAAAGTACGATTACTCAAATCAACTAAATATCTTTTTTTACTGATGTAATACTAATCAGGTTTAGATAGTTGTCTTATCTCCCAAATCTACGAGTGTGAGGAGTACGGGGAGGAAGGAGGGATAAAAAGGAATAGAGATTAAAACTTCTGAAAGTAAAAAGATGCTTATCAGAAGTTTTAGTTAATGTAGTTCAATTAACTTGAAGATTTAGAAAAATTTATCTTCTTGATGAGTCAAAATGTTACAATCAGAAGTAGAAAACGCTGTATAAGGGATAATTTATTCTGTATCTACTAAAATCGAATCCCTGAACTGTTTGTTCTACATTTCCTTGCAATAATTTAACAGTACAAACAGTACAAGAACTAGCAGAATAACAATAGGTAATTTCTTCTTTCGTCGTATCTAAAATTAATTAATTTTTCCCACATAAATCGTCTTTTTTTGATTAGTCTTAAGATTAATCAAAGTAATAGAAAATACTTTTTTTAATTGTTCATTGTCTTTCTCGAAGGTAACGTTATGCTCATATCTTGCACCTTCGATAAAAACTAGCTAGTTTAGATAGGGAACAACGAACAGGTAAAAGCATTTAATTTTGATGTTAACTTATTAAAAATTGATTATTTTTTCATGGCTTATTAGGTTTACTTGTACTGGTTTAAGATATCATTTATGAACTAACTGATAAAATTTCTGAATTGATATAAAGAAAATCTTAGTAAGTTTAATTACTTAGATATTTACCTGAAACTTTTACTTTTGATGAATAATTGATTATCTAGTTATTAGCAAAATACAAGCTAATAAGGCATAATGGAATAAAGTCTCTACAATGTCTCACAAAAAACAAACTTTAACTGTAGTAAAGAAACAATTTCAACATGAGAAAAAGTAAAAATCTTAATGATAAAAAATGGTGGGAAACTGGTGTCATTTATCAAATTTATCCCTTGACTTTTGCCGATAGCAATGGCGATGGAATTGGAGATTTACAAGGAATTATCAAAAAACTAGACTATCTTAATGATGGAGATCCTAATAGTGAAACATCTTTAGGAATTGATGCCATTTGGTTATCTCCGATTAATCAATCTCCCATGATTGATAATGGCTATGATGTCAGTGATTACTATGATATTAGTGATGCTTTCGGAAGCTTAAAAGATTTTGATACTTTACTAACTGAATGTCATCGAAGAGGGATTCAAGTTATCTTAGATTTAGTTGTCAATCATACCTCTAATCAACATAGTTGGTTTATAGAATCTAGTAGTAGTAAAGATAATCCTAAAAGTGATTGGTACCATTGGCAAGATCCTGCACCCGACGGAGGATTACCAAATAATTGGTTATCTTATTTTGGAGGAACGGGTTGGACATTTAACGAAACGAGACAACAATATTATTATCATACCTTTAACGAAAACCAACCGGATTTAAACTGGGATATTCCAGAAGTCAAAGCAGCCATTTTTGACATTATTCGTTTTTGGTTAGATAAGGGAGTTGATGGGTTTAGATTAGATGCTTCTAGTGTTTATAGTAAAGATAAATTTTATCGTTATAATCCTATAAAATTTGGTGCAAGTGATAAAAACAACTATAATAATCACCACCATTTATATGATAAAAACTTACCTGAAAATCATCAAATTATTAGAGAGATTAGAAAATTAGTAGATGAATATAAAGATCGGGTATTAATTGGGGAAACTTTTATTGATAATCGACTCTATGAGTCCACCATGTTTTATGGGGTTAACAATGATGAATTACACCTAGCTTTTACCTTTGAATTTCCCTTTAGTCCTTGGTATCCTGGCTATTTACAGCGAGAAATTATCAAAAAAGAACTGATTACCCCCAACGGTGCATGGCCGACTTACTTTTTGGATAACCACGATATTCCAAGACATTTATCCCGTTGGATTGAATGTAGTTTATGTACTAATCCATTAGGAATTGCACAAGCATCTGCTGCTATTTTATTAACCATCCGAGGCACTCCTTTTTTATACTATGGTCAAGAAATTGGCATGGTAGATAATTTAGATATTCCTCCTGATCAAATTAAAGATAATGCTATTATTAAAAGCGATAGCGGAGAATCCCCACCTCCTAGGGATAGTGCAAGAACACCGATGCAATGGAATGATGACGTTAATGCAGGATTTAGCTTTGGAAAAGATGTTGAACCTTGGCTTCCTGTCAATGAAAATTATACAGAAAAAAATGTAGAAAAAGAGTTAAATGATCCCAACTCGTTATTAAACTTTTATCGACAGTTGATTAAAGCAAGAAAAAACAGTGAAGCATTACGGTTTGGTCGTTGGAGTAGTTTAATTCATTATCCTTATGAACATTTAGCTTATACCCGAAAAACTGAAGCTGAAACGGTATTAGTATTGATTAACTTTTCCTACGAAAAAGACTTAACATTAGATGAATATGTTGCTCCTTATACTTGGGAAGTATTAGTATCTAACGAGAGAGAAGTTTGTAAAATAATTGACTTACCCTCCAAGTTATACCCCTTTGAAGTTTCGGTATTAAGACGAGATAATTAATCGTAA